>JBJKSJ010000422.1:0-3410 GCA_046704085.1 Ktedonobacterales bacterium | reverse complement strand
TGAAAGCTCCAGCCCGCGATGCCGGGCGCGCCCGGCCAGGCCAACCATCTCCAGCGCCTCAGCGGCGCGCTTTCGGCGCTCGCGCGGCTACGCCCGCGCCAGCCCCAAGGGCAGTTCCACATTCTCTAACGCGGTCAAATTGGGAAAGAGGTGCGCCGACTGAAAGACAAAGCCCAGCGACTCGCGGCGCAGGCTCGTGCGCTGCCGCTCGCTCAGTGTCGCCAGTTCCTGACCGAAAAGCCAGAGCGCGCCTGCCGTTGGCTCATCCAACCCCGCGATTAGATTGAGCAGCGTGGTCTTACCCGCGCCGGATCGCCCACGCAATACGGCCACGCGCCCGGCCCAGAGCGCCAGATGCACACCCTGCAACGCGGCCAGACGCTCGCCGCCTGTGATATAGACGCGCTCCAGCCCGCGCGCCTCTAGCAGCGGCAGGTCAGTTACCTCATTTGGATCAGCGGCGCTATCCAGCAAGTTTCCCAACTTTGCCTACTTTCCCAGGGTGGCACCCGTATGTACCTCCGGCTTCCAGCCGGGCAACCGCTCGCCTGCGCGGACGCGACGCGCCGGGAGCGAACGTGCGTGTGCGCGCCAGACCCCACCCCTGCCGGCACGGAGGCCGGCGCTACAGGATGCCCCAGCCCTGCTGGTAGGATTACCATTATTCGTCGTCTTGATAAACGGCGCGGCTTCCGGCAGGCCAGATTTCCAGATGGCCGTCGGCCAGGCGAATCTCGGCACGCCCCTGGAAGGGCAGCGCCTCCAGCAAATGGGCGGGGATTTGCAGCCGCCCGACTTTATCAATAATCACCGCCTCGCGGTGCGTCACTTCGCCCGCCAGAGCCAGGTCAGCGTCATCAGAGGCGCCTGCCTCGGCCCAACCGCGCGACGGCGCCTGGCGGACCGTCTCGGTGCTGGTGCGGCCATCCCGAATCGCAATCGTGCGATCAACGGAATGGGCCACCGACGCATCGTGCGTCACAATCACCATCGTCAGCCCTAGCTCGCGGTTCAGGCGACGCAGCAGGCTCAAAACCGTTTCTGCTGTGCGGCTATCCAGTTCGCCCGTCGGCTCATCGGCCAGCAGGAGCGGCGGCTGATTTGCCAGCGCCACTGCAATAGCTCCGCGCTGCTGTTCGCCACCGGAAAGCTGCGCGGGCTTGCGCGCGGCCTTGTGCCCTAATTCGACTAATTCCAGCAGCACACGGGCGCGGCGCGCGCGGCGCTGGCCGGGCAAGCCAGCCAGCGCCAGCGGAACCTCGACATTCTGCTGAAGCGACAGATCAGGGAGGAGGTTGCGGCTGGTTTGCTGCCAGATATGGCCGATAATCATACGCCGGTAGGTATTGCGCTGGCGGGCGCTCAGCTTCGCCAGATCATAGCCAGCGACCTCGCAGCGCCCGGCGCTGGGGCTGTCCAGCCCGCCCAGGATATTGAGCAGCGTGCTCTTGCCCGACCCAGACGCCCCGACCAGCGCCAGCATCTCCCCACGCTGAACATGCAGGTCCAGTCCCTGAAGGGCCACAACCTCCAGGTCGGCCACCTTGTAAATCTTGACCAGCGTATCACATTCGATAAATGCCGCCTGCACTATTCTTCTCCCAGCCGCAGTGTGCTGCCCAGGCCCAGCCGGTTGGCATAGCTTGCCATCAAGAGCAGCGCCAGCAGCAGCGCCAGCAGGAGGCAGCCATAAAACAGCCCCACCGACGGCCACTGAATCGCCAGCGCCAGAGGCGGCACGCTCTGCGCCGCCGCATCGCTCGACCCGCTGCTCAACGCCAGATAGGGCAGCGTTGCCGTTGCCAGCGCGGCGCCCAGGATAGTGCCGGCCAGCAAGCCAAACAGATAGATCGCCAGTTGCTCGCCCAGCAGCAGGCGCAGCAGTTGCCCGCCGCTCGCGCCCAATGTGCGCAGCACGGCAAACTGCGTGGCGCGCTGGCGCGCCGTCAGGGCGCTGGCGATCAGGCTGCCCAGCACAGCCAGCGCGCCCGCCGCAATCACGCCGAGCAGCAAGACGCCGCGCAGTCCCGCCTGCAAAGGGTTCTGTTCCGCTGCCGCTTGCAGCGCGCGGCGATCCCAGACCTGCTGGAAGGCCAGATCCGGCTGCGCCAGTGACGCGCGCAGATGGCCCAGCGTTCCGGGATCATCAACAGAGCGCAGCCAGAACTCACTCGGCCCAAACAGAGCATTGCCGCTCAAGCTATTGACCACGCCTAGATAATCGTTCAGATCGACGATCATATACCCATGCCCGTTGCGATCATACATCGTCGGGAAGTACTTAGCCACTGCGCCGACACGAAACTGCACCTGCGAGAAGTTTACCTCTGAAGGCGTGACGGTGAAGAGATCGCCAACCGCCAGCTTATTGGCGTTCAGGAACGACTGGCTGACTATCGCCCACAGGACCGGCGGCGCGCCCGATGGCAGATTGGCAAGCTGTCCAGGCTGCAAGGCATGCTGGCGCAGCGCGGCCAGCAGCGCAGCCAGGGATTGGCTGGCAAAATCGGCGCGCCAGGAGGCCACGCTGGCAAAGCTCGCCGGGTCAATCGCCAGCAGTGGAATCGTCGCTGGCACAGCACCCCGCGTATCGGCGCTCGTGCGGCGGGCCGCGCTCACCGCCTGGACGCCCGGCAGTGTCGCCAGGGTCTTCTGCTGATCAAACGCGGCGGGCGTCGAGTTGGGCGCGCTTTCGGTAACGCGAAAATCCGCCCCGGCCTGATAGCCGGCCTGGTCGGCCTGGCTCTGGCTGAGCGAGGCCGAGAAGGTCAGCGTGAAGAGGCCCAGCCCGACGGCCAGCGTCAGCAGCAAGACCAGCCGCGCATAGTGCTGTGGGCTGCGGGCCATCTGAATCAAGGCCAGCAGACTGGTGGCGCCGCGCCTACGCGCCGCCAGCCGCGCCGCGCCGCGCACCAGCAGCGGGAAAAGCCTCAGCGCCAGCAGCGCCCCGGCCAGCAGCAGCAGCCCCGGCGCGATCAGCAGCAGTGGGTCAGATGCCGCGCCGCCGCCCAGCAGGCTGCGCACACCGACCCCGCCAAAATAGTTCAGTTCCACATAGCCCACGACACACAGCACGGCCAGACCGACATCCAGATAGAGGCGCTGCCAGAGGGGCTGACGCAGCGAGCGCGCCTGCTCGCTGCGGAAGGCCAGCACATCCAGCCGCGCCGCGCGCAGCGTCGCTAGCGCCAGCGCGCCCAGGCACAAGACGGCTGCGAGCGCCGCCAGCCAGAAGACGAAGCCAGGGAAGATCACCGCGCCCAGATAGCCCGCGCTGACCAGGCTCCCTGCGCCCGGCAAGAGCCAGGACACCAGGCCGCGCGTCAAAAGCGCCGCCAGCCAGGGGCCAAGCAGCGCAGCGATCAGCGCCAGCGCCACGCCCTGCGCTAGATAGAGGCCCAGGACCTGCG
>JBJKSJ010000421.1:0-2142 GCA_046704085.1 Ktedonobacterales bacterium | reverse complement strand
AGGAGGGCTTGCCCGCCGTCATTGCCGAGGCCAACGCCCGGCTGACCGACGCGCAGATCACCATCGGCACGCTGCCGCAATATGTCGAGGCGATCAAGCGCGCTCATCCCGCGCTGGAGACCTTCGGCGGCGAATGGCGCAGCAGCCAGGTTTCCCATCTCCTGCCGGGCGTCCTCTCCACGCGTCTATGGATCAAGCAGCGCAACACGGCGGGCGAGCATCTGCTGCACAGCGTCGCCGAGCCGCTGAGCGCCTGGACCTGGGCCTTGGGCGAGGCGTATCCCGCCGGATTCCTGCGCGTGGCCTGGCGGCATCTGATGCACAACCACCCCCACGACAGCATCTGCGGATGCAGCATCGATCAGGTGCATCGAGAGATGAGTAGCCGCTTCGACCAGAGCCAGCAGATCGCCGAGGGGCTGATCGAGACGAAGCTGGGCCAGCTTGCCAGCCACATTGATACCGCCGCGCTGGCCGCCAATGAGGCGCGGAGCGCGCCGCTGGTCGTCTTCAATCCTGGCCCTGGCCCGCGCAGCGACCTTGTGACCTGCACGCTTGAGGCGCTGCCCGGCGTCGGAGAGATGGTCATCACCGACGCCGCCGGGTACGTGATGCCAATGGAGGTCGTCGAGCGCGCCAGCAAAGAACTGGGCGCAATTGATCTGACCGCCGAAGTGGCCGCCGGCATGCTGGGGATGGCAAGCGATGGGCAGGCGATGGGCTTCTCCATCCTGCGCGCCGAATACAAGCCGGGGCGCGAAGAGGGCGTGGAGGATGTGGAGATCACCGTCGCCACGACCGGCGGGCCGAACCCGGAGGCGGTCAAACAGGCAATTGCCGAGGGCACGGCAGTTGCCGCGCGCCCCGGCTTCCGCTATTTCCATATCGTCATCCGCGAGACGCTGCACGAGACCGTGCGCTTTGTGGCCCGCGACGTGCCCGCGCACGGCTACAAAACCTTCCTGGCGCGCGCAAGACGGCCAGAGGATGCCGCGCCCGTCGCAGAGAGTGACCTGACGGCAAGCGAGACAGGCATCGAAAACACCTTTTATCGCGTCAGCGTGGACCCGGAGGACGGCACGCTGACCGTGCTGGATAAAACCACAGGCGCGACCTACGCCGGGCTGAATCGCTTTGCCGACGGCGGCGAGGTGGGCGACCTGTACAATTACTGCCCGCCCCTGGCGCAAGACACGCTGATCGATACGCCCGCGCGCCCACCGGAGGTGACGCTGCTGAAGCGTGGGCCGGTGCGCGCCACGCTGCGCGTGACGCTGGATTACCTGCTCCCGGCGCGCTGCACAGAGGATCGCGCGCGGCGCTCGGATGAAACGGCGCATTGCCCGATTGTGAGCGAGGTCAGCCTCGCGCCGGGCGCGCGGCGGATTGACGTGCAGACGAGGGTCGAGAACACGGCCAGAGACCATCGCCTGCGCGTCCTCTTTCCCGCGCCCTTCGCCGCCGACACTGCCGAGGCGGAGGGAACGTTCGAGGTGCGCCGTCGCCCGGCGCGGGTCAGCCCGCCGAACGGCGACCCGTCCAACTGGGCGAACTGGGCTGAGCGCCCGGTCAATACGCAGCCGCAGAAGCGTTTTGTAGACATCAGCGATGGCCGATTGGGCCTGGCGGTCTTGAATAAGGGCTTGCCCGAATACGAAGCCATACCCGCAGCAGACGGCCAGGGTGTTGTCCTGGCACTAACTTTGCTACGCTGCGTCGAGTGGCTCTCGCGGGGCGACCTGGCGACGAGGCGCGGACATGCCGGGCCGATGGACTTCACGCCAGAGGCGCAGATGCCGGGCGCGTGGACCTTCGAGTACGCGCTGGTGCCACAGGCGGGCAACTGGCGCGCCGACGACGCAGCAGTCCAGCGGCTGGCGCAGGCGTTCCAGCTTCCGCTGCGCAGTGTGCAGGCAAAGGTCCATCAAGGCGCTCTGCCAGTGGAAGGCAGTCTGGTCGATCTGGCCCCCGGCGCGCTGGTCGTCAGCGCCATCAAACGCGCCGAACGGGAGGACGCGCTGCTGGTGCGCTTCTATAACCCGCTGGAGACAGCGCAGGAGGCCACGCTGACGCTGGGCGTGCCCTTCCGCGAGGCCCGCCTGGCGCGGCTGGATGAAGAGCCATTGGGCATGGAACATCAGG
>JBJKSJ010000420.1:0-9411 GCA_046704085.1 Ktedonobacterales bacterium | reverse complement strand
GGGCTGTATGTCACCAAGATGCTGATCGAGCGGCAACAGGGGCAGGTCGGCCTCAACAGCGCGCCAGGCCAGGGATCGACCTTCTGGTTCACCCTGCCCCTCGTCTAGCCTGGCGGTCCTGTAGCGCCGGCTGGAAGCCGACAGGGATGGGGGTGCGGCGCTGACCAGCCCCGTGCCCATAGGCTTAGCCTTCAGCCGCCAGCTACTTCAACCGATGCCGATCAGCCGGAATCACCGCCGGTCCACTGGACCTCTACCCCGCCGCTCTCCCTGGCGCGCATCGCCGCCGGTTAGCTCGTGACCACCAGCCAGAGGTCGCCGGAAGCATTATCGCGGCTGGCGTGCAAGTCCCAGCAGCCCGCAGTGGGCAGGTTGAAGCCCGCGCCCCATTCGTCGCCAGGGCGGTTCCAGTTGGAGCCGCCGTGCGCGTCCGGCCCCCAGGTGGGCGCGAGGCGCTGCCCCTGCGGGCCGATGGCGACGAGTTGCAGGTCGCCGCTGCCCGTCATGCGCCAGACGATCTTGACACCCTGCTTTGCCTGGATGGGAATGCCGCTGGTGGACATCAGCAAGGCCCAGAGCGAGGCGTTGGCCGACGTGCCCTCGGCCTCTGGCCCGATTGGCGAGTTATCGATGGGTGATGCTGGCTGGCAGTTCGGCGCGCCCAGCGGCCCAATCGGCGTCGCGCCGGGCGTCGGCGTTGGCGTGGCGGCGGCTGAATAGCCAGGCGCAGAGGTGGATGTGGGCTGGCCGGGCTGCGGGGGCGAGCCGCTCCCGCAGCCCGCCAGCAGCAAGACTGCCAGGATCGCCAGCAGCAGGCTTTTCGTTCTCATGGACATGCTCTCTCCCTGATTCGCTGAAACGACGATGTGTTTTCGTCCTGGCCTGCACAGGCCGCGCCACTGGCGCAGCCGACAGAAGCGGCCTTCAGCCGCCAGCCGCGCCGTGCCCCTACCTCCCTAGACGCTCCAGCCTGCCAGAACATCACGCGGACCGCTCAGTCCTCATCCAAGCCAGGGGAAGGTGGCTTTGCCGAAGTCTACCTGGGCGCGCATGTCTATCTGGGGACGCAGGCGGCGATCAAAGTTCTGCATACCCGTCTGGCGCAAGACGCTTGACAGGTAAAGCAATAGACGATATAATAGAAATCGAACACCCCGATTCTGGAATGTGTTTTCTAGGTGAGAGGAAGAACTTTAGCGTGAAAATCCTCGTTTTTATCCGTGATGCGTGGGGGCCGATTTTCAAGGGAACGCTCGTGATGATCGCGCTCGTGGGTGTCCTGGGCTTGACCACCAGTTGCTCTTCCAGTCTGAATGAACACTCAAGTTGCCAGGACTACGATCAGGCAGACACTAATACCCAAAATCAGGTACTTCAGGACATGATGACCGCGCACGGCACCCAGGGCAGCCTCACCGTGACTCGTTTGTCTGTGGAGTTGTATTGTGGCACTCATGATTCTAGCTCACCCATCGACGGTATCTACAGCAGTGGCAACATTGGCGCGCAGCCAGCGCAAGCTCTACGCCTAGCGGCGCCGCTAGCGCGCAGCCTGCCTCTGGTTTCTGCCGAACCAGTCAGGATGGCGTGATCGCTCCGCGCGCTGCTATGTATCCCCCTCTTAACTTGCCACCTGATAGGTGGTTGCGGTGGGGCGGGTAGCCGCCTCGATGAAGCCCTGGAAGAGCCGCAGCGCGCGCTCGTCTCCATCGGCGACCAGTTCTTCCGGGTGGCACTGCACGGCCACGACAAAGCGATGATTGGGGAACTCGATGCCTTCGAGCAGACCATCGGGGGCCGTCGCGGAGATCAGCACATTGCGGCCTGGTGTCTTGATGCCCTGATGATGGAAGCTGTTGACCATGAACGGCTCCGTGCCAAGCAAGCCGGCCAGGCGCGTGCCGGGGATGATGCTGATGGGGTGCGCGCGATAGTCGCGCGGCTTGCTGGTAGAAGCGTGCTTCAGGCACTCCGGCCGCTGCGCGGGAATGTCTTGATAGAGCGTGCCACGCGCGGCGACGTTGAGCAGTTGCAGGCCGCGACAGATGCCCAGGATGGGGAAGTCCATCTCCAGAAAATAATCGGCGAGCGCCAATTCCAGGCGGTCTTCATCCAGGTTTACCGTGCCCAGCAGCGGGTGGGCTTCCTCGCCATAGGCGCGAGGGTGAATATCGACGCCGCCAGGGAGCAGCAGGCCATCCAGCCGCGAGCAGAGTGGCTCCAGCGCGGAGAGATCCTCGAAATGGGGGATCAGTACCGCCGTGCCGCCAGCCATCTCTACCGCCTTGCAATAGGCGCGATTGTTTCCATAGAGGGGGCGCTGCGTCCCGGCGCGCTTGCCGGCGTAGCAGGGAATACCAATCAGAGGACGAGCCATACGAGATCTCCTTTACACTGCCAGTTTATAGGATAAGTGTATATATAAAGAGAAGGCGGGGCGCGCCTGCGCCCCGCAACGAGTGATTTCAGGGCAGAGCCTCACCGGCCATCAGCGCCCGCCGCGATAGAAGCAGTTCCAGGGTCGGCATACCGATAGGCGCGCCGCCCCGGCGCAGAGGGCGGCGACTCAGTGTCATCGGCCAGGGGCGCGGGCGCTTCAAGCGCAAGCGCCGGATTTGGCGCCTGCGCGGACGGAGCGACGCCATCCAGTGCAGCAGCCACACCCTCTGGCGCGGCGCTGACGCGCTCAGCTAGCTTTTCCTCTTCCTCCTCCACCTCCGCCATCATGCGCGGTTTCCTCACCCCTGTTAAGAACGTCATCACCGCTGAAGCCGCCAACCATACCAACAACAGGCCAAATACAATTTCAGAAAGCACTGTTGTTGAAGAAAATAGCGTTGCTAACATCATGCTTTGATTCAGTACCTTCAGCGAGCCGAAGATCAGGCGCGCCAACAGTTCCTGGCAAGCGCCCCTCGTCTTAATAACGGACCGATGGGCTTGCCAGTAACAACACCCTACGGTTGCTCTAGTGCTAAGGAGATGAGATTTCCCTATCCTTCTGCCGAGCTACTCTAGCATACTGTTGGGGAACGCTCCTATCTTGTTGCTCACCAGGCAGCTATGAACCAGGCCATATTGGCTGTGCCACACTTTTTTGCACAAGGTATGCCAGAACGGATAGCCAATTCTGGGCATTGCTCTTGCCCGACTGTCCATTGTAGTGTATACTTCAGAAAACGAGTGAGCGCTGCCAGAATGCCTGAGAGGGCCGCGATGGGCCAGGCGAGTCAGGCAGGCCAGGCAGGCGTTGAGAGCTTCTTTGACGCATGATGGATGAAACACTGGATTATTACGCGCTGCTGGGGATAGGGCCAGGGGCAAACGTCATCGAAATCAAAACGGCTTTTAAGCGCATGGCCCTAAAGTACCATCCTGATGTCTATGCCGGACCAGACGCCGAAGAACGCATGCGCCTGCTCTTGACGGCGTACAAGACGCTGACGAATCCCAGCAAACGCAAAACCTACGACCTGACGCATGGCATCAGCCGTCGCGCTGTGTGGGATGACGAGGAACCGCTCGCCTTCTATCGCGCGGCCAATGGCCGGGGGTTTACTACCTCCAGCGGGCCTCTCCCCACACAGGGAAAAGCTGCCACCCCCGACGAGGCGCCCGCGCCCAAGGCTAGCGCCACCGAGGCGCCTTCGCGCGTGACGGACAGCAAAGTCGCTGTCACCTTTCCTCGCCTGGATGTCGGCGCGAGCGCAGTTATCGCGTTGGAAGGCTTTGTCTACACGCTGACCCCTCAGCAGGCCGCTCGCTTACGTGAGGATGGGCGACTCCTGGGTTCGGATATGCCCCAGCGCCTCTCCACGCCTGGCGCCGCGCCCGCCGAGCGTCGGTGCGCCTGTCATCGCTGCGGGCAGATCTGGATCGTGCCTGCCGATCAGCGCCGCACCAGCAGCGACCGCTGCCCCCACTGCTCCGCGCCGGATTGGGCTGAATATCTGCTGCTGCGCTGCCAGGAATGTACCGCCGTCTTTGAAAGCCAGCAGATTCGCCGCTATGATCGCGTCAAGATCGGCGAGCGCTACTATGGCGATTACCACCTCAGCCAGCCGTATGATCTTTTCCCGCACTGCCCCAACTGCCAGGCCATCCACTGGTGCGCGGGCGAAGAGATGCGCCTGAACCGGCGCGCCCCATTTGGCGCGCGCGCCTCCGGGCCAGTCTCCCAGGCCAGCGGCCCACGCCCCACTGTCTCCAGCGGCTTTCCACGCACCTCCTCCGGGCGCATCCCGCGCGTAGGCGCCACTGGCAATACCGGCGCTTTCCCTGCGTTTCGATCCGGCGCCACCGGCCACACGGGCGTGTATCCCTCGATGCGCGCGCGCAGCAACGGCGTGCCGAAAAAGCTGTTCACCTTTATCATTGCCCTGCTGATAGCCGGTTCGCTCTTTGCTATCTATGCCTTCGCCCTGGCGCACTGATGCCGAACCGTTATGCGAGCAAGAGCCGGGGGTGACTAGCGAGCCGATTGCCCCGCTTGATCGCAATCAGTTTCCCGCGATGAACCCATTGCCGCAGCGTACTCTCTCGCACATTCAGGATGGTAGCAAGCGAACTGAAATCCATGAGTGGCTCCTGTCGCTCCAGGGTCGTCGCAATCAGCGGGTCCATGCTGTCTCTCAGCCCCTCGAAGAGCAATGCCTCCAATCGCCCGAAGTTCCCTTGCTCCAGTTGCTGTCGCAGCGCGGCAGGCTGGGGATCAGGAAAGCCCTGTTGGAGTCCCTGATCAGCTTCCTCCAACGCATGGTAATAGCGATCTCGCTCTTCCTGCGTGAAGCCTTTGATGATAATGGGCGTGTAGCCCCTGCTGACCGCCAGCCAGTTGAGCAGGATGCGCCCTGCTCGTCCATTGCCATCTTCAAACGGGTGGATGCTCTCAAATAAGGCATGGCTGCGCGCCAGAGCAGCCAGAATGGGCAGGGACTTGAGCCAATCCAGGCTCAACTGAATCCAGGCGCGCACATAGGCATCGACATCAAACTCCGGCGGGCGCACCTTTGCTCCTTGAATCTGGATGCCTCCCCGGCGCAACGCCCCACGTCTTTCGCTCAACCCTCGGAACAGTTCACTGTGGACGTGCCAGACCAGGGGCATATCCAGCCGCAGCACTCCCTCACGAGCATATTGCACAGCGAGATCATACAGCGTCTGGGCTGTGCGATAGTAATTGAGAATCTCAGCAGCCGTTTTGCGGCCCGCTAAGATCGCTTTTAACTCCTGCTCGGTAGCAAAATAGCCTTCGATAGAGACAGAATTGCGCGTCTCTTCTTGCAGCATATAGAGCCATTCGGCATTCTGCACGGTCGTTTCGGAGAAGCCGCCCAGGGACTCCAGAAGGCTTTTTCGCATCGCAGCAAGGCTGTCACGGTTGATCCGGGCAATATCGCTCACACGTCTCTCCACAGGCCGGATGCGCCGCTTGTCACAGAAATGGCTCATCAGGGCATTTGTGACACCATTCTATCATAAGCCTGCGCGCCGTTGGGCAACGCTATCGCATGCGCTCCAGGGTCACGAAGCAACCCGCACTTCACACCACCTCGCCGCCTTGATAGCGCCAGCGCACCAGGAAGAGGCGCAGCGGCCCCTGGGCGATCATAAAGGTCAGCACCCAGATGGTTGCGTACATGCCGATAAAGACGCCAAAGGGCAGCTTCGCCGGAGCAACGCCTGGCAAAAGGCCGGCGTGCGCCAGGAACCAGACCAGCGCGCCCTCGACGATGCCCGCCAGCACCTGAAAGACCGTCGGCCAGTCGCGGTCCCAGCGATAGTTAATCGTCGCCTGGTAGAAAATATCCCAGACCACCCCAAAGAGAAAGACATAGCCCAGCACGGCAAACGGAGTGGCAAAGTTGTGGACGAGCAGACCAACAATGATCGTGACGACGACGCCCACCGTCGCCAGCAGCAAGAGGCGCGTTTCCCAGCGCCCTAACAGGGTTGGTGTCATGGATGTTTCCCCCTGACCCAGCGGGTCCATTGAGCGAACGAGCGCAGAGGGCCAAGCCCGCGCAGCCCTGGCGCGCCGCCCTGCTTCAGCGCCTGAACCGAGCGCAGCGCGGCGTATTGCAGACCAATGAAACTATCGACCATCGCATAAGGCCCGCCCAGCGTCATCGCGCCGCTGGCATAGACGCGCCCAGGGCCATTGCGCATGCCCATCAACTCGAAATCGTTGGCGACGCGCAGCCGACCTTTCGGGTTGCGCCCAAGCTGATAGGTATCGACCATATCCTTGAGCAGAATGTTGCTATCCAGCGCCGCCTCCAGGCCAGTGCAGTCGATGATGAAATCAACGGGCGTCCAGGTTTCCGGCTGGTTGCGGTCGTCGGTCGCCAGCAGCGTAAAGAGCTGTCCGGTCTGGTTGCGGTCCACGCGCTTCACCCTGGCAAAGCGTATTTGATACCAGCCCTCGCGCTGCCCATTGCGAATGATCTGGCGCCAATCTTTGCGCTTGGCGGTCGTCGTGCCGCCCCAATCGTTGAGCAGGCGGTCGCGCGTCTGATCATCCCCCTCTTCCAACCGCTTGCGCAGCACGCCGCCTACGCAGGCTTTGGGCCAGTTGAAAGGTTGCATCTCTGTGTGGTTTTCCACCTTGCGCCGGGTGTGCCCATCGCGGTGGCCCACCAGCAGCGGCGTGCGTATCACATGCAAAATCCTGATATTGCGGTTCTGCTGGCGCGCTTCGGCCAGCCGCTGAATGACCCGCGAGGCGACGATGCCGCGCCCGCGCACCATCGCCACCCCACCGCGCTTGACCAACTGCTCATAGACCTGATGATGATCTTCGTTAGCGTTGACGACCGCGTGAAAGTCTTTGGTGCGATCTCGATACTCCTGAAGGTCCGCCAGGAACTGGATGCCTGGGTAGCCGACGGCGACATGCACATAGCGCGCGATCACCAGGAGTCTGGTCGCTTCCTGGTTCGGGGTAATCTGTGTAATGGCAGCGACATAGCGGCCATCGTCGGTCATGCGGATGGCGCGCGCCAGGCCATAGCGCGAGATGCGCCCCCAGCCGATGCGCTGCGCCTCGCGGTCAATTCCGTTGAAGACATCGGTCGAGCGCGGCGTGTAGGTGTCCGTCAGCACCGGCTCGCCAAAGACCTGCGCGCCGACTTTGATGGCGCTGCCAATGTGTCCCTTGCCCAGATCACGAAAGACTTCGCGCAGCCCATAGGAGGGCCAGCCCCAGATATTATCCGGGCAGGCGTCGCTGTTGGAGCGCAGGCGCTCGTGGCTGGGAATCTGCGAGTAATTGCACAGGCGCTCGTAGCGCGAATGCGGCTTCGGCTCCAGCCCAAAGCACACGATCTGCTGCTCTGGCACGCCAAAGATCATCAAATGATCGACCCAGGTAAAGCTGCCCAGCCCCCCGCCAATCGCCAGATAGGTGGTTTCATAGATCGGAATCCTGCTCTGCTGCAATTGCCGAAGCGGAATGACCAGTTGCTGAAAGAAGGGCGGCGGGAACGCTTCGCCCTTCTTTTCCTCTTCTGGCTGGGGAACAAAAGGCAGCAACTCGCCGGAATGGCTGAAGATCAGCGTGGAATCTTGCGGCGATCTCTGGCCCTGGCTTAATGCCTGGATGGCTGGCGAGAGCGGTGGTGGGGGTGTCGGTTGGGGCGAGGCAGGCTGGCGCGGCTCCAACTTGACCAGCCCGGCCTGCGCTGGTTCCACTGTGATCATCTCGGTGGGGCGCGGCGGCTCCCACGCGGCGCTTGATGGCGCTGCCGAGGGCTTGATGGCTGCAAGCCGCTGCGCGCCGGAAGCCGAAACTTCCACCGCTTTTGCTGTCAGACGATACCCGCTGATCTCCAGCGTATCGTTGGGCTGCATGACTGCCCGCTGAATCCGCCGCCCATTGAGCAGCGTGCCATTGCGGGTCTCCTGATCGGTAACAATGATCTGGCCGCCCTCCAGCGTCAAGATCGCGTGATGGCGCGAGGCTCGCGTCGTGGACAGCACCACCTGGTTATCACGCTGGCGACCAATGCTGATCGGCGGCTTCGCGGTGATCTCACGCTGCGCGCCGCTCGCAAGCTCGGCCCATTGGACGCTGATATACTGCTCCCCCTGGCCGCTGGCTCCGCCGACGCCAGGCGGCGCCTGGGGTTCCGGCATGGGCACGGTGGCAAAATCGAGCGCGAAAGAAGCGGTTGACTCCTGCCCTGGCGCGTGCAGCGAAAGATCGAACTCAATAGTGAAGCGGAACGGGCCGATCTGGAAGGCATCCCCATCCTTGAGCGCCACGCGCGGCACGCGCGCGCGGTTGACATAGACGCCGTTCTTGCTGCCCTGATCGATGATCACCACCTCACCATCGGCGGCCTCCAGGGCCGCATGGCGCCGCGAGACCGCTTCACTATTCAGCGTAATCGTGTTCTCTGGTGCGCGGCCAAAGGTGATCGGCAGCGATTCAAGGCGGACGCTTTCCTCACTGGTGACAGGGTCTTGCCAACTCAGGCGCACTTGCCGTGCTGTCGGCGCTCTCTGCATGAATCTCCCCTCGCTTTCGTCTTCGATGGCGTAGGCGCGACCGGGAATCAGACCTCGACCTCAACAAGCTGACCGTTGGCGAGCGAGCGTCCGCACCAAGGGCAGAAACTCTCCAGGTGTGAATCAACCAGCTTGGCGCATTGGGCGCACTTGACTTTAATGACGGTTCTTTCTGGGTGTTCCGGCTGCATCACCCACATCTGGACCGTCCCCAGGCGAAAGGTATCCCCTGGTTTCAGCGGAGCCGCCTGATTATACACCAGGCGGAAGGTATTATTCAGGGCAATGATATTCTTCTCACTCACATTGCGCAGGTGAAACCTGGCCGCCTCCGCATAGACGCTGGCGTGCTGCCGCGAGACGGAGCGATCATCAATCGTGATCTGACACAGCTCTGCTTGCCGACCGATGACGCATGGATGCTCCGCTGTAACGGTATAACGCTGCCACTGCCCCTGCGCGTGCCAGGCTAATGTCAAGGTGCGCATAGCCCCCACCTTTCGCCCTATCAAGGGATAGGGTCTATTCCTGCCAGACTCTGCTGAAGCACCTGTCGAACGCTATATTACCTGATCGTCTGTCTTTTTGCACTCCCTTGCGCGCGTGCATTCGGGCACATTGCTGACGCCAATCGGGCATTCCCTGCACCACCTCTAGCGTATCTGAAAATCACATCAGATGCCGTGATTCCCTTCACAGCGCCGCTGCTTTTCGGCTCATAAAACGAGAGCAATAGCGGCTGAGATCACAAGCAGTGAATCTCAGCCGCTGGAGGGGGCGACCGTCCAGGCGCGCAGCGCGCGTGGGGCAGACCGGGCGCTCAGAGCGTGCCCAGGTCTACCGTGCCGACCATGCTCTTACCATCCTGGTTGAAGAAGAGCAACTGAAAATCGCCTTTAG
>JBJKSJ010000419.1:0-22708 GCA_046704085.1 Ktedonobacterales bacterium | reverse complement strand
GCTCTTGAATGCTGAGGCTTTTCGTTCAACGGCTCTTGAGGTTCCCATGTGTCCTGGCCTACCGTTTCGGATTCGCTCATGTGCTGACCCTCCCCTTTCAGTGCTGTGGGGTAGATAGAGGTAGCTTCTTCCGGTGACTGGTGGCACAAGAAAACAATCGGAGGTGGTTAGTGCCAGTATAGCAGAGCGAGCCAGCCGTGTCAAATAGTATGCGGTGATGGCAGACCGCATGGCAATGTACCATCACTGGATGATGCAGAAATCGTTGTAATGTATACTTACGGCGCAATATCTCTTACATTGTCTCTGGCTGCCACATTGCGTGAGGAGGTTCATCTGGATATGGCTGATATACGCCCCTTTTCTGGAATACACTATGCGTCTGAGTTGAGCTCACACCTGGCCGATCTGGTGACGCCGCCCTATGATGTGATCTCTCCTGAAGCGCAGGCAGCCTATTATGAGCGCCATCCGAATAATATCATCCGCCTGGAACTGGGGCGCGAGGAGCCGCAGGACGATACCCTCAACAATCGCTATACCCGTGCGGCAGCCACATTTGCTGATTGGCGGATGCGGGGAATTCTGCGGCAAGCGACAAAGCCAGCCATATATCTCTATCGGCAGCGTTTTCGTAGCGGTGGCAAGGACTACTGGCGCTCCAGCCTGCTCACACGGGTCAGGTTGGAGCCTTGGGAGGCTGGTGTGGTCTTGCCGCATGAGCAGACCCTCTCAAAACCGAAGAATGATCGGCTGAAGCTTCTGCGGGCTTGCGCGGCAAATCTGAGTCCCATTATGTCAGTGTATCAGGATGCGGGTGGCGATTTACGTCGCCTTCTAGAGCCGCTGCTAAACCAACCACCACAGGATGCTTTTACTGATGAGTTTGGCGAAAGGCATACACTGCTGCCAATCACCGATGTTGACCAGATAGCGCAGATACAGCGATTTTTTGCCAGTCGGCAATTGTTTATTGCTGATGGGCACCATCGCTATGAAACGGCGCTGGCCTACCGCGAAGAACTCCGCGAAATGCGCAAGGAGTTGTCTCCAGAGGATGCTGCGAATTTTGTACTCATGGCGCTCATTGCGTTTGAAGACCCTGGGTTGGTGATTCTCCCTACTCATCGTCTGGTCCAGGGGTTGCCAGCCGAGCGTATCTCCCGGCTTTCGGCCCAGCTTAGCCAGTATTTTGCGATTGAGCCAGTAGCAGCGGATGTGTCTCCAGAGCAGGCGCTATCCGAGCTTTCGGTAGATGCGCCCGGCGCTTTTCTGCTGGTGCTGCGCGATGAGACCCTGCGGGTGCTGGCGCAACCAGAGGCAGGACGCAAAATGGCTGCGAGCAATCGCTCCAAAGCCTGGCAGCGGCTGGATGTGGCGCTGCTGCAAACGTTGGTATTCGATGAGGCGCTGGGGCTGGATGCCGAGGCTGTGACCAGCGGCAGTTTCTTGACCTATACACGCGATGCGGTGGCGGCGGTTCAGGCAGTGCAAAACGGAGCGGCCCAACTAGCGGCGTTGATGCGTCCGACCCCGGTAACACAGTTGCGCGATGTCGCGTTGGCGGGTGATCGGATGCCGCAGAAATCGACCTATTTTTATCCTAAACTCATCACAGGTCTGGTGATCAATCCACTCTGGTAGCCAGGGCATAACCGGCGGACTAACAATGTTGCTGAAAGCGTGAAACAAGAGATAAGCGATTGGTGATCCTGAAGGGAGGCATCTCAGGATGAACAGTCAAGAGGCCGGGCGAATCTGCATTGGTTGTGGCGCCACCAACGCCTCCGAAGCGCGTTTTTGTGGCCTATGCGGGCGTGAACTCCTGGACGAATCACCCGACGCCATCAGTTCACCTGGACCAGGATACGTGGATGATGGAGGCTGGCAAGAGGAGACTCCTTTAGACCCGCCGCTGGCATCTGAAGGCTCTGATAGCGCCCAGGATAGCTTACTGGGACAGGCGCAGGGCGCAATACCCGCCCCAGCAGAGGAGGCCCAGCAGAAACGCTGCGCCTGGTGTGGTAGGCTGAATCCCTGGGTAGCTGCCGTGTGTGAGAACTGTGGCGCGCGTTTTCCTGTGCCCGGGCAGGATGAAGCCTTCCAGCGCGCTGCTGAAGAGCGCATCCGCCAGGATGAAGAAAACCTGCAATTCTGGCGGCAGCGGCGGAAAAGCTGGCGCCGCTTTGTACTCTGAATAACCTGGAAGGGAATGTCCTTGTGTGGCCCAGAAACGACTGAAGTTTCTGGCATCTCGGCTGAACCAACCGGCGCTATTTGACAACCCTGGCCCTGTATGCTAAGCTGTTGGTGGACCTGCTTCGACCCGTTGAGGGTATTGAAATACATGGCAGAGCAAGTTTTCTGTGCGCCATGAGGCTGGCCGTCTGACGGGCTAGCCTCTTCTATTTGCCTCTGTGCTGCGCTCCGCAGCGGGTGCTGAAATTTCGATAGGGTTGGTGTGGAGCAGTTTCTCGATCACTTCGATCCGGGCACAGCCCATAGAGGACGTGGAAAAGAGCATGGCAAGAATAGTGGTCGCCATGAGTGGCGGTGTTGATAGTTCTGTCGCTGCGGCGCTGCTCAAGGAGCAGGGCCATGAGGTGATTGGGATAATGCTGCGCCTCTGGTCTGAGCCTGCGGCGGCGCTCGATGATGGTGTGGAGCATGTGGCTGAGAATAAATGCTGCTCGCTTGAATCAGTCGGTGACGCTCGGCGCGTCAGCCAGCTTCTGGATATTCCTTTCTACATGGTGAACGTGGAGCAATCGTTCAAGCAGAAGATCGTTGATTACTTCTATGAGGAGTACATCAATGGGCGCACCCCGAACCCTTGCCTGAACTGCAACCGACATATCCGCTTTACGCTTCTGCTGGGGCGTGCCCTGGCGCTGGGTGCAGACTATCTGGCGACGGGCCATTATGTGCGCGTGGAGACTGATGCTCAGACTGGTCAGCGACGACTGCGCAAGGGGGCTGATCCAGCCAAAGATCAGTCGTATGTGCTGCATGTGTTGAATCAGCAGCAGCTTGCGCACGCCTGCTTCCCGCTCGGCGAGTTCACCAAGCCGGAGGTGCGGGTAATGGCGGCGGAGCGCGGCCTGCCAGTGGCTGCCAAGGCGGAGAGCCAGGAGATTTGTTTTGTTGCCGCTGGAGATTACCGGGGCTTTATGCGGCGCTATACAGAAAGCAATGGCGCGGAGGCGCCCCGGCAGGGGCCGATCCTGGATGTGAACGGGAGCCAGATAGGAATCCATCAGGGTCTGGCGTATTACACCATCGGCCAGCGCAAGGGGCTGGGACTTACTTCGCAAGAGCCGCTGCATGTGCTGAAGCTGGACCCAACGCGCAACGCAGTGATTGTGGGTGGTGCGCAGCATCTGGAGCGCGAAACCTTTACTGTACAGCAGGTCAATTATCTCAGCGGCGAGGTTCCTGCCTCGCCGTTTGAGGCGAGCGTGCGGGTACGCTACAAGGCGCCCGAAGTTCCGGCAGTGGTGACACCGCTGAGCGCAAAGAGCGCGCAGATCACCCTTGCGCGCCCACAGCGGGCAATTACGCCTGGTCAGGCTGCGGTCTTCTACGGTGGCTCAACAGGCGATGAAGTGCTGGGTGGTGGCATTATTTCTGGTGAGTAACCCTCTGGCGCCGGAGAGGCATTCTCTGCTCTGGTAGCCTGGTGAGGAAGCATGGATCAAGCGCACATTCGCAATTTTTGCATTATTGCCCATTTCGATCATGGCAAATCGACGCTGGCTGATCGCCTGCTGGAGTTTACTGGCACCCTCACGAAACGCGAGATGGCCGAGCAGGTTCTCGATCAGATGGACCTGGAGCGTGAGAAAGGCATCACGATTAAGGCTCAGGCGGTGCGCATGCGCTATAGTGCCCAGGATGCGCAGGATTATGAACTTAACCTGATCGATACTCCCGGCCACGTCGATTTTACCTATGAGGTATCACGAAGCCTGGCCGCGTGCGAAGGGGCGCTGCTGGTGGTTGATGCAACTCAGGGCATCGAGGCGCAGACGCTTGCAAATCTCTATCTGGCGTTGGAGGCTGATCTCACCATCATTCCGGTGGTCAATAAAATTGATCTGGCGAGCGCCGATCCTGAGCGCGTCTCGCAAGAGATCGAGGATGTGATTGGCATCCCCAGGGATGAGATCATCCTGGCCTCGGCCAAAGAAGGCATCGGAACCAGAGAGATTCTGGAAGCCATCGTGCAGCGGATGCCACCGCCAAAAGGAAACCTCCGGCAGCCACTGCGCGCGCTGGTTTTTGATTCCCATTATGATGCGTATAAGGGCGTGATCGCCTATGTGCGCCTGCTCGATGGAAGCGTTCAGGCGGCAGAGCGCCTGCTGATGATGGCAACCGGCAGTACGGCTGAGGTGCTGGAGGTGGGCTATTTCAATCCGCACCTGGCTGCTACTGATGCGCTTTCGGCTGGGGAAGTTGGCTATGTCGCTACCGGCTTTAAGAACGTGAAGGATTGTCAAGTCGGCGACACAATTACGCTGGTGGCAAGCCCTGCTGATGTGCCCCTCCCTGGCTATCGCCCGGCGAAGCCAATGGTCTTTGCTGGCTTTTACCCGGTGGAGAGCAGCGATTACCCGCTGTTGCGTGATGCGCTGGATCGCCTGAAGTTGAATGACGCTTCGCTCCTCTATGAGCCGGAGAATTCGGTGGCTTTAGGCTTTGGCTTTCGCTGTGGCTTCCTGGGGCTGCTGCATATGGAGATCATCCAGGAACGGTTGGAGCGCGAATATGATCTGGGCATTCTGGCGACGGCGCCGAGCGTCGAGTATCTCGTCACCAAACAAGATGGCTCGGTGGTAGCCGTAGATAATCCCGCTGATCTGCCGCCGTTGGGCGAGGTACTGAAGATCGAAGAACCCTGGATGGACATCAGCATCTTTGCGCCCAGCCGCTATATCGGCGCGTTGATGGAACTGGTTACAACGCGGCGTGGCAGCTTTAAGGATATGAAGTATATCGAGGAAGATCGGGTGCATCTCACGTATCAGATGCCTCTGGCGGAGTTGATCGTTGATTTCTACGATCAACTGAAGTCACGCACCCAGGGGTATGCCTCGCTGGATTATAGCTTTGCGAACTATCGGGAAGCTGATCTGGTCAAACTTGACCTGCTGGTTGCCGGGGAGCCGGTTGACGCGCTCTCGCTGATTCTTCATCGGGACAGGGCATATAACGTTGGGCGCGCCCTGGTAGAGCGATTGCGTGAGTTGATTCCTCGTCAGTTATTTGAAGTCCCTATCCAGGCGGCTATCGGCCAGCGAGTGGTTGCGCGCGAGACGGTCAAGGCGCTGCGAAAAAACGTGCTGGCAAAATGTTATGGCGGTGATGTGACGCGCAAACGCAAACTGTTGGAGAAACAGAAAGAGGGCAAGAAACGCATGAAGCGTGTGGGAAATGTGGAGATTCCGCAGGAAGCATTCATGGCAATGCTGAGCCTGGACGAGTGAGATGATCAGGAAAGAGCATGCTTCAGGAACTCTGAAAAAACGAGGCCCGAACGATTCGTTCGGGCCTCAATCTCATTCTACTTAACCGCTTACCGTGTAGAGCAGGTGATGAAACCCGCCCTCCCAGTCCTTTGGCTCGCGGCAACCTACGCTCTGTCTTCGTCATCCTGCGGCACAGTGCAATATGCAGGCCACAGCGGAGAAAGGTTTTGGCGCGGCACCATTGGACGGGATCGATAGCCCGCCTTCACGGGCACGCTTAGTCGATTTGAAAAACCATCCCCAGGAGGCGAATCGGCTTCTTCATTGGGAACATAGGCAGTAACTCCTTTCCTAGTTCCAATGCAAGGCTTCGATGGTCCTGGCCTTGTGACGTTTTGGGTTGACACCCTGCTTACACAGACCCTTGAGGGGTGCGATGCAAGGTTCCAGCGGAGCCTATTGCCTCTGCCCTACCGGAACTAAAGTCAGTATAGCATCTCAAACGTACCCTGTCAAGATTTTTGAGAGGGGCTTTCTGTGGGTTAGGGACGTTCGCCCACCTGATCGCCTGCTTTTACGGCTTTATTTTGCCGGGTCAGGTGAGGTTATTCAGACTTTTGGCCTTAGTCGCCTCGGCAAAAACTCGCTGCCGACTGGATTGCTGCTCCAGGGTTATGAAGTAGCGTAGGCCGCGCCCGTAGTCGTCTTCGCGCCGGGTGGCGCGGGCAGCTTCGCGGGTATAACCCTGCGCAACGAGGATACGATAGGCGAGCCATTCGGCAAAACCCTCGCGCAGCAGGAGGTCTTGTTCTCTGGGCGCATGATCTACTTGCCAGGCGTGCGCGTATTCGTGGGCCAGCGTGCCGATGAGCGTTGCGCGCGGCAGGCCACGCTCGATATAAATGGTGCGCTCCTGCCCCCGCTGCTCGAAAAAGCCGAGAACGTGCTGTTGTGTAGTTCCGATGGCAGGCGTCAGATTTCCATGCCTTCGGCGAACCATTGCCAGTTCGGCAGGCTCTACGATGCGGAGACGGGGTATCTGTCCAACGGCAGCCTCTAAGATTGCGCTGGCCTGCTGGATAACCACCTGATAGAGTGTATGGACGTCCTGCTCATCCAGGACCATCGTTCGGGCGCATTCGCCGCAGCGGTGCTGTCCTCCGACAAGCTGGCGCCCATCTGGGCCAAGGGGCGCTCCGCAGATATGGCAGGCGGGCCGCTCCGTGGCGCAGATGGCACAATACGCTTTGGGGGAATCGCCGATGCGGTAAAAGCGCCCGGCCAGAGGTTTATTGCATGCGGTGCAGCGTGGCAGTCTCGCCAGGCACGGCTTGCAGAGGTAGTCCTGATCGACTGCTATGAGTTCTCGCGCTGGCTGTTTGCAGTGAGTGCAGCGTGGGGCACTGCGCTCACATTGTTGGCACACCACCAGTCCAGTGCTATATTCGGTGTATGCCAGCACGAGCGGCCTGCCACAGAGGTGACAGAATTTGGGTTTGGAAGTTAGGAATGAGAAAGGAATCATGGTGAAGTGTTCAGATCTCGTGATGCTCTGGATGCGTTTCTGCCCAGAGTGTTTCGCACACGCAGGCTGTCCTGTATGGCGTGCAACGCTTCATAGATTGCCAGCGCCTTCTCAAAGAGTGTCGTTGCCTCCTGATGGGTGCCTTCAGGGTGCATGTGGCTGAGATGGGTTGCCAGCGCCTCCAGGGTTAGCGCCTCCTCCCAGCGAGTGCCGAGCTGGCGATAACATTCAAGCGCGGCTTGAAAGTCTTCAATCGCCGCCGCAGATTCTTCTCGTTTCGCACGCATGATGCCGCGTGCGCGAATCAAGCCAGCCCAGCCCTTGCGGCTGCCAGAACGTTCCATCAAGGTGAGTGTCGTTGGCGCCAGTTCAGCGTAGCGTGCCTCGTCGTCGAGGAGGGCGGCCAGGTCTACCAGACGCCATTGAATTTGCGGGCGTTCGAGCGCGGGGTACTGGAGCGCAATGCGTTGGTAGATTTCGCGGGCCTCTTCCAGCCGAAGCTGGGCAAAGCGTAGCTGACCACTGATGAGTTCACGGCGCAGGTCCGTCTCTGGCGCGGCCTCTTCGGCCATGAGGGCATAATAGTCTCCGCGCTCATCCTGTCCCAAGCGGTAGTAGACAATGGCGAGCGCAGCGATGGCATTTGGCGCCGGCCAGCTTTGACTTAACAGGTCATACTGCTCACAGAGGGTTGCCAGCTTCTCGCCCCATTGCAGCACGTCTGACCACTTATCCCATTGAAAGTAGATCATGACCTTATTGCCCAACATCCCACATAACTTACGGCGGCTGTTCATCGATTCGGCCACTTTGAGCGCCATATCGGCCCAGTAGAGCGCCTGCGGATAATCCGAGAGTTGGGAATAGGCTCTGCTGGCTGTAAAATAAATGTCCAGCACTTCCGCCCGGTCGCGGATACGATCTACCAGCGCCAGTCGGCGTTTCTGCACTTCCAAAAAGGCGCGATAATCGCTTGCCGTCCCATAGACGCCGGAGAGCGCGTCTAGCACTTCGGAAAGATACACTGGATGATTGAGGCGTTCGGCGATACTTGCCGCTCGCTCCGCGCTGACAATAGCCCGTTCCAGTGCGCTCTCGTCAAGCTGTTGACTGGTATAGCTCGTCAGATACCAGAAGGCTTCGCTCGCCAGCAGCAGGGCCAGTTCGATGGTTTCAGGCGCGTCTTTCAACAGGGCCAGCCCTTCATCGAGATAGGCGCGGATCATCTGCAAATCCGGCGGCTGTTTGAACCAGGAACGCCAGCGCGTACTCAGCATGGTGAGATGTTGATACAGGTGAGCGCGCTCCTGTGGCGGCGCATCTTGTGAGTCGTTCAGCGCCT
The DNA here is from genome assembly GCA_046704085.1 of Ktedonobacterales bacterium. Classification (GTDB taxonomy): domain Bacteria; phylum Chloroflexota; class Ktedonobacteria; order Ktedonobacterales; family DATBGS01; genus DATBHW01. The sequence goes on along the minus strand of JBJKSJ010000419.1, from coordinate 14,370 downwards.
GCTGATAATGTTCCCAAGAGGCATCTCCGTCTGAAAGGACAAAGTACGCCCTGGCAAGCCTTTCTTGGAGATGTGGGCGTAATGAGCGCTCGCTTTCACTGCCATTAAGGAGATCGAGCGCGGCAGTGTAATGGCGTACCGCCTGATTGGCGGCATATTTCCCTATCGCTTCATTACCCGCCTGGATAAGATAGTCGATAGCCTTCTGGCGCAGATCGGCCTGCGCTTGAACGCGAGCGGGTCGGTGCGCTAGAGAATGCCCTGAAGTTGTCTGTGACCAGGCGACGACAGCCTGGTGATAATGATAGGCGAGCAGTTCAGTGAACGCTTCAACGCGCCCAGCCGTCACACGTTCCAGCCACTCAGCCATGCGTGCATGCTCACGCGCCCGCCGGGCGCGCGGGATGCTGGCATAGGCGACATCGCGCACCAGCACGTGCTTAAAGCTATATTGCACATCCTGCTCGATCAGTATGCCGCTGGGGCGCTCATTTTCCTGTATGAAATCTTTGTGGATCAAACTCTCTAGCGCCCCTTTGAAGGCTTCTGCGCTGATCTCCTGGGCTAGATAGGCCAGCGCCCCTTTCCAAAACATGCGCCCGGCGACTGCCGCGTGCTGAAGGACGCGCTTCTCTGTAGGTGAAAGCAGATCGATACGCGCGACCAATACTCCCTGGATCGTATCTGGGATGCTGAAAGAGAGCATGTCTGTATAGGTGCTGCTGGGGTCTTGATTGGCAACTTGCCAGTAACCATTCCTGTAGACCAGGATGCCCAGGTCAATCAGCATGCGGATAATTTCTTCAACGAAAAAGGGGTTGCCCTCGGCTTTCGCCAGGATACTGTTGCGCAATGCAGGGGGCAATCCGTCGGGCGAGAGGAGGGCATCGATCAAGGCGTGACTTTGCTCGGATGAGAGTGGCTCCAGCGTCAGGATCGTAAAGTTGCGTTTGCCCCCGCCCCAGTCGGGGCGCTTCTCCAGGAGTTCGAAGCGGGCTGGGCACAGCAGCAGGAGGGGCGCGTCGCTGACCCGCTGTGTCAGGTACTCCAGGAGATCGAGAAGGGCTTCAGTTGCCCAGTGAATATCATCAATGAAGAGCAGGAGTGGTTGACGACGCGCCAACGACTCAAAAAAGATGCGCCAGGCGCGGAAGAGGGTCTCGCGCTGCTCTTGAGTAGAGCCTGATGGCCGCAGAGCGGCGCTTTCATCCACTTCCAAGCCGATAGTGAACCCCAACTGGCGTGCCAGGAAGCCGATATGCTCGCTTTGCTGGGTTCCATCAATAGCTTCCTGTACTTTATGCAGAAGACGCTCGCTTGCCCTTTGCGGTGTTTCGCCTTCGACGAATCCACAATAGGCGCGCAGAATCTCGGCCAGCGGCCAGTAGGTAATGCCAGCGCCATAAGGTGGGCAGCGGCCCTCTAACAAAAGGGGCTGCTGAGCGGCTAGATGCGCTTCTGGCGCTGGCCCTGTCTCTGGATGCTCAGACGCCCTATCATGCTGCCACAGGTGGCTGGCCCATTCGCGGATGAGGCGTGATTTTCCTACGCCTGGTATCCCAAGCAAAGTGACAAGGTGCGGGCGGCGTTCTCCAGTCACGCGCTCATAGACGGCATCCAGCAACGCTATCTCAGGCATTCGCCCGACAAAGGGGGTGGGTAATCCCTCGATGCCTCGTAGATGCTGGGTAGGTGGAGCAGCCTGATCTTCCACCGTCCTGAGCACCTGCCAGACACGCAGCGGTTGTGGCTTGCCCTTGACCTCAATAGGGGTGAGTGGTTGGTAGACAATAGCGCCTCGTGTACTGCGGTAGGTGCGCGAGCCGACCAGAATCGTTCCTGGTTGGGCCTGTTGTTGAAGGCGAGCGGCGACGTTCACGGCGTCGCCCGTAATCAAGAATTGACCGCCGTCGCCTGCATCACTTGCAGCAACTACCTCACCAGTATTGATACCAATGCGAATCTGCACCTCCGCTGCCAGGGGATCGTCGGCCTGGCGCTGCTCATTAAAGCGTTGGAGGGCTTCAAGCATTGCCAGCCCTGCTCGCACTGCCCGCTCCGGGTCGTCCTCGTGGGCAATGGGCATGCCGAAGATTGCCATAACCGCATCGCCGATAAACTTCTCGATGGTGCCCCCGTGCTTATGAATCGCCTGTGCCAGCGCGTCAAAGTAGCCTTCCAGGAGCAGCCGCACCTCTTCTGGGTCCATGTGGTCGGCAAGGGCAGTCGAACCGGTCATATCGGCAAAGAGGATCGTCACCACCCGCCGCTCTTCGCTATCGAGCGGCAACCAGGCGGGTTGGGCATCGGCCACGCCGCCTGAGATTGTCGTGCCTGCTTGAAAAGAAGCCTGCGCCTCGGAGACTTGAGAAGTTGGTCCATCCTGCCCGCTTGTCAGGGGGATCTGCGCAATTGGCGCTTCATGGGGCGTCAGGGGAGACGCCTTCTCTGCCATGCCTTCAGAGAGCGGTGGGAGGGCTGTACCGCATTCGTTGCAGAACCTGGCATTGGGGTGGTTGGTAGCGCCACATACCGGACAGGAACGCGAAAGCAAAGGAGCGCCACATTCATTGCAGAATTTGGCTCCTGCTGGATTTTGTCTACCGCAGACCTGACAACGCATTACAGCCCTCACAAGGATGGAGATGTCGGAGCAACCCTCTGCCTGCGACCCTGTTCTCATTGCCAGAGGTCGTAGGAAGACGTCTACCACGTGGCAGAGGGAAAAAGACGGTACATATCTTGCTATCAGCCAACCTGTAAGGAAAAGGATAGCGCCGAAATGCGCTCGCCCCGTTGGCGCAAAGAAGGCTCGAACTCTGCTCGCCATTCTTCCCTGTAGTCATTGTATCATAGCTCGGATAGGTGGCATCCCCATTGCAGACGCTGACCATGATTCAGCGACAGACAAGTATCAGGAAAAGGAGAGGACTGATGATCGCACGCGATATTATGACACGCCATGTCTACACCACAGCGCCGGGTGTCAGCATTCGTGATGCTGCGCGTGGGCTGGCTGAGCGACATATCAGCGGGATGCCGGTGGTCGATGAAACTGGAACGATCATTGGTATGCTGACTGAAGCTGATATTATCAGTAAGCAAGGAGAGCATGTGGAAGACATGATGAGCAGGGAGATCATCTCTGTGTCAGAAGAGACACCTGTTGATGAGATAGCACGCCTGCTCAGTCAGCGAAAGATCAAGCGAGTTCCTGTACTCGCAAATGGCCGCCTGGTAGGGCTGGTCAGCCGTGCCGATATTGTGGCAGCCGTTGCCGAGGGGCATCTCATGATTCGGCAGTGGTGAGCCAGGTTGATCCAGGCCAGTTCCGTCTGGGGCACCCAGGGCATCTCTGGATTATCGGGGTGCGGGCTGTTCATTGGTGAGCAGCCGCCCGTCGCGGAGTTCAAGGACACGATGGGCGGTATCCATCATGGCAGGGTCATGCGTGGCGACCAGGACAGCCACCTTTTCTTGCTCCGCGACCTGGCGAAGCAGGCGCATGATCGTGATACCTGTGCGCAAGTCCAGATTGCCTGTTGGCTCATCTGCCAGGAGGATGGATGGTTTCAGCGCCAGGCCGCGTGCTATGCCCACACGCTGCTGTTGGCCGCCCGAAAGCTCGCTGGGACGATGATGCGCCCGGTCCCGAAGCTCAACCTGTTCCAGGCATTGCAATGCGCGCTCCTGGGCAACAGCACGAGAGTGTCCGGCAATGCGCAGCGGCAAGACGACATTTTCCAGGGCGGAGTAGAGGGCGAGCAAGGCAAAATGCTGAAAGATAAAGCCGACAGCCGTCCGTCGATACTCGACCAACTCGGATTCACTCATTGCGCCGACATCGCGGCCAGCCACCAGAACCTTTCCTGATGTGGGGCGATCTAGCCCGCCAATCAGGTTCAGAATCGTCGTCTTTCCTGAGCCAGAGCGCCCGCGCAGAGCTACCATCTCTCCTTTGCGGACGGTCAGACTGACACCACGCACCGCAGGAACTTCGCGTGAGCCAATCGAGTAGCTTTTTGTCGCCTGCTCCACCACGATATGCGGTGTATCAGACGCCTTCAGATTGGTCTGGCTGCTCCCGGTGGTCGCCTCCGGTTGGGTATGAGTGTTGGTCACTTCTGCCTGCTCTGACATAGCCACTCCTCTTGCCGCATAGGCGTTTCGCTTAGTGGGAATCAAAGTTCGATGAGAGGAGCCTCACCCTTCTTCTTGCTGTGCGCGTGTTTCGCGCTCGGCATTCTGGCGCGCTGCGCGCCAGGCAGAGAGTCTGCGCCCTCCGGCCCCGGCGGTTTCCTCTTCGGCAAGCCAGATGGTGATGTGATCATCTTCGAGATGCACCCGCACACGGCTTGTTTTGCCCGCTATCCCCAATCGCTCGGTGTGTTCTATGGGCAGTTGCAGCCGCCCAAAACGATCTACGAGGACAAAATCGTCTTGAACTGACGTCAGCTTGCTCCGGGTAGGCGCTTCTGCGGATTCTTCCGTCTCCTCGCCTGGGGTGGCGCTTGTCTCTTCCAGGCGCTGAATGAACTCGGCGCTGGTGCGACCATCACGAATGGAGACGACGCGATCAACATGAGAGGCAATCTCCGGGTCGTGTGTTACCAGGACGATGGTCACCTTGGTGGAGTGGTTTGCCTCCTGCAAAGCGCGATAGACCGTATCAGCCGACTCGCTATCCAGTTCACCTGTGGGTTCGTCGGCCAGCAGCAGACGAGGGCGGTTGGCAAGCGCGACGGCAATAGCAACACGCTGCTGCTCGCCACCGCTCAGTTGTTGGACTATGTGGGAGCGTCGCTCGCCCAATCCAACTAAGTCTAACAATTCGGTGGCCCACTCATGCTTCTTTTTCCCTTGTGGGCCTTTAAAGCCTGAAAACGTGAGCGGTGCTTCAACGTTCTGCTGAGCGGTCAGGTACGGAAACAGCCCTCGCGCCGTCTGTTGCCAGATCACCCCCACCTCTTTGCGCCGGTACTTGATTGCCTTTGAGCTACCCAGCTTCCCTAGATCGTAAGCGCCAACGATAGCCTTTCCTGCGCTGGGTGTATCCAGGCCGGCCAGGATATTGAGCAGCGTACTTTTTCCAGAGCCGGAAGCGCCGACGATTCCGACAAATTCGCCTTCCTCCACTTCCAGGTCGAGACCCTGCAATGCCAGAACCTCCAACCCGTCCCCCTTATAGATTTTGACCAGATCGCGGCAGAGAATATAGGGCTGGCTCATCAGGCGCTTACTCCTCTCCAAGCCGTAAGACCTCATGCAATTGCAAGCGGCGGAAGATGACTATGGTTGCTGCCAGAGCCGCAAGCATACAGGCGATCAAGAAGATGCCCAGTTGGATGACCGACTGGAGATCCATATGCGTGACAAATGGTGGCAGCAGGGGTTTGCCGGTATCATCTGTGGCAAGCGCGGGCAGCACGGAGTACGCGAGCGCAACCCCTAATCCAATGCCCAGCACCACCGCTGAGAGCAGCAAGGTGACTTGTTCCCAACTGAGCGACACGGCTAGCTGGCGCAAAGAGAGGCCCATTGCCCGCAAGACACCAAACTCGAATGAGCGCCGCTGGGCAATCAAATAGAAGAGGACGACAAAGCCAATAACACTCAGCAAGGCAGCAACCACAAAGTCGAGCGAGAGCGCGCCAGAAATGGAGAAGTGCAATGGGTCGTTGCGCAAACTATCCGTCAGTGCTGCGCGATCATCGGCCTCTTCGATGCTCACAATCACCTGTTTCTTAGGATTGTTCTGCAAGATATTGACGATCTGATCGGCAGTATACCTGGGTGCATTCGGAGCGAGCTTTAACCAGACCTCGTTTGCCGTTGTCTGATTGATTGGATTGCCCTGGTGCAGCACGGTTAGCAGCCGCGAGATGTCAGAGACAACGGCGTATTGGCTGGTATCCAGCGTGGGGAAGTAGTGGAAGGTTCCCTCGATGATAAAGTTGGCATCACTGTCGAAACCCAACTGGACGTTAATCTGATCGCCAATCTGCTTGCCTGTCGCTGCCAATAATTGATCGTCAACGATGGCAGGCAATGCTCCATCCTGTGAGACAGGTTTCTGGAGATCCTGCATCAGTGATGAGAGTGGCGCAGCAGCAAAATCTGAGCGCCAAAAAGCCAGGCGCTGAAATCTCGTGCTATCAACGGCCAGTGTGGTGACATCAGGATAACGCAGAACGTCTGAAGGCGCCGTGCCCACTGCCCGGAAGACATCCATTCCGTCGGTGACTCCGGGGATCAGGCTGAGGTGATCTTGCAGTGGCGCTGCGCGTCGATCAACATCTGGCTGGCTCGGCGAGCCTTCTACCAGGCGGAGATCAGAGCCACTGATATAAGCGGCACGGTCTCCAAAGCTGTTGAGGAGGGTGCCGCTGAAAAGGGAGGCGAAGAGTCCGAGGGCGATGGTGAGTGTGAGCAAGAGAACAAGGCGACTATAGGGGGCAGGGCGCCGCGCCATCTGACGCAGCGCCAGACCTACCGAGATACCCGGAAGACGCTGGCCGATGCGATCCAGGAGCGCCAGGAGGGGCGGAAGCAGCAGCAGGCCAAGCCCGGCTGCGCCAAGCAGCAGCAACGTTGGTGACAAGGCTGCTACCCAGTCCACCGAGAGGTTCCCCTGGGCATCTGGCGCGAAGAAGGCGCCCCGCTGGCGAATCTCGATGAAGCCGAAGATTCCCAATGCAGCAAGCAGAATGCCAGGGGCCAGGCGCAACCAGAAGGTCGCCAGGCGCGGGCGTGAGGTTTCGCGCTTGACGGTGATCAAACTGGAGCGCGCTGCGACGAGCGCTGGCAGCAGAAGCGCCAACAGGCAGAGGATGGCAGCGACGCCCGCATAGAGATAGGTCTGAAAGGTTGGTAACGCAGCGATGTTGGTTGCCTGGCTGGATACACCGCCAAAGAACGAGAAACTGCTGAGCAGATTTGTGACCTGCCCAGCCAACATCGGCGCCACCAACAAGGCAACAACACAAAGCAAGAACGCCTCAATAGTGGAGAGTAACAGCACCTGCCAGGTGCTGGCTCCCCGGCTCTTCATCAGGGTAATCTCTTCGCGGTTGCGTTCGGCCAGAGCAGACGCAGCCAACCCGATATAGAGAAGCAGCAGCGCCAATCCTGGCAGGATCGCCACCAACGTGGCGATAGTGACAAAGAAGAGGTGTTGCAAAAAAGTACTGAGCAGCGTATCGAGCTTGCTGAGAGCGTCGTAAGCCGCCTGCTGTCCGCTGCCGCCAGGAGTTGCCAACTCCAGGTGGGATTTGAGTGTCTGGAGATTGCCCAGCACCGTGTTTGCGTTCCCTGCGTTGACGCTGCTCAGGTCCAGATAGTATTGCCAGGTATAGACGATTGGATGCTTCAACCCCAACTTGGGCAGCGCATTCTCGAACGCCCCTTCGCTGAGCCAGATGGGCGCTGGTGGTAAGGGCTGGTTGCAGCAGGTGATGGCCTGGGTGAAGGGGTCGAGATTGTCAAACCAGACGGGGTCTTTGAGGTTTTTGGGCTGGAAGAAGCCGACAAAATGGATGCGTAAAAAGCTGCCTGGGTGGTCGGTTTGATCGGCTACTTCCTCGACATCATTGAGCTTTAGTTGAAATTGGTTAGCCCAGTCGGTGGCGATAATGGCTTCCACATCGTAAGCTGTGCCCTGGGAAGTCTGGCTGACCGTAACGTTTGAGGAGGGGAGGCGTCCCTGGACGAGTTTGAGATGGTCCGCACTCATGCCGCTGAGGAACCATGCCTCGGCAGTATTGAACGAGTCTGTTGGAAATCGATGGGCATCCCCTACTGGGTACAGGGCCAGGTTCGCCGCGTGGCCGTTGCGAATAGGCGCGTTGTGGACCATTGCGCTGCCCAGATAGTATTGGGCGTTGGCTGTCACGGCCTTGGTAGCCTGGGTATAGGTGGCCGGGTCAAGCGCAGGGGTGGTGAAGGTGATTTCAAGATTTTTGTTGAGGGCAGGTCCTGGTGTGCTGAGCGTGGCCTGTAAGCCTACATTAGCAGCAGCAGTAGAGAACAACGGTACGCTGCATAGCACCGTCACCGCAGCTAAGACACCAAGCAGAACAGGTAGCAAAATGGAGCGATGATGAAAAGCGCGCTTGATTACAAAACGTATTGTCGAAAAGATTAGCAAGACAGCCCCTCCTCTGCGCTCTGCTGGCAAACTTGCGGATGGTATAACCTCATCTGGTGTGTGCCCTGCTGTCTACTACCTACTACGTGCTGAGCAGCAAAAAGCTCACCCAGAGAGGAGTATATTTTCTGACGCTCAGCGCGGCACAAACATCACTGCATTCCTGCATGTGTGCATATGTCGTTCCCTGTCTTGCTGTTCACCCAGGGCAGTGCTAGAATGGTTCTGCTAACCCTATTGTACTGGTGACTGTCTAATTTACCGCTGCTGTAGAGTGTACCGCATATCAGCGTCTTCTGCTGCCGCTGGTTGCGAGGTTAAGCGTGGAAGTAATCGAACCTCCCCAGGCGCATAGCCCTATTCGCGCCCAATATTTGCAGATCAAGCGCAGCTATCCTGATGCCCTCCTCTTTTTCCGCATGGGCGATTTTTACGAACTCTTTGATGAGGACGCCCTGATAGCCTCGCGTGAGTTAGAGATTGCGCTGACCGGGCGTGATTTTGGGCGGGGTGAGCGCGCACCGATGGCTGGTGTGCCGCACCACGCGGCTGATGGATATATTGCGCGGCTGGTGTCTAAAGGATATCGTGTGGCCGTTTGCGAGCAAATGAGCGATCCGGCGCTTTCAAAAGGTCTGGTCGAGCGTGAAGTAGTGCGGATGGTCACACCTGGCACTGTCGTTGATCCGGCCATGCTTGCTGCCAAACGCAACAATTTCCTCGCAGCCGCCCTGATCGGGAAAGGCGCCGCTGGCGTTGCCTATGTGGATATTACGACCGGCGAGTTTGCCACCACCCAGATACTATCGGCAGACCCGGAAGTGGCGCTCCAGGAAGAACTGGTGCGGGTTAGCCCTGCTGAGTTATTGGTGGAGGCATTGGGCAACCAGCCGTTTATTGCACTGCGGCGTCCGGCGCGCCAACACAGGCAATTCTCAAAAACTGTGCATGGCCGCCAGGATCACGAGAACCACGCGCAGCCGACAGTGGATGTGGAAGAGCGCAACTATAGCATGCCCGCCTGGGTTGAGCCGCTGCGTGAGGCGGCGCGCCATGTCACGCCATATGATGCGCGTTTTTTTCAGGAGGAGCAGGCGCGCGCGCGCTTATTAGCGCATTTTGAGGTTGCCTCGCTGGAGGGCTTTGGCTGTGCCCATCTCCCGCTGGCAATCTGCGCCGCAGGCGCGCTGCTTGCCTACATCGAGGAGACTCAACGAGGCGTGCTTGCTCACCTGACCGCGCTCGAAACATACAACACATCCGGCTTTATGGTGCTTGACACCCATACCCGGCGCAATCTGGAACTCTTTCACAGCGGACGGAGCGGGGGTGAGCAAGGATCGCTCCTCTGGGTGCTGGATCAGACCCAAACACCGATGGGTGGGCGCTTGCTGCGCCGCTGGCTCAGCCAGCCGCTGCTGAATGAGGCCGAATTAGATGCCCGCCTTGATCTGGTGGAGGCGGCCATCACCGATGCGCCCTTGCGCGTGCGACTGGGCAGTTTCCTTGAGCGGGTCGGTGATCTGGAGCGGCTGGCGAATCGCGTGATCCAGCGGATTGCTACGCCGCGCGATCTGGCGAACCTTGCCGCCGGATTGCGCAGCATCTCCGATGTGCAAGCTCACTTGCTCGTTTCGCCTCTTCCTGAGATGGCTGATGCAGGTGCTGGTTCAGCCAATGGCGCGCCGGAAGAACTCGATAACGCTTCCGGGGCTGAAAGTATGGAGCAGAGCGGCACGGCAGAGAGTACGTCGAGCGGACCTCTCTCTGCCCGCGTGGGTGGGCTTGATCGGGTTGACGAGGCCGAGGCGATGATTGCTGCTGCGCTTGTGTCTGAGCCGCCAGCGAGTATCTCTGATGGAGGGCTGATCCGCGCAGGCTATCACGAGGAGTTGGACTTGCTGCGCTCGGCCTCACGCGATGCCCGGCAGTGGATGGCCGACCTGGAACAGCGGGAACGCGAGCGTACCGGCATCAACAATCTGAGGGTCAGCTATAACAAGGTGTTTGGCTACTACCTCGAAGTGACGAATTCCCAATTGGGGCGCGTGCCGCCAGATTACATACGCAAGCAGACGTTGACTACCGGCGAGCGCTTTATTACCCCAGACTTGAAAGAGTATGAGGCGCTGCTCCTCAATGCCCAGGAGAAAAGTGTCAAACTGGAGCAAGAACTTTTTACGCAGCTACGGGCCGATCTTGCCAATCATTACGCGGAGCGTATCCTGGCAACGGCGCGAGCAGTAGCCGAATTAGATGTCTACTTGAGCCTGGCAAATGTAGCGACTCGCTGGAACTACTGCCGTCCGCACATCAACAGCGGTACGACCACTCACATTGTGGCGGGCCGCCATCCAGTTGTTGAGCAATCTCAGACTGATACGCCATTTATTCCCAATGATGCGCATCTTTCACAAGAGGAGGCGCAGATTCTGCTGCTGACTGGCCCCAATATGGCCGGGAAATCGACCTATCTGCGGCAGGTGGCGCTGATCGTGCTGCTGGCGCAGATCGGTAGCTTTGTACCTGCCGAGTCAGCAAGCATTGGCCTGGTGGATCGCATCTTCACCCGCATTGGCGCGCAGGATGACCTGGCAACCGGGCAAAGCACTTTTATGGTGGAGATGGTGGAGACCGCCAATATCCTGCATCACGCCACGCCGCGCAGCTTGGTGATTCTGGATGAGATTGGGCGGGGGACCAGTACCTATGATGGGCTGGCAATTGCCCGCGCGGTGATTGAATACTTGCATAATAATCGTCGCTGTGGGGCGCGCACGCTTTTTGCCACCCATTATCACGAGTTGGTCGAAATGGGCCGCCTCTTTCCTAGAGGGCGCCCCTGCACAGTGGCCGTGACGGAGGAAGAGGGCCAGATCGTTTTTTTGCGCAAGATTGTGCCTGGCGGAGCCGACAAGAGCTATGGTATCCATGTGGCCCAACTGGCAGGTATCCCACGACAGGTTATCCATCGCGCAGAAGAGATTCTGGAAGACCTGGAGCGCAAGGGTGAGGCTCGCGCCCGGCGCCGGGCCATGAAAGAGATGGAACTGCCAAAGGCGCTGCAACTGACGCTTTTTGCTAGCGAGCCTGATCCGCTCATCGAAGAATTAAAGTCGCTGCAAGTTGATGAGATGACGCCGCTTGAGGCGATTGGCAAGCTCTACGAGTTGCAGCAGCGGGCAAAGCAGAATGGCTAAAAGGCAAGTACCTGCAATTCTAGAAGATGAGGCTGCCTGTAGACAGGCTTCTCACGCTTGCCAAGAATTGCACCCCCTGCAACGCGATTCGCCAGAATTGCCAGAATTGCACCTGTCGCTTTATCCTGTCCCTGACGTAGCCATGTTGAAATGGCGTTACCAGTATCCTCCACCATAGAAGGAGCCTTTCTCATGCAGCCTCTGCTTGCACTCCTCAATGGAACAATCTATACCATGAACGCCGCGCAGCCGAGGGCTGAGGCTATCGCGCTGGATCCCAATACGGGCACGATTGTTGGGGTGGGTTCCAGCGAAGAGGTGCGCCGCCTGGTCGGGCCGCTGGCCGAACTGGTTGATGTGCGTGGGCGCGTGGTTCTGCCTGGCTTTATTGATGCCCATATTCATCTGCTTTCCTATAACCATCAACTCCATTCGGTGAACCTGCTGGGCACACGCAGCGAGCAGGAAGCTGCTGAGCGCGTCAGAGCGCGCGTGATCCAGGCGCCTTCAGGCGCCTGGGTGAGTGGTGGGCAGTGGGATAAAAATCTCTGGCCGGACGGGAGCTTTCCAACGCGGGCCACGCTTGATGCTGTTGCGCCCGACCATCCGGTCGCGCTCTGGAGCAAGGATGGACATGTGCTGTGGGTAAACTCGCGGGCGCTGGCCCTTGCCGGAGTGACCCGAGATACCCCCGATCCGGAAGGCGCAACGATTGTACGCGATGCCAGCGGAGAGCCAACGGGCGTCCTCAAGGAATATGGCGCGACAGGTCTGGTAGAAGCTGTCATTCCTCCAGAGACTGACCCGACGCCCGCGCTGCAACATACGATCAGCCTGCTTCAGCAGCGCGGCATTACCAGTGTGCATGACATTGAGGACCACCTGGCGGTGCAATACTTTCAGCGGCTGCGTGCCCAAAACGCGCTTGGTGTGCGTGTGTTGTTTTTCTTTCCCAGGCAATCAGTCCAGGAGCTAGGCCGTCTCGGCTTGCAAGCCGGGTTTGGTGATGATTGGCTGCGGCTGGGAGGGATTAAGATTTTTGCCGATGGCACGCTTGGATCGCAAACGGCGGCCATGCTTGATCCGTTTGAGGACGCGGCGGGAAATCGTGGCATTCTGGCTGTGCCGCCGGAGGAGATGAACACGGTTATTGCAATGGCAGCGGGTGGTCGTTTGCATGTAGCCATCCACGCGATTGGCGACCGTGCCTGTCGGGTGGCGCTGGATGGTATCGAGCGCGCGAAGGATCGCGCAAAGGGGACGCCTGATGAGCGGGCTGTGCGCTATCGCCTGGAGCATGTGCAGTTAATTGCGCCGGAAGACATTCAGCGCATGGCGCGGTTGGGGGTGGTCGGTTCGGTGCAGCCCTTCCACGCGGTTTCTGACCGAGATATTGCTGATCGTTACTGGGGGGCACGCGCGCGTCGCGCCTATGCCTATCGCACGCTTCAGCAAAGCGGCGTGCCTCTGGCGTTTGGCTCGGATGCGCCTGTTGAGACGGCTGATCCGCTGCGCATTCTGCACGCGGCGGTGGCCCGCCGCGATGACCAGACGCCGGAGCGCGCGCCCTGGCTGCCTGAGCAATCACTCAGCGTTGCCCAGGCGCTGTGGAGCTATACGCTTGGGGCGGCCTATGCTGGCGGCGAGGAGGCCCGCAAAGGCTCGCTGGAGGTGGGTAAGCTCGCCGATCTGGTTGTGCTGGGAGTTGATCCATTTGTTTTGCCTACTGGCGAACTCGCGCAGGCGCCTGTTGAGGCGACGCTGATTGGGGGCAGGGTGGTTTTTGGAAGCCTGCCAGCATAAAGCAGAACAAGGGCAGCTTATGCTCCTCATCAATCAGCGATTCTGCTCTTGTCCTTGAAACGCTCGGCGTGCCTGAGGCGTTTGCCGATGGCCGGGTGGTCGTAAAGGAAGAATTCGATGAGGGGGCCAGGCTCCAATTCGGCCAGGTTCTGGTTCGCCAGCCGGGTCATAGCGCTGATGAAGGCATCAGGTTTGCGCGTCGTCTGAAGAGCGTACTCATCGGCCTGGCGCTCCAGCAGGCGGCTAAAACTATTGCCTAATGGCATCGTGATGAGTCCGAAGAGGCCCAGGGCCAGGGCGATCAGCGGCATAGCGGCTACATCGGTCAGCGACGGATAGAGATGGCGCGTCTCAACAGCCCAATGCAGTCCGAGATTGACCAGATAGAGGCCGCCAAGGCCGAGGATGGCCTGAGTGATGATCAGTTTCCAGATGTCGCGGTGAACATGGTGGCCTAGCTCATGGGCCAGCACCACCTCAATCTCGTCGGGGGGATATGCGCCCAGGAGTGTGTCTCCGACCACAATGCGCCTTGTATTGCCCAGGCCCATCAGCGCAGCATTAGCGGTTGAGGTTTTGCGGCTCATATTCATGGTAAAGACGCCCCGCACGCGCGTATTGGCCCGCGCAGCTAATGCGAGCAGGCGGCGGCTCAGTTCCTCGTCGGTCAGCGGGGTTAGCTTGTAAAAGAGCGGCAGGATAAGAACGGGAGCCAGGTTGGCTAGGACGACTGAGACGAGCAAGAGCGCGATTGCCGCCCAGAGCCACCAGAGTGTTGGCTGTACAGCTAGCAGGAGATACAGGAACTCGACGGCAGCTAGCTCGAAGAGCAGCCCCAGAATGAGTCCCTTGGCTTGATCGTCCAGCCAGCTTGCCAGTGACTGATGCCAGAGGTGATAGCGATGGGGCAGTACAAACCCGCTATAGTACGAGAGCGGCGCGTCAAGCAACTGATAAGCGATGAGTAAGATGCAGAAGTAGAGGCCGATCTGGAGTGGCGCCCAGTGGGCGATTGGTTGCCAGACGCCAGTGGTTGCCAGCGCGTCACGCAGTCCAGTGGAGAGATTTGTGCCGAGCAACACCAGCAGAAAGAGTGTCGCCAGGCCTAGATCGACGAGCATGAGGCGGTGACGAAGGCGTGTGTATTCCTGGGCGCTGCGCTGACGCTCCGGGTCGATCTCCACAGGCGCGAGCGCGACCTCTGGCAGGGCGTCAGAATTC
>JBJKSJ010000418.1:0-4482 GCA_046704085.1 Ktedonobacterales bacterium | reverse complement strand
CGCATCACCAGCAACGCTCTGGCAAGTTTCGGGCTGCGCCGAATGCGCGCAGCTTGCCTATTGCGGGCAATATCCAGCAGCGCGCAGAGCGATCTCAGGGTAGCTCCATGCCGGCCATCTTCCAGTTGAATCGCCTCAATAGGAGGCACACCAGCGAGCATGCGTACAGGTACAAGCGCGGGAAGATTCACATTCCACCTCATTTCTAAGGCTCTCACGTTATGTGATCCCCTTGGTGCAAGGGTCACACGTTATGTGACCACCTTGTTCTTTTTTCATAAGGGGGGACCATGACGGTCCTCCCTTTAATCAGCAATGTTGCCCAGCGGCTTCTGGTAAGAGCAATGGAGTAAGCCGCGCTTGTCCATCCGAGCGAATCCCAAGCAGGGTGCAAAGTGATTTGAAGTTAGCAACAACTCGCTCGTCAGACAAGCGAACGGCTAAAATCTCGCTGCCATGAAATGGAATCAGGGCTTGTTGTACTGGGACCAGCACATTATTGTCCATCTGACACTCCTTTACAGAAGGGATCACTATTCTGTACGCACGCACGTAGACGCACGTTCACGTGCGTGCGTATATCCTGCTCTCCCGCTTTTCAGGGATGGGCGCTGTAAATCAGCGAAGATAAGCTGCACCCGACATACTGGCCGGCGGGAAGGGGATCGGGAATGTCCATCGGGGTTGCCTCCTTTGTTGCTTGAGGCGCTGGACGAAGGAGAAGGCGGGGGCATAGAATGCGGAGTAGCCCCGCGCGTCGGTCCTATCGGCGCCTGGGTGATGATAGCTGTAGCTGTGATTTGCAGCTACAGCTATCGCGGTCTGTATGCAGGCAAGTATACCAGAAGGTGTGCTGGAAAATCAAGCATTCTTTGACTGAGCGCCGGGAGAAGGACCAGCCGACTGGGCCATCTCCCGGCTGGGGATTCAGAGGTCTCCTTTGCGCACAGCGAACCACCCGACCCCGGCAGCGACAATAGTCACCGCTAGCGCCGATCAATTCAGGACATCTGCGGTGGCTCAGGCGGAGGCGCTCCCGATGACGCGCCCTCCCAAGGGAACGGACCAGAGGGAGATGCAGGGAATGCCGGGCCAGGCGCCTGGGGCAGCGGACCAGCGGGCGCCTGCGGAAACGGGCCAGAAGGCGGCATCCCTGGCGCGGGCATCTGTGAGAATGGGCCAGAGGGAGACAGAGGCGCTGGATAGCTCTGGATGGGCTGCGATCCAATTTCTCCGCCAGGGGTGACTGGCGCCCCCACCAAAGCGAGCGGCACGCTGCTCGCGCTCGCTGGGCGCCTGCCGAAGCGTTTTTGGAGTGGGGGCAAGACAAAGGGGACGATCAGCAAGATAGCCCCGGCGCCCAGCGCCGCGAGACCGCTGGTTGTGCTGAGTGTATCCGCGTGAACCGAAGCAGAGGCGGCAGGCGTCAACACAAACAAGATGGCGCCAACAATTGCCAGCGCCAGGCCAATACACGCGAAGGCGATCAGCCAGCGCGTGCCTGTGGGGTTCTTGCCTGCCATACCCGTTGGCGACGTTACCGGGCCAGTGGGCGACGTTATGGGGCCATTCGCTGGCAGCGTCCACGCCTGCGGGCCAGTTGTAGGCGGCAGCGGGCCAGAGGGGGGCGGCCAGGGCTGCGATCCGGGCATCGGTGGCATGGGGCCAGTGGGCGACGGCCACGAGGGTTCGCTGGGCATCTGCGGCGCCTGCTGAATTGGCCCCGATGCTGACGGCCAGGGTTGCGATACGGGCATCGGCGGCAGCCCACCAGAGGGCATCTGCCAGGGCTGCGAACTGGCTATCGTTGGCTCATAGGGCCATTGGTTACTCAGGGCCGGAGCAGCAGGCGGTAAGGACTGGCTGGGCGTCGGCAATGGCTGGAGCGGCGCAGACTGCGCTGGCTCCGAGCGGCCCGCCTGCTCTTCAGGATTGAGCGGACCAGATGCGCCAGGAGCATCATGTGATGACGACATAATTCCACCTCCCAGAGACAAAAGGAGCAGGGCTGACGGGTGAACCCGCCAGCCCTGGTGAACGGCAATTAGCTGAAGGGAATAACGTCCTCGGTGATACTACCAGTATTGTCGCTGCACAGGGGGCCAACATTGGCAACATAGTCCGATGTAGGCCGCCGCAGCAATCCAGACCCGGTGTTATCCAGGACGGCCCAGGTCAGGACATAGGTTCCCTGGGGCACGGGCTTGAAGGTAAAGGTGGCGGGATAGACGCTCACGTCGATAGTCGTGACGCGCCCGGCGCGTATAGCCGCATTCACCAGATTGAGCAGATAGGCATCCGACTCCCCTGGAACGACCCCCTGAAGCAAAAAGACGAGATCTTCGCCGCCATCGAAATAGGCGACGCTGCCCGTAAAATCGCCTGTCACCGGCTCCGGCGCGTTATAATCGAGCTGCGCCTGCTGGCCTTCGGGTGTATCGGCGAAGTTCTGAATGAGCTTTTGGTAGGTGGCGATGGCTTCCGGGCAGGGGCTTTGTATCCGCTGCTGCTTCCCCAATCCCAGCAGCGCCCTGGCAAAATCCGCGTGAATCTGCTGCGCCTCTGGTGCATCAGCGAAGCGCGACTGAAGCATCTGGAAGGCGTTGACCGCCGTGCTGTAGTCCGAAGCGGCCAGGCTTGCTTCGGCCAGGTGATAGTAGGCCGTCGCGTCGAGCGCGCTGGCGTTACTTCGGCAAGCGCCGTTACAGAACGTCAGCATCAGCAGGGCGTCATAATGCGCGGTGGCGCTGGCATAATCTCCGATTTTTGCTGCCTGTTTCCCCCAATTCAGGTAGGCGTCAATCTCGTCCGTCTGCGCCTGCTGCACCTCGTTGGTTGCCAGCCCATACGAGTGCAAGACCAGATCAAACTTCTCGATAGCTGCCTGATACTGGTGGATTCCGCTAAATTGTTCGCCCCACTCGTCATACGTCCGCGCCAGGTCTCTGGAGTCTGGCGGGCGCTGGCCGGCCAGGCGAAACTCCGCCAGCGCGCGATCCCACTGCTGCTGGCCCTCCAGGGAGAGCGCTTGCAGGTGATGTACGGGCGATTGCAGCGTGATCCCTTCGCCAGCCAGCAGCAGGAGCAAGCCCAGCAGGATGCTGGCGCTCGCCAATTGCCTGCGCCGCAGCGGATTCGTTTTGGCGGCCATCCCGGCCAGCAGGCGCGCCGTCGTTGCCAGCAGCACCAGGCCCGCCAGGATCGCCGCGCCATATGCCACGTACAGCACGCCATCGGCCCAATCGTTGCCTTGCGTCTGGCGGACGATAAAGATCGCCAGCAGCGTCACGACGATCAGCGCCGCGCCCAGCGCGCGCAGCCAGAAAGGCAGCGGCCCGACGCGAGTCTGGCGTGCTTTGCCGGGAATGGGTGGCGGCGGGCCGGATGGTATCTGCCAGGGCTGCGAGGCGGGCATGTATGCCCCCGGCGGGAGCGCGCCAGAGGGCAATCCTGGGCTGGTTGGCAGCGAGCCGGAGGGCATGGGCAGCGGCTGTGAGCCAGACATCATCGGCGGTGGAAAGGCGCCACTACCCGAAGGCGGAGGGAATGGCTGCGAGCCAGGGATAATCGGCGGCTGGAAGGCGCCGCTCCCAGAAGATGCCGCAAATGGTGGTAAGGCGGGCTGCGGCGGTGGGTACGCGCCACTGAAGGATGGGGCTGGCTCCGGCAGGCGCTGCGCGCCTGGATAGGTCGGCGTGTCATCAGGATCAACGGGAGAATCAGGATCAGGCACACCAGGGGGACGGTCTGAGCTAGACATAGGAGGATGCCTCCCTTTCCCATCAACGCATGTGGCCCTCCGCTCTCCATTGAGCGGAGACAATGCACAACAACAACAGACCTGGGATAATAAGCCAGGGATACGCCGGGTTCAGGTTACAGTGCGAGAGACGCGAACACGGGGAAAAGGTTCAACCGGGGCATACTGCACCTCCTTGAGATCGACAAAGCCGCGTCGCCCACCACTCGCCATTGAGGGTGGGATGCAGTAATTCTCTTGAGTGAGAAAACTCTATGCCTGAGTATACCAGAAACTTTACAAAAAAACAAGAGTTTGCTTACAAATGAAGAAAGCAAGCGCAGGTTCGTGAGTTGCGCCCACAACCGCAGCAGGTGTACAATGGGGTGCGAGAGAGGGCTGACAACGGCTGTCATCCCAGAGTGTGTGTAGAAAGCGAAAGAAGCGTTATGGCAGCACCCGAAACCACCAGACCAGCCACCAGCGGCGAGACCCGCGATTGGTTCGCACTGGAAAAGAAGTATTATCAGGGAACATTCACCCGCCAGCCCGTCGCCTTTGTGCGCGGCGAAGGCGTGCGCGTCTGGGATGCTGAGGGACGTTCGTATCTCGATTTCGTCGCTGGCATCGCCGTCAATATCCTGGGCCATTGCCACCCGGCGGTCGTCAACGCCATCTGCGACCAGGCCAAACAACTGATCCATGTCTCCAACCTGTATGTGAATACCCGCCAGGTGGAACTG
>JBJKSJ010000417.1:0-26948 GCA_046704085.1 Ktedonobacterales bacterium | reverse complement strand
GCGGCTATCGTGGCAAGAAAGGTACGAACGAGCCGGACATCGAGCTGCTCATCCAAGGCAATGAGCAAGGGGGCAAACAGGTGAGACAACTGCTCAGCCAGGTGCCGAGCAACCTGGGCGGCGTCTTGTGGCGGCGGCGCTGCTATGGCATACTCTGTAGACATGGAAACCTCCTGGATCGATCTTTGTCGGTTGAGCTTTGACAAAGTCTATCTCAGGAGGCTTCTTTTTCCTAGCCTTCCCTCAAAACTTCGGGATGACTCATGGTGTCTGACGCTCCAGGCTGTGCTGGCGGGTTTAAAAGACGATGGTTGGGGTGCCGTCTTCGAGCCAGTTAAAGATCCACTGGGCTTGCGAGAGGCGCATGTTGATGCAGCCGTGCGTGCCATTATCTGAATAGATACCTGATGTGTAATCGTTATGCGGGAGGTTAGCGCCTGGCCCAAAGTAGACCCGCCAGGTGGCGTCGTGGTAGAAGAAGCCACCGGCATGGTATTCCGCCGCGTAGTTGATCGGGGTGGGCGGATACCAGAATGGGGATCCAGGCGGCTCAGCCGACTTGAATTGGATGTGGCTTTCTTTAAAGATAATCGGCCAGAGACCTGGCGGCGATGGCAGCGCCTGCTGACCGGTCACGATGTAGTTCCAGTGGACGAGCTGCCCATTTTCGTACTCGCGCGCGGTTTGTTCGGTGAGCGAGGCGATCAGTACCTTGCCGGTGGTCAGGTGATATTCTTGCATCAGTTGCATATCTACCGCGTGGGGCTGATCGTGGTTATTATAGTTGGGGTCTTTGAGGTTGGTAAGCAGGGCATTCATGTTGTTGAGCAGGATGGTCAGTTGGTCGTCGATCCGCTGGTAGTCGTCAAGCGTTCTGGCTGATTGAATGCGGGAAGCCTCGTCGTTATAGGCGTCGTCGCCATTGAGGTATTCGTAGTCGTTCGTCTGGGCGGTTTCGCCAATGAGTGTCTTGAGGCTTTGCAGGTCATAGTGCGCTTTGCCGCTCACCAGGATGAAGTGCATCGAGTCGCTTTGTGACTGAATGCGGGCAGAAAGCTCAAGGTACTGCTGGAGGGTTTTGGCCTGTTTCAGATCGGTGGCATCCTGGTCATGTTGCTGCTGGAAGGTGGTCACAGCCTGACCATATAGTTTGGCCTGGTCGATCAGATTTTGGAAGTTCTGAAGCATGGCTGCGCCGACATAAGGGATTGCGGCGGTCTGGTCGGCGACGAGTTGCTCAAGCTGTGCAGTTAGCACGCCCTGGAGTTGGGTGAGTTGATCGGGGGTGCTGGCGGTATTGAAGGTGTTTTGATCGTTCTGGTATTCTTGCTGGCCGAGCGTGGTACTCAATCCGGCGCTTTGCATCTGATTCAGGGCGCTTTGGATTTGATCAAGCTGATCTTTGGTTGGCTCCAGCAGATAGAGCGCCTGCGCCTGGGCGCTGGCAAACGCGCTAATTTTGTTGTAGTCGTTGGGGATTTGCGCCTGGGTATAGTTATTTTCAGCCTGGCTCAGGCGGGCCTGGAAGTCAGGAACCTGGGGGTATTGTTGGTTCTGGCGCATTTGCAGCGCATCAGCAAAATTGCCAATGTTCGTATCTGACTGACGCTGGGCAAGCTGGGTGGCCTGAATCTCGACATTCTGGGTCTCGGCAAGCAAGACCTGATAGCTTGTACTGGCGTCTTTATAGGCGCTGTCTGGCGTGTTATCGCCGAAGAGTCCCGTTGGGGAGGCGCCCTGCGCGATGCGATTTTCTTGCTGCTGGATTGGCGCCAGCATAGACTGGGGCACGCCAACCTGTTGCGCGTGGGCTATCTCTGCATCCAACGCTGCCTTATCATGCTGCGCTTGCTGCCCGGCTGGGCTGAGCGCGCCGCAGGCGCTCAGAAAGAGAAGCAGCCCCAGGCAAAAGAGGGTGAAGAAGCCCGCGCCACGCCGTTGCAAAAATCCTCGTTGCATACTTTTCCTCAATTATACCCAAGTGATAGATTCCCAACCAGCCTGATCAGGCGCATCCGTGAGACTGAAAAGAGGCGCTATTGCCGCCAGGAGTTCAGCCAGGTAGCAGGGGGAAAGGTGATCAAGAGATGCTGTTTGGCTCCTCCATTACAATACACGAATAGCTCGGCAGTCAGTAACGCCCTTTTGCCAGAAAGTTGATAGATTGGCTGAAGAAAGGGGAAGGTTCCATCCGGTTTTGGGACGAACTCCCTGGACTGCTGATCAATCGCCGGTTTGTTGATCGGATGGATCGGTGGGACCGATGGCAAAGGCTGCCAGACGATTGGAGCGGCTGCGCAGCAGATACGTCAAGATGGCGGCGCCGATAAGAACAAAGCAGAGGGCCATGCTGCCGCTGATGATGACTAATGCCAGCAGCCCGCCGCTAAGCTGGCGGGGAGTTGGTGGAGGTGTCTGGTGGTGGACGATGACCGGCGTGGGATCTGGAGTGTTTGTCGGCGTCGGACTGGGGCTGGGCATGGGGGTTGGTGTGGGCGTGGGTGTTGCCTGAATGGTGAAAGCACTGGATTGTCCTTGCAGCGCCTGTTGTTCGGCTGTGGCGACCAGGGTGTAGCTGCCAGGCGAGACATCAGCAGGAATGGTGATCGTGACTGGCAGCAAGGTTCCATTCAGGAGGGAGGCGGTGTACTCTTCAAGTGGAAGCGAGAAGGTGGAACGGCTGCGCTGAAGGGCGAAGGTGATTAGCAATCCCCCAGGAAACCAGTTTTGCCCCTGCACGCTGAACGTTTGACCTGGCATGAAGGCCCCCTTGGCGCTGAGGCTGATCGATGGCACATTGAGGGAGAGTACCTGGAAAGGCGTGTCGTCGGTCAGCGTGCCATCGCTGGTGACGACGCAGGCATACCACATTTGGGCTGAGGAGACCGCAGGCCAGGCAAAGGTGATCGAGAAAGCACCAGCGGCATTTGCGGTTGGGTTGGGGTCTGGCGAAAGCTCGGTCAGGTTAGCGTTGTTACAGGTGGACACGTCATCGTATTTGATCAACAACTGGCCGTCTGCCGGCCAGCCGGTTCCCTGGAGCTTTACGCGCGTGCCAACTGGTCCGCTGGGCGGCGCAAGCGTCAGAGCCGGTGAATCGGACACAGGGGTGCTGGCCGGGCGCAAGGCTGACGAGAGCGACGCGGGCTGCCAGGCCTGTGCTGGCGCGTGCGCCCCGGCATTGCCTGGCGCCAGTCCGATCATTGCCAGAATGCTGATGATCGCGCAGATGGTGAGCCAGCCAAATTGCTGGCGCCGTGTTCGAGCGGTAGGGTGTGTGCGCATGCTGGCATCCTCGCTTTGCAGTGGGCTGGCAGGCATCAGCGTGATTCCACTGCCAGGAAAGCAGCGCGTCCCTGGTCGGCAGCGGCTTCCTGGTGGCGACCGAGCGCCAGATAGCAGCGGGCGCGCGCGTGATAGAGGGCGGAGTCCTCCGGGTTGCGTTGGATGGCAGTGGTGAAATGGAGGGCCGCTTCGTTGTAGCGTCCGAGGGCGACTAGCGCCTGCCCGCCAATGAAAGGTCCATCCGGGTTGGTCTGGCTCAGGCTTTCGAGATGCTGGGCGACTTCCATCGCTTCCGCTGGCCGTTGAGCCACGAGCAGTGTCGAGGCTTTGGCGCCAAGGACAGCCTCGGCATCGGGCGTGGCCGTCAGGACGCGATCAAAGCAGTCCAGGGCTTCATCCACCTGGCCGGTCTCAGCGAGATGGCAGCCCTCCAGGTAGGCTCCGGCGCAGAGGAGGGTCGTCGCGTGGTTGAGGCGTGGGCTGCCTGGCGGCGGTAATTCGACGATGCGCAGGCGGCCAAACGGCCCCTGATGATCGTCGGGGCTGGTGCTGCGGAGGAATTGCGCCTCGCCGATGGCGCCAAGATGGAGGCGCTGCCCAGCCCGCAGCCGGGTTCCCCGCGCCAGTGAGGCGGCCATCTGGTTGATGAGCAGGATCGCCTCGCGTACTAAAGAGGGCGCAACTTCGACCAATTCGAGGTCAGGCTGGGCGAACTTTTCCATGCCGTGCGAGTGGACCCAGCGCGCTTCGCGGTCCCATTCGGTGATATGCAAAGCGACGTGGCGGGACACATCGAAGGGACCGGCGCATTTTTCCCACTCGGCGCGTCCACGGCAGCACTGCGCGGCGGGATCGATGACGACGCCATCAGTGAGGTTGAGCAGGACATCGATGAGCCAGATGGTCCAGTTGAGATAGGTGAGATTGGCGGTATCTTTGACGTTGACCTCGATTTCGAGCGAAAGCTGGCCGGTCTTGAGGATGCGCGCATCGTTGGCGCCCAGGCTGCGCGCCAGGACGAGAAACATGGCGCGATTGACTTCGCCGACGACGCGCGCGCCCTGGAGGCTGAGTTCGATGCTGGCAGTGGCAGCGCCATCGCGCTCGTGGGCAGTAAAGCGGGCGAGCATCCCAACAGGGTCGCCAGGGCCGCTTTCCTCCCAGCGATCAATCTTCCCTAGACCTGCGGCCTCCAGGGCGCTCTCCACCTGCTGGCGTGTGGGTGGTTGGGTGTGTGCGGAGACAAGGCTATAGTGCAACAGGTGTCGGGCAGCCATGATTGATTCTTCCCTCCGAAGAGATACGCGGGTTTTGGGTTTGTCTTGCCGGGCTATTGTAGCATGTTCGTTGTGTTTGAGAAAGCTAGCGGGCTGGTCAGGTATTCACCTGAGTTGAAATCCGGTTAGTACCTGATGGTAGGGGTTGCGTGCGTTGTGTATACTATTCGTGTTAGAATAGGCGGCGTGGAAGGATGCTCTTCCCGCTGCTTCTCTCTCAGAGGAGATTATCCCTCGCGCAGTCCAGCTTGCCTCCCTTTCTGGCTGCGTGTGCGCATCAGGCCTTTTCCGGCATACTACCTAAAAGGATGGGTCAATGGTCAAGAAACTTGTAGCAGTATGCGCTCTGGTAGTGCTGATGAGTCTGCTGGCGGGCTGTGTGGTGCAAAGCAAACCGGCAGGCAGCGGCAATACGGTCACGATGGGACCGAATAACTATATTGGTGGGGTCAGTGGGGCGGGTGGAAACAGTACGTATACTCTTACGATCAAGAAGGGCCAGACGATTGTCTTTACCGATGATAAGAACACTGGCTCGATGCACATTCTGGTGATTGGGGCGAATGGGCAGGCCAAGAGTGAGCCTGGCGCGCCGGATTTTGGGGCCAATGGACAGACTTTTCAGCCAGGCCAGACATGGACTTCGCCGCCCTGGATGATGCCGGGAACCTATGATGTAAGCTGCACTGTTCATCCGCAGACGATGAACCTGAAGGTAACAGTCACATCATAAGCGCTCTTGCCTGTGAACAGGGAAAAGGTGTTGCTGCGCTCTCTGGGCTGGTCCTGCGGTGGGCCAATGGTCCGGGGCTGGGCAAACTGGTTGTTATTTCTGGGCAGGTGAAACGTCTCAAGTAACACAACAGGCAATCATGGCATGTGCCTTGCATTGTGCCCATGGGAGAGCAAGGGGTTGTGCAGTGGCTCACAAGTAGGAGCGCGGGCGTGGCGAGTGTGTAACCTACGGGCTAGATGGTCCGTATGTTAGGATAAAGACAGCGAAAACTCATCACTGGCTAGCTTGGACATCGAATCCCATTTCACTGCTTGAGGGGGAGGAACCGATGGCGACACTCGTGTTAGACGCAAAGATGGAGCGCGCGCTCCAACTGGTGGGCGGCAAGATCGACCCGGAGATCGAAGACTCTTATGAGTGCCTCGAAGAACGTATTTTAGCCCAGGCTCTTGAGAATGTCGAGGTGGCTGAGCGGCGTCTGCGCGAGATTGAGCGCCTGGTAGGCGCGTTGGTCGCTGAGAAAGCCGCGCCCTGCAAGAACTGAGAGCGGTCCCCCCGCTCTCAGTTTCTCTTTTTGCTGGTGATTAGCGCACGCCACTGAGCATATGCGCTCTTCTGTGTCTCCGTATCTCTATCCTCAAAACACTGTTCTCCTGGTTGGCCTCTCTCCCCTATGTGAGGGCTACACGCATGCCTGGTATCATTGCGTTGGCCGGGGGCGATGAGTTTCGCCCGGCGTATCAGGAACCTGATCGCGCGCTGCTGGGGCTGCTGCCCGCTGGGCTGGGGCCAATCGTGATTGTGCCAACGGCGGCGGCGCGCGAGGGGCCAAAGATGGCGATTGCCAACGGCGTGCGCCATTTTCGCGCGCTGGCGGGCGCTCTTGAGGTCACGGGCGCGCTGATTGTGGATGCGGCGACGGCGAATGATGCGAAGTTGGTGGAACAAGTGGCATTGGCGGGCATGGTCTATCTCACGGGTGGCAGCCCCTGGCATCTGGCGCAGACCCTGCGTGGGAGCGCGGCGCTGGCTGCGCTGAAATCGGTGCTGGCGCGGGGCGGCATGGTGGCCGGGTCGAGCGCGGGGGCGATGGCGCTCTGCGGGTGGATGCGCGGGCGCGGCCTTCGCGGCTGGGAGGCAGGGTTGGGCCTGGCGCCAGGGCTGGCGGTGTTGCCGCATCACGGCGATCAGCCAGGCGACCTGGCAGGAGCGCGCGGCACGCTGCCGGATGAGGTGGTGGTGCTGGGCATTCCTACCGGGGTGAACTGCGTCAGCCAGGGAAGCGAAGACACCACGCCAGGATACACCGAATGGCGCGTGCCGGGCAGTCGCCCGGTGACGATCTATCGCGCTTCGGGGATCGCGCAGGCGCGGGAGGGGGAGACGTTCGCGCTGTAGGCGGCGCTTGCCTTGCTGGCTTGATTCCTCTAGCTCTTAATTATTTTTGCTTGCTTCTGAACATCCCCTGTCTGGGGCCAAGGATGCTAAACACGAGGACTATCAGGAAAAATTGTGACAAAACAATTATGTCCAAAAAGAAGATTCCAGGGAAAATAGTCGGGATTGAGAAGGTGCTTCCAAAGGAAAGCGCAATAAGGAGCAACCACCACCATAGTTTGAGTTGGTAAGCCCTCCGCAGAGCAGCAAAGATACAGAAGAGCAGCAAGCAAGCCATTACCCCGCCCACAATATCATTCTTAACTTCATATCTTGGGCTGGGACCGAAACCCCCGAAAATAGGCACGACTATGAGTAAAAGGAGCCATAGAATCGCTGCTCCAGTGATGAAGGGATAAGGGATTCGTTTCACACGAGGTTTGTTTATTGGTGGCTCACCTGGCTTATCCTTTTTCGTCTTTTCCCAACCAATCACGGGTGGCTCTGGAGTGGGTGTGTAAGATAATCCCTTGGGGTTTGGTAAATAGGGGGCAATTGGGAGCAGTGGTGGCTTTTCTGCCTGCACCGCCTTGCCCTGCATTGGCTGTGAATCAAGTTTCGGCGTTGAGTACGCTTCGAGAATCCGGTGGCTCTCTTGCTTATCAACTGCCGATTGGAATTCCGAAAGCAACTCGCCTGCCGACTGATAGCGATCTGCTGGCCGCTTGGCGAGCGCCCTCGCCATCATTCCCTCCAGTGCGGGCGGCAGCTCTGGCCGCAGGCTGCGCAGCGGCGTGGGTGGCTTGTTCAAGATGTTGTGCATGATCGCGCGCGGCGTAGACCCCTCAAAGGGCAGGCGCCCGGTGAGCATCTGATAGAGAATCACCCCCAAGGCGTAGAGGTCGCTGCGCCGCTCTGGCTGGGCGTCAAAGTGTTCCGGGGCCATGTAGCTAGGCGTACCAAACGACAAGCTCGTGCCCCCCGTCACTGCGCCCTGCTCCAACAGGTGCGCCAGCCCAAAGTCTGAGAGCAGCAGCCGCCCATCCTCGTGATGAATGAGCAGGTTCAGCGGCTTGAGGTCCAGGTGAACCACCTGGCGCGTATGGGCATAGCCCAGCGCTGCGCAGATTTGCTTCAGATACCGCCTGGCTTCTTCCTGGCTGAGCGGGCCGCCGCGACGTTTGAGGATGTCTTGCAGCGTGCCGCCGCCGATATAGGGCATCACCAGATAGATCAGATCGCTCTCTTCGCCCAGTTCATCCACATGGATGATGTTGGGGTGGTCCAGCGCGGCCAGCGTGCGCGCCTCGCGGATGAACCGCTCGCGGAACTTGGGGTCGCTGAAATGCTCTTCCAGCAGGATTTTGATGGCCTGCGGGCGATTGAGCAGCAGGTAGTGCGCCTGATAGACGGCGCCAAAGCCCCCCTTTCCCAGCAAATCGCCCAGCAGATATTTGTCGCCCAACTTCTGTCCCGAAAGTGGACCCGGTTTTCCCATCGCGCGGTTCCCCCCTGGCCGACCATCGCTGGCGCTTGTTACGAGCCAGCGCCGAGATGCTGCCAGTATAGTAGATGCGGGGCGATTTGTATAGGCTGCTGCTGGCGTCGGTCCTATGAGAGCCAGCGGTTCGTGCTGGCGAGCAATGCGCCGCCCCACCTAGCGAATAAATTCGCGGCTAAGGACCTGCGGCCACCAAGTCGCCCTGCGGCGACTCCCCCATCATTGCAGGCGATTCGCTGCCAGGGATGGCGATACAAGCAGATAACCCTATCGCTTGTACCGCTGCTGAGGCGGTAGCCCAGCGTTTGGCCGCCTGGAAGGTGGAGCTACAGGTATCACCCCCTACGAGAGCATATGGAGTTTGCCGGAGGCGCAGAGGACGCTGAGCGGGGCGACGCCCTTGTCTTCGCCCCGCTCGTTGAGCTTGAGGCGCCCAAAGAGGGCCAGCGAGTGGCCCAGGCGTTAGACCCCCTGCGTTTGTTGGAGCAGCATGAACAGTTACAGAAAGCGCTTTGGCGCCATGCGGTCAAACCAGGAACTTCATTGGAGAGCGATGGCCCTGGTGCCCCACTTCCCTTCTCGGTATAGCAGTGTGCTGAGTCCGATCTCCCAGGAGAGGGAATTACCGCCCCGCACAAGCTCTGCGCAGGCGCACACGCCAAGACCCTTTTGAGGACTGCTGGAATCAGGTCACCGCTTGACTCACAGCCCATCCAGAACGAACAGGGGTGTCCCTCTTCCAGGAACTGAACCAACGCTATCCAGGCCTCTGGCGCCATACCCAATGCCGGACGTTACAACGTGGCGCGCGAAAAATCCGACGGCGCCTGCTCGTAACCTTTGCAGAGCAGTGGAAAGAGCAGGCGCCAGGATTAGTCCTTCCAGTTCCCATCTTGCGAGGAGTGGTCGTGGCTGCCCCTCCTAGTAATCAGGCTATAAGACGGCGGCATGATAGTATGTTTGCTTGAGAAAAAGCAGGAGGATGCGTATGATAATGGCTGAGCCAATCTTCCCTCTTCCACGAGTCGCCCCCCAGGGAGTGGGTAAGATGTTTCGTGAGGCATGTTCCTGGGACAGGTAAGATTCTTCCATGAGGCAATGCGGCGGCAAAAATGATCGTCGTCAGACACAGTAGGGTCTGGAGATCAAGTCACCATGTTGATAATGCGTGAGGGAACGTATATCACCCGCTTGATCACGCTGCGTTTGCGGCGAGCGGTCGAGTATGGCATAATAGTAGTCCTGAGCGGCCTCGGTTAAACGCATGACATAGGCTCCCGTGGGTGCTGGAGTCAATGGTGCCAATGCACCACTGGACTTGACCGTTTTTCAAGGGAGTTTGGTAGCTTTCAGTCCGCTCTGTACCTGGAGGCGTTTCTGAGCCGGTGCTTGGTGCGGTCTTCAAAACCGTTGGGGGGCGTCTCAGCGGCGTTCCCGGTGGGTTCGACTCCCATACGCCTCTGCCAGCAACCTATCAGTGTCATGTGAAATTGCAAATTCCGAAACTATGGGTAAATTCCCTAACTGGCACTCGACCGTTGTCAGCTATCCCTAACTGACATTAGTAGCACGCTCCCGGTAGGAATCAAAAGGCGTCGGAACCTCCTGCCAGGAGCGCTCGCCAGACTCGACTTCCCAGCCCAGAGAAGGTTTTGGCAGCGGTTTTACCAGCGCCGGATCAGCAGGTTTTACCGACAGAGCGATACGCTGCATCGTCCCACCCAGGAGAACACCAAAGCTCGCCAGAATGGCCCCATTGCGCAGAACGAGCGCAAGAATCCCGACCCACGCGCCATCCAACAACGGCTGCCAGACGACCGTCTCTAACTGTCCCAACAAGAGCGCACCCAGCAAGGTACACACAAAGATAGCCTGCCTCCGCCCCTGGAAACGAACCAGCGCCGCCAGAGGAAGGATTGCCAGCAGATAGTGTCCTGGAAATGCGCGGAACGTAATCATAAAGGCAAACATCACGAGCAGCGTCGTCCTGACCAGAGCCGTCTCGCGCTCTTCGGGGCGTGCTTTCAGAGCACGATAGAACTGCCAGTAGAGGAAACCTATCAGGATGACACCCAGCGGAACGGCCAGTGGCCCAACAACTGCATCCAGCGGCGAGTGAATATCCTGCGAGAGATCTGCCGGATTCGCATAGCTCGACGTGGCAAAGCCGAAGAGGCGCCCACCCAGCAGCAGCAGCCCGGCATACATGCTCTCAATCTCGATCCCGCGATCTACGTGATAGATAACCGCCTGAACCAGTGGTTGTATCCCTGCCATCAGAACCAGCGGTACAGCCAGAACAACGCTGGAGATAACGGCTGCGCGTAACCCTTCATACAGGCTGCGATAGCCAGCGCGCCCCTCCATCAGCCGATAGAGAATAAAGAGCGGCGCAAGCGCCAGAGGAAAGCCTTTGGTGAGCGTCGCCAGCACCAGCATCACCCAGGCCAGACCATCACGGCGCTGCATCAGAGCGACGACGGCAACCAGGCAGAAGGTGCCTGCCACCAGATCGAATTTCTGCGCAATCGCCCCGCTGGCCGCCACAAAGCCGGTATAGAGGAGGCCAGAGTAGAGGCCAGTGCTATCTCCAGGGATGAGCTTTCGGGCAAAGCGAATGACCAGGAAGAGCGTCAGCAGATCAAGCGCCAGCATCTCCAGGGCAAAACTCGTCCCGTAAAGCAACTCGGTCAGCGGCCCAACATGGACCAGGCCCGGCAAAACAATCAAGGCGATACCCAGCGGCGGATACTCCACCGGAAAGTTGCGATACGGCAGCGAGCCTTGCGAGAACCACTGGGCATACTGAAAGAACTCGACATCAGGATAATGATGCCCCAGCACAACATTGAGCAGGTAGATCAGCCGCGTGACCAGCCAGAGCGCCCCTAACAGCATCCAGCCGGTGCGCCCATCCAGTGAACGCAGCCCTAGCAAACGCAGTCTGAGTAGAGGCGTTTCTATTGAACGAGGAGCTAAAACAGCCATTCCCTAAGATACCTCCTCCGATAAAACAAGCTGGACCGGCTTCGTCTCAAGCATGGGCGTCACCGCCCCGGCAGCGCCAGTCTCTTGAGTAGTTTGAGATGAAGCGCTCACCAGCAGCAGTGCTGCCGGCAGCGCGCAGAAATAGAAGTAGGTTGGCAAACTGCGCCAGGCAAGCAAGAGTGGCAGCGCCGCCAATACCATTGCTGCCTCTGGACGCTCGCGGCCCCACTTGAAGTACCAGATGAGCGCGCCCACAATCCCCACCGCCTCAAGCGCGGTATAGGCGCTATGCGGCAAGAAGGGGAACAACTTCCCAATCGAGAGCGCAATCAACCCGGCGCCTTCTGGAAACATCGGATCACGCAGCGGCGCCAGCACTCCAGCGATCCAGGCGCTGCTATTCATCAGGATGAACGGCATATTCACTGCCACAAAGATCAGCCCGGCGACTCCCAACCGCTCCAGCGCATCGCGGGAGCCACGTCGCTGATAGATAAAGATCAGATAGAACAGGAGATAAAACCAGGCGTTTTGCTTCGTGGCGAGCGCCAATCCCATCAAAACAGCCGAAAGCCACCAGCGTTCCCACCAGAGCCAGGCAAGGAAGACCAGCAAGATATAAAACATATCCAGGTCGCCTGCCAGGACCGAGTTCAGCACCGGCAAATCGGCCAGGAACAGCACTGCCACCCACCAGCGCAGATCGCGCCGCACCGCGCGCAGTCCAATCACGGCAAGCACCGCCAGGCACAACAGGTAAAAGGGCAGCATCGTGGGCAGGCCAGCCCAGACCAGCGGAACCAGCGCCAGAAAGGACAGCGCCGGATAGCTGACATGCGACTCAAACTCCAATACCTGGTTGGGATGACCAATCGGTTCTTGCGCCATCAGGGCGCTCAGTTGTTCCTTGGTTGGATAGTCCTGCTGGCCCGCCAGCTTACCCTGCTGAAGCGGGGTCGTAAAGTAGGCTGGCTGATGATACGCTCGAATCGCCGCGACAATATCTGAATTGGCATAGGGATTCTGCCCATGCAGCAGAAGGTACGCGGCGTTATGGTCCAGCAACGTCCCGTCATTGAAGTAGGTTGGCGCCTGGACGCTTTCCACTGCCATCAAGCCAACCTGGCGCAGCCCCAGCGCGGCTAAGACCAGGCACACAGCCAGAGCCGCCCACCCCAGCGAGCGCGCAATCTTCCCGTCGAGCCACCTGGGCAGGCGCGGACTGACCGCCAGACAGATACAGGTGAGGCTCAGGATCATCATCAGGAACGACAGAGCCGACGCGCCCGCAAGGCCAATGACAGCCCGCACCCATTCGGAGGGAATCTCTTGATACCCTTGCAGTCCTATCGCCAATCCCAGCAGCAACAAGCGCAGTGGGAGTTGATGGATTCGCTTTGGAATCAAGCCTGCTCGCCGGAATACTGCCACGCGCCCTCGTCCTTTAGTAAAGAAATAAGATCGCTCATCATTTAGGCGCTCCGATGCGTGATCTGTTCAGTCTATCGAAAGCACCCGCATCGGAAATGCCTGGTCGTATCCTCAGGTAAGAACGAGTAGCGCAGAAAAGAGGTCACACTTTGCAGCAGAGCGCAGCCGAGAAAGGCTGTATGGGCATGCTGCTGACACAAAGAAAGCGGGAACCGGGAGCAAAGGCGCTCCCGGTCCCCGTAGCACGCTGGCAGCGATGCTGCTGTGCCTATTGTTCGGCCAGCCAGGCTGCCACATCTTTGGCATGATAGGTAATGATCAGATCAGCGCCCGCCCGGCGGATGCCCGTCAGTATCTCCATCGTAATGCGCCGCTCGTCAATCCAGCCATTGCGCGCCGCTGCCTTCACCATTGCATACTCACCACTGACATTATAGGCAACCAAAGGCAGATCAAACTGCTCTCGCGCCCTCGTCAGCACATCCAAATAAGCCAGCGCCGGTTTCACCATGATGAGATCAGCGCCTTCCAGCACATCCAGTTCAATCTCGCGCAGCGCCTCGCGCGCATTTGGAGGGTCCATCTGGTAGGCCCGGCGGTCGCCAAACTGCGGAGCCGATTCCGCCGCTTCACGAAATGGCCCATAAAAGCCCGAAGCGTACTTAGCCGAATAGGCCATAATCGGCGTCTGGCTGAAGCCCTGCTCATCCAGCGCGGCGCGAATCGCGCCAACGCGCCCATCCATCATATCCGATGGCGCGACCATATCAGCGCCAGCCTCCGCGTGCGAGAGCGCCTCGCGCGCCAGCAGCCGCAACGTGGCATCGTTATCCACCTCGCCATTGACAATCACTCCGCAATGCCCATGACTGGTATACTCGCAGAAGCAAACATCAGTAATCACGACCAATTCAGGCGCCAGCAATTTGATCCTGTGGATGGCCCGCTGCACAATCCCCTCCGGGTGATAGGCTTGCGAGCCAAGCTCATCTTTCTCCGCTGGAAGGCCAAAGAGCAGCACTGCCGGAATGCCCAGCCTGATTACCGACTCGATCTCTCGCTCCAGACCATCCACCGGCCACTGATATTGGCCCGGCATCGAGCCGATCTCTTGTGGCTGGCGCGCCGTTTCGGCGATAAAGAGGGGATAAATCAGTTGATCAACCGAAAGCCTGGTTTCGCGGACCATCCGGCGCAGCGTCTCGGTGCGCCGCAGACGGCGCAGACGCCGACCAGGAAAACCTTCCCCACGCGCTATAGAGAGGGGCGATGGCTCAGAAATCATCGGCGAGGTACGCGGCAGCAGATCGCCTGGCATAGCAGCACCACTCCTATCTCATGGCTCGCCTTTCAGATTGAGGCGATAATAAATCTCACGATGCTCTTCTTGAAAACCCAACGACTCATAGAGCCGAATAGCAGAAAGATTGTTTTCAAATACATGCAGGTCAAGAAAGTTGATACGCTGTTCTCGGCTAAAAGCAATCAGCGCCTGCATGAGTTGGCGCGCGATGCCTTGCCCTCGATACTCTGGATGCACGACAACGCGCTTGATATAGCCTATCTGTGGTGGGGAAGTCGGCGGCGCGACGACCAGTTCGGCTTTTCCAACCGTGGCGCCATCAACCTCGGCAAGAAAGATGAGGTTCTGCTCGTGCATACTAGGATCAAGCGAACCAAAATACTTCTGAAGGTCTTGATGAATATTACGCAGCGGAGAGGCGCTGGAGCGATCTAATGCGTCTATGGCGGGAATATCTTCTGGCGTTGCCTGCCGGATCACCACCCTCCCTATCAGTTCACGTTCACTCATAACACTACCTTCTGGTCATACGTAATCTCCCCAGCTTTGCCCACCAGCCCTGGCGCTCATCCCGTGAAAAGCATGCGACTGCGTTTCAGCACGCAGCCTCATTCGCTCTTGCGCGGCAAACGCAGCACGGCGATAAATGCTATCACAGCGACCAACAGATACAGTGAGTAGAGAATATGATCCTCTGGATTGGTCGCTGACAGGAAATTCGTGATCCCAAAGACAAAAAAACCCGCGCTGATGGCGAACAGGAGAAGCGTGCTGGTCAGTTTTTTCGACATGCTCTTTCCCCTAGATGTGGGAAGCTCCATCCCTCAAAAAGATCGGATGACATATGCTTTGCTATGGACGCGCCAGTGGGCGCGTCCGCACCAGCGGCATTATATCATATGCTGCCGACCATGAACCGTCCATGCTTCATGCTGGCTGCCCTATGGGAATCATAGGGCGAAGCTCAGGTTATGACAAGGGGAGCTATCTGAGCAAAACGTGGCATCTCCAGCCAGCGAGGGTGAAGCGGCACAAACTTTGCGTAGCGTTGTACCAGGCAGAGCGCACCACTACGCTCGACAATGCAGACGCCGATAGCACAGAAAGGGAGGATCAACAGATGCAGCTTGAAGGGAAAGTCGCACTCATTACGGGCGCCTCATTAGGTATCGGCGAGGCGATTGCACGCGCCTTTGGGCGCGAAGGCGCCAGAGTAACCGTTGATTACTTTCATCATCAAGAGCCAGCCGAGCAATTGTGTCAGGATATTGGGCAAGATCGGGCCATCGCGGTTATGGCCGATGTTAGCAAAGTAGCTGATATTCAGCGGCTGGTGCAGGCGACAGTGGATAAATTCGGGCGACTGGATATTCTGGTCAATAACGCGGGTATTGAAATACCGACCCCATTTCTGGAAGTCACCGAAGAGCAATGGGATCAACAGCTTGCAGTCGACCTGAAAGGGCCATTCTTTGCGGCCCAGGCAGCAGCCCGCCAGATGGCAAAACAAAAGAAGGGCAAGATTATCAACATCTCCTCGGTCCATGAAGATTTGCCGATGCCCGGCAACGCGGCTTACTGCGCAGCCAAAGGTGGGCTGCGCATGCTCACCCGCACGCTGGCAGATGAACTGGCCCCTCATCAGATCAATGTCATCGGCATCGGCCCCGGCGCGATTGCCACCTCGATCAACAAAGCGACACTGGAAGACCCGCAGAAACTCCAGGCGCTCACCAATTCCATCCCACTGCGGCGTGTCGGCCAGCCTGAAGATGTAGCCGCCCTGGCCGTCTGGCTGGCATCTGATGCTGCCGATTACGTGACAGGCGCCACCTTCTTTATCGATGGTGGTTTGATGGTCAACGCGGGCAGCCTATAACGCGGTCTCCCCCGGCTCCAGCCGTCGCGCTCTAGCCGCAGAACCTATGGCGCGCAATCATAGGTTCTGCGCTAATGTCCGGCCCTGCGGAACTTGTACCCCAGGCCGCGCTCGGTGAGGATATAGTAGGGATTGGCTGGATTCGGCTCGATCTTACCACGCAGGCGACGGATATAGACCTTCAGGTAATCCAACTCGCCCGCGTACTCTTCACCCCAGACATGCTTGAGCAGCGTCTCATGGGTGAGGACATGCCCGGCGTTACGCACCAGCGTATAGAGGAGGTTATATTCGGTTGGCGTGAGGGCCACCAACTGGCCGTGAATACTCACTTCCCGGCAATCATAATTCATCCGAAAATCTTCACAGCAAAAGGAAGGCGAGCGCTCTGTCGGCGCAATCATCTCCGCCCGCCGCAGCACAGCCCGAACCCGCGCCAGCAATTCCAGATGGCTGAACGGCTTGGTGATATAATCATCCGCCCCCAGTTCCAATCCCCGCACCTTATCTAGCTCATTGCCTCTCACCGTCAGCAAGATGATGGGAATATTGCTCACCTGGCGCACACGCCGCAGCACATCAAGTCCGCTGAGGCGCGGCATGGCAACATCCAGCACCATCATATCCGGCTCTTCCTCAAAGAAACGCTTCAGCCCCTCCTCGCCATCCGAGGCGCGCAGCACTTCACACTGCACCCAGTGGAGGCTAAAAATGGTGGCAGTGATCTCCAGCAGATCAGGTTCATCATCAACAAGCAAGATACGCATAGGTAGTTATCCTGGCTCAGCAGCAGGCAAGGTAAAGTAAAAGGTGCTGCCCTGCCCTGGCATACTCTCCACCCAGATACGCCCGCCCATCAAAACAACCAGCGCCTTTGCCAGCGCCAGTCCAATGCCAGAGCCACGCGAGGAAACCGGGCAGTTTGTTCCTCGATAAAAATACTCAAAAAGAGCGCCTTGCTCTTCAAGCGGCACGCCCGCTCCCTCATCACGGACCGCAAAGAAGACCTCATAAGCATGGCGCCGGATGGTCAGTGTAATGACTGTTCCAGCCGGAGCATACTTCTGGGCATTTGCCAGCAGATTGACCAGCACCTGCTCAAGCCGACGCACGTCGGCCCACACCAAAGTATCAGGTGGATCAGCCACGACCACCAGCCGTTGCTGCTTGCTCTCCAACAGTGGGTCGATCATGTGCCCAACTGATGTACCCACTGTTAAACAGGGCAGACAGGCTGGCGCGCAATCAATCTGGCGCTGATGCTCTCGCCACATCGCCATAAGATCATCGATCAGAAGACTCATCCGCGCACAATTGCGCTCGATGATGTCCAGCAAATAGCGCCGACGCTCAGCCGCAGGCTCAGTCTCAGTAGCAGCCAGCAGCGCAGCACTGGCGCTGATGGCGCTCAGCGGTGTGTACAACTCATGCGAGAGATGCAAGAACACCGCCTGGCGTAGCGCGTCCCATTGCCGCCGTTCGGCCTCCCAGGCTGATTGAGCGCGCTTGATATAGATTTTGAACCCACTGATCCCCAGCGGAACCAGCAGCAGTATCAAGACACGCTCTGACAGGAGCGTGATTTGTAGGCTGGAAAATGGCCGATGAGGCGCCAGCATTGCTGCCAATACAAAAGCCCCACAGGCTAACCCGGTGAAACCGAGGCAGCTCCCTATCGATACCTCATCCAGCAAAGCCACCGCCCACCCCAGGTAGAGCATATACAGCGGACTAGCCCAGCCGCCGCTTAAGACGACCAGGGCCGTCATTACCAACAGATCCAACAGAAGCTGGGGGGGCAGTTCGCGCGGCCAATGGACCCAACAGCAGCATCGTCTGATCTGGTGAGCTAGTTGCCAGCCAGGAAATGGCCGGGAAGAACGCAAGGCATAATACAACACAAACACTCCTACCCACCCCAGCGAGAGTGTTGCAGGAACGCGCGCATGCCCATGTGCATTCAGCAACGCGAGCAAAATCGTCAGGGCGATAAAAAACCAGAAGACGCCTTCTGAGAGCCGCTGGCGCGTTGCTGGGTAGGCGCGAGCCAATCCATCGCTGGAGAGAAAAGAAGCGCCTTGTCCAGATGCCTTTTGCGCTCGTTCATCGTGCCAGGAACGGGCATAGTCCATGTGAGCCTGCCAGAATGGTCACATCATCGGCAAGCGCGCTTGCCCCTTCATCAACCAGAACACGAACTACCCGGCAAGGGCGCTCCGCAGGTAAGGTGGAGTATTAAGTACAGATGATCCGCTCTAAGGGTTGGTGCTTATGAGCCTCGACACCTGATGACGTGCTGCATGACTTCGCACAAAATATGCCAGAGCCGTCTCCAAGGGCGCTCAAGCGCAGAGGCTCGCCTGAAGCACTTGCCATTCTCTTCATCATAGCGTAAATCATAGCGCCCAGTCGCCCGGCAGGCACGAGACGGGTTTGACAGCGCGTGGTACAATTTACGACGGCAGCAGCCGTAAGTGCCTGACTTCCTCCGCTGATCGTGCTGGTCGGCGGAGTTGTTATCACCTGGCCGCGTTCCCACATCACCACTTGAGGAGACGACTTTGCGGCGAGCGTGGAAGCAATCTATCCCTTATTACTGGTCATAACCTTCCCCTCGTCCATTGGAGGCACACCATGCTCTCTGTGATTGCCACTGTGGCATTCTGGATTATCGCCGCGCTGCTGGTTGGCTCAGCGTTGGCTGTGGTCTTACGTCGTAATATCGTGCATGCCGCTCTTTTCCTGGTCCTGGTCTTCGGGGCCGCTTCCGGCATCTTTATCCTGCTCAACGCCGAGTTCATCGCCATTGTGCAGATACTGATCTATGCTGGCGCAGTGACCATTCTGATCCTCTTCGCCATCATGCTCACGCGCAACAGCATGTCGCGCCGGAGCAACCCATCGAACAAACAACTCTGGCCGGCGGCCCTTGTCTGTGTATTGCTGGGCGCCAGCATCATCTTCGCGCTCTTCACTCCCGACTCTCACCTTCCCGTCGGCGCAACGACCACCGCGATCCCCGCGAACGGCGTGAACAATGTCGCGCGCATCGGCCAACTTCTCTATAGCCCATCCGGGTTTAGCTACGTCCTACCTTTTGAAATCGCCTCCCTGGTGCTGCTCGTCGCCATTGTGGGAGCCATCGCTATCGGCAGGGAGGATTAAACGATGCCTTTGGTCTTGAGCGATATTGGGTCTTTCTTTTATCCCCTCACCCTGGGACATTTCCTGGTACTGGGCGCCATCCTATTCTGCATCGGGCTGTTTGGGGCGCTCACCCGGCGCAATGCTGTTGCTGTGCTGATGAGTATTGAGATCATGCTCAACGCCGTCAACATCACACTCGTTGCCTTTGCCTTTTTCAACCCTGTGAAGCAAACCGCAGCCCTCTTGACTGGACAGATTTTCGCCATCTTTATCATTACCGTCGCCGCAGCCGAGGCAGCGGTGGCACTGGCAATGATTATCGCCATCTATCGGCGGCGCAATACCATTGATGTCGCTGACATCAACATGATGAAATGGTAATACCTTTCCTGTCGAGCGCAACGCCGCGCTGATACATGCTGAAAGACTACTGAGAGGATCGCTTATGGGTTTGGTAGATTACGCCTGGCTCGTTGCAGCCCTACCCTTAGCAAGTTTCGTTATCATCGTCTTCTTTACACGTGTCATGGATGTGCGCAGCAGCAGACCTGCGACTGCCCCAGCAGGCGCAACCGATGCAGGTCATCCTGCTGGCCTGACCCACGAAGAGGCCGAGAGCGCCGACCGGGGGCCAACCGATCAACCTGGCGCCCCTCCTGGCGGCCACGATGTGGATACCCTGCGCGCCGCGCACGGCGGGCACGGTCCCACCGGCAGCGCCATGCACGAGGATGATACGCACGGCGGTCATGACGAGCATGGCAGCCAGACCCCTTTCTGGGCAAAGATGAGCGGCTATACCGGCATCGTCGCTATCACTGCCGCCTGGATCATCTCCCTGATTATCCTGGTCCAGTTCATTACGACCCCAAGCATCCAGGCTTCAGGCGAAACGATCCGACTCTACACATGGTTCTCGTTCGGCAATCTGCACTATCCCATCGACTTCCACGTCGATTCACTGACAGCCCTGATGTTGGTGGTCGTGACCACCGTCTCGATGCTGGTCCAGATTTACTCTCAAGGCTATATGCAGGGCGATCCGGGCTACTCGCGCTTCTTCGCCTGGCTCTCGCTCTTCACCGTCTCGATGCTGATCCTTGTGCTGGCGGATAACTTCCTGGTCATCTATATTGGCTGGGAACTGGTGGGACTTTCTTCCTATCTGCTGATCGGCTTCTGGTACGAGCGCAATGACCCCCCGCCTGCCGCCCTCAAGGCGTTTGTGACGACCCGCTTTGGCGACTTCGGCTTCTTGATTGGCATCCTGATCCTCTTCTTCAACTTCCAGACGTTCTCCTTCAGCGACATCAGCTCCAGGGCAGGAACCATCGACCCGGCCCTGCTGACCGTTGCCATGATCCTGGTCTTCTGCGGCGCGGTGGGCAAATCGGCTCAGTTCCCGCTGCACGTCTGGCTACCGGACGCGATGGAAGGCCCGACGCCAGTCAGCGCGCTGATCCACGCCGCCACGATGGTCGCCGCTGGCGTCTATCTTGTCGCGCGTACCTTCCTGATCTTCCAGCATGCTGGCCCACAGGCATTCGAGGTCGTGGCCTACGTCGGCGGCTTCACCGCGCTCTTTGCAGCCACGATTGCTCTGGTGCAGAACGACATCAAGCGCGTGCTGGCCTATTCCACCATTAGCCAGCTTGGCTATATGTTTGTGGGGTTGGGAGTTGCCTCAACAGATGCCACAGGGATGTTCCACCTCTTCACGCATGCCTTCTTCAAGGCGCTGCTCTTCCTGGGTTCCGGCTGCGTCATCCACGCCATCGCCAACCAGGATATGCGCAAGATGGGCGGCCTGGCGCCTTACATGAAATGGACCGCCGGGTGCTTCCTGGTAGCCACGCTCTCTATTTGCGGCATTCCGCCATTTGCTGGCTTCTTCAGCAAAGATGGCATTATTGCCGCAGCCTACACGTATGGTCAGAATAACGGAGGCAACTATGTCCTCTACGGGTTGTCGATCTTCACGGCTGCACTGACGGCTTTCTACATGTTCCGACTCTGGTTTCTCACCTTCGGCGGTCGCGGCGGCAAGGTCGGCGGCTTCTGGGGCGGTGAGTATCGCGGCGAGGGGACACCACATAAGGTGCCTGTTGTGATGTGGGGTCCACTGGTCGCCCTGGCAATTCCAAGCGCGCTTGCAGGCTTTTGGGGATGGCCCGGTAATTTCCCGGCGTTCTTGACTGGCAATCCAGCAGCAGCATTCGAGGATCCGTTCCTCTCGTTTTTGACATGGATTGGCGTTGCTGTAGCGGTGCTAGGTATAGCAGTTGCCTGGCTGATGTATGGTGTGCGGGTCATTCGCGCTGATGTGCTGACGCGCAACCCGGTGGGAGCATTCGCCTATCGCATGCTGCTCAACAAATACTATATTGATGAGATCTACGGCTGGATCATCCGCAACATCCTGTTCGGCCTCTCCTACGGAGAGCAGGCGTTTGATCGCTACGTCATCGATGGCATCGTGAATGGCTCAGCCGTTGTTATCCGCACGGGCGGGAACATCTTCCGTCGCACCGAGACGGGCCGCGTACAAAACTACGCAGTCGGCATCTTCGGCGGCGCCCTGATTATTGCCATTGCCGTCTTTATTGTTGTCCAATCTGCGAAATAAAGCGGTAGCCTGGAGAGAGACCAGCAGGTCTCTCTCCAGGCGCTTCCGCTGCGATAGGGGGCTGTACAGCCGTGCAAGCACAATTTCATGTACTTCTCACCTTAATAGTCTTTCTCCCTGCCGCTGGGGCCATCGGACTCTTCCTGGTTCCCAAAAACCGCCCGTCCCTGGCGAAGTGGGGCGCGGCCAGCGTGACCGGCCTGGTGTTTGTCCTGACACTCGCCCTCTTCTTCGGCCAGCACTGGGACAACACCAGCATAGCCAGCCAGAGCAGCCTGCGTTGGGTAGATTTCAGCCCCTGGATTCATATCCAGGTTGGCTCCAACTTCCAGTTTAACGTCGATTACTTCCTGGGCGCCGACGGTCTCAGCCTTCCTATGATCATTCTGAACGGCTTGCTCAGCTTCCTGGCCGTCATCGGCTCCTGGCATGTGGACCGGCGCGTCAAAGACTATATGGCGCTGATCCTCCTGCTGGAAACGGGCGTGATGGGCGTCTTTTCCGCGCTGGACCTGATCCTCTTCTTCCTCTTCTGGGAAGTTGAACTGATCCCTATGTTCCTGTTGATCGCCGTCTGGGGTGGTCTGCGGCGCGAGTACGCTGCCTGGAAGTTTCTGCTGTACACCCTCCTGGGTAGCTCTGTCATGCTGGCTGGCATCCTGCTGCTCTATTTCGGCCAGGGCGCCCAGACAGGGATGTACACGGCCAACATGGTTCTGCTCTCGCAGCCAGCCCACCAGCTTACCGGCTTCCTTTCGCTGGGAGGCATTCAGATTACCGCCCAACTTATGGCGTTCCTGCTCATCTTCTTTGGCTTCGCCGTCAAAATCCCCATGTTCCCGTTCCATACCTGGCTCCCCGACGCGCATACGGAGGCGCCTACGGCGGTCAGTGTGCTGCTCGCAGGCGTGCTGCTCAAGATGGGCGCCTATGGCCTGATTCGTATCTGCCTGGGCTTCTTCCCATTTGCCGCGCACGACCTGGCCTGGTGGCTCGGCGGCCTGGCGGCTATTAACATCCTCTATGGCGCGGGTGTCTCGATGGTCCAGAGCGACATGAAGAGGATGATCGCCTATTCCAGCGTCAGTCATATGGGCTACGTCCTGCTGGGAGTGGCGGCGGCGGCAGGCGTAGCAGGCGATCCGAACCTGCTGGGCTTCCAGCAAGCCGCGCTGACCGGCGCAGCCCTCCAGATGTTCACGCACGGCAGCATCACGGGTCTGCTCTTCTTCTGCGTGGGCGTGGTCTACGAGAAAGCCCATACCCGCGACATCGACATCTTTGGCGGCATTGCGCAGCGCATGCCCAGGCTGATTACACTTTTCTCCATCGCGTGTCTGGCCTCGCTGGGCTTACCCGCGCTCAGCGGCTTCGTGGCCGAATACCTGATCTTTACCGGCAGCTTCCCAATCTGGACGACCTGGACTATTTTAGGCGCCTTTGGCATCGTCCTTACAGCAGGCTACCTACTCTGGATGCTCAAGCGCGCCTTCTATGGGCCGCTCAATGTAAAATGGGCTACACTTACTGATGCCAGTGTCCTGGAGATGGTGCCGCTTGTCTCGCTTGTCGCCGTTATCCTGCTCTTCGGCATCTTTCCAGGCATCATCGTCAATGTCATCCAGCCGAGCGTCAGCCATATTCTTCAGACCCTGGCGGTTGCAGTTCACTAAGGGAGTCGCACCGTGACAATTTCAAGTAATGACATCTGGCTGCTATCGCCGGAACTGAGCCTCACCATCCTGGCGCTGGTGGTCATCTTTCTCGACCTGGTGGTCAAACGGCGGATCATCGTTGTCTTAACAGCCCTGCTGGGGCTGGCGGTGCCCGCTGGCTTCACCTTCGCACTGGCAACGAACACGCCGACCAACCAGCACGGCTTCTTCAACATGCTCATCGTCGATCAGTATGCCATCTTCTTCAAGCTGCTCTTCCTGCTGATCGGCGCAGTAATGATTCTCGTCTCGTATGACTACGTGAATAAGTACGTGCGTTCAGTCGGCGAGTTCTACGCGCTCTTATTACTTTCCGTAACCGGCATGATGCTCATGGCAAGTACCAGCGAGTTGATCTCCATCTATATCTCGCTGGAACTCACCAGTATCCCGCTCTACATCATGGCCGGTCTGCTGCGCGGCAATGATCGTTCGGCTGAGGCTTCCGTCAAGTATATCCTGCTGGGCGCGATGTCCTCAGCCATCCTGCTCTACGGTTTCGCGCTGCTCTATGGACTGACCGGAACCACCGAATTAAACGGCATCGCCCAGGCCACGCTGAAGAGCGGTTTTGCAGGAGGCAACATCCTTTTGCTGCTGGCCGCCATCTTTACCCTTGCTGGGTTTGGCTTCAAGATCTCGGCGGTGCCCTTCCACACCTGGGCGCCCGACATCTACGAGGGCGCGCCCACTCCAGCGACAGCCTTCTTCTCCGTTGGCTCCAAGGCTGCCGGTTTTGCCGCGCTCATGCGCGTTTTCATTGATGCCAACCTGGGGGGTGCGAACGCCCAGACTATCGTCATGCTGTTCGCGGTGATCGCCATCCTGACCATGACGCTGGGCAATGTCGTTGCCATCGTGCAGTCCAACATCAAACGCATGATGGCCTATTCCAGCATCGGCCAGGCGGGTTACATCCTCGTGGGCTTCGCGGCCAGTGTCGGCAGCAATAACCCTGCCGGGACAGGCAGCGCGCTCTTCTTCCTCTTCGTCTATGTGCTGACTAATCTAGGCGCATTCGCTGGCATCATCGCAATGGGCCACGCGCTGG
This sequence comes from Ktedonobacterales bacterium, assembly GCA_046704085.1. Taxonomy (GTDB): domain Bacteria; phylum Chloroflexota; class Ktedonobacteria; order Ktedonobacterales; family DATBGS01; genus DATBHW01. The sequence continues at coordinate 2,632 of JBJKSJ010000417.1, read as the reverse complement.
GCACCGAGAATATCCGCGACTTCAACGGACTACGCTTCAGAAACGCCTGGCTGGCGGTGGGCACATCGCTCTGTCTGCTCTCGCTGGCCGGTGTCCCACCGATGGCGGGCTTCTTCGCCAAGTTCGTCCTCTTTGCCGCCGCCTGGCAGCAGGGTCTCACCTGGCTGGTCTTCATCGGCGTCCTCAACAGCCTGATTTCGATGGGATACTACGGCTATCTGGTCTATGCCATGTTCGTCAAGCCCCCGCTCAAAGAGGGGCACATCAGCAGCACGCCCGCCCTCAACACGGCGCTGGCTGTTTCCAGCGTGGGCATTATCGTGGTCACATTCCTGACCCAATTCTTTCTGACTCAGGCTCAGATCGGCGCGCAGGCGCTGGCCTTCTTCCTCGGTCACTAACAACTGGGCTATCAGGGGCAAGAGCAGGCGCCATCGCGTCTCTATTTCTGGCTCTTGCCCTTTTTCGTGCCTCCAATTCGAGCGATAATAAGAAAAACCGCACAAGGATAGAAGAGTGTGCTTCTACCGAGGACCTGGCAGAAGCCAGATAGCCGAGTACAGATGACCACTCGTCTCCAGCATCATGCTTTAGTCAGGCATGCACATAACGCATTACGGCCCTTTGAGGCTATGGTCTCGTTTGGAAAGGCGGCGGCCTCCGATGATGTCGGTGGTGTGTTGCTCTCTGGAGCTTCTGCGCCGCTCTTGCAAACAACAATCAAGCAGAATATACTACTTTACCCGCTCTATATACTCGCCAGTCTTGGTATTCACTTTAATGGTATCTCCGGGTTCAACGAAGAGAGGCACCTCGACCCTCGCGCCGGTTTCCAGGATCGCCATTTTCTTCCCACGCGCGGAATACTCCCCAGATATGGTGTCAGAAGACTCTTTGACTGTTAACTCGACGGAGTAAGGCAACTCGATGCCCACCAGTTCCTCTCCGGCTAAGATGCATTCTACCACCATCCCTGGCTTCAAAAATCGCCTGGCCTCACCAAATCGCTCCGCGGGAAAACGGACCTCATCCAGGCTTTCTGGGTTCAGAAAGACCATGTCTTCTCCATCTTGATAGAGGTAGTCGCAGGGGCGGCGTGCACCTGGCACTAGCTCAACTTCCTCCCCAACGCGCAGCCGAATTTCTTTCTCCTCGCCTGTGCCAGGGTGTTTGATCTGAGTCCGAATAAAGGCTGCCTCTCGCCCCTTACTTACATGCTCAAAATCAAGGATTCTATACCAGTCGCCTTCGTAGCGAATCAGCATGTCCTTACGCAGCTCAGACACGGTTGCTCGCATAGAGTCGCGCTCCTTCCCAAGCAGAAAAACTGGCGTGGGCTACCTGCCTATCCTCTTGCAAAAAGGACGGATCGATGAGACCCCGCTCTTGCAAGGATAGGCAGTATAGCCAACACCTCTAGAGGAGAATAGCTCCTCTGTCGAGTGCTGCCCGTTCCAAGGCGGCCAGTAATATCGCTAGATCGAACGGCCCATTGTGACGCTGACCATTGATGAAGAAGGTCGGCGTCCCATTGACTCCACTACGGACTCCACTCATAAAATCTTCCCGCACCCGCCCGGCGTATGTATGTGCCATAAGATCGGACCTGAACCGGGCCAGATCGAGGTTCAGGCTACTGGCATACTCGATCAGGTGAACATCATCGAGGGCTTGCTGATGTTCAAATAACATGTCGTGCATTTGCCAAAACTTCCCCTGCGCTCCTGCTGCCTCCGCTGCCTCGGCAGCATGCTCAGCATGGGGATGAATGGTACTGAGCGGGAAGTGACGGAAGACAAAGCAAAGTTGGTCGCCAAGCTGCCATTGGATTTGTTTGACAATAGGGTGGGCTAAGCCACAATACGGGCACTCATAGTCTCCATACTCAAGAAGCGTGACAGGTGCTGTTGGGGGCCCCTGTACATGATCGCGCGGGCCAACTGGGACGGTAAGATTTGCCATAGATGCGCCTTCTCTCCTAGAGTCACCTTATGACTGGGTGGCTTGGGTAGCGAACGATTCAAGGGCATTGAGAACGCCATCGGCGCCAGGATTGATTCCCACTGGGGCGATATAGCTCCAGCGGATGATCCCCTCAGCATCAATGACAAACAGGGCACGCTCACTCGTTCCATCCTGAGCGCGATAGGCGTGATAGGCCCGCGCCACTTCACCTTTTGGTTCAAAGTCAGAGAGCAGCGGGTAGCGTAGCTTGCGATCACGAGCAAATGCGAGATGGCACCAGGCCCCATCAACAGAGATGCCCATCAGTTCCGCTTTGAAGCGATGAAATTCGGGCAAGACCTCATTGAAGACCACCACCTCATCGCTACAAACCGGACTCCAGTCCTCAGGATAAAAAACCAGAATCACCGGCTGGCCGCGAAAGTCGTGGAGAGAAACCATCTGATCAGGGGTTGTATGCAAGGTAAAATCGGGAGCTGGCGTTCCCGGCGCCAGGGGAGAGCGTTCAGCATGTGGTTGTTGGTTCTGGGCGCCAGTATGATTATTCGGCATAGGTTGCTCTTTTCCAGGGTTGTTAAATCCCTCACAGGGGATAGCAACACTCAAAGACTTCTCCTGTTTACGCCCAATATGGATCGTTTGGTCAACAGAGCGTAAGCAGTGATCA
>JBJKSJ010000416.1:0-4393 GCA_046704085.1 Ktedonobacterales bacterium | reverse complement strand
GCTCCATCCCGCCAGCGAGGGCGCTGGTGATACCAGTCTTACCAGGCTTCATCGAGATCCAGTCAAACACGAGGCCAGAGGCCGCAACGACTACACTTCTGTCTCCAGCTTGTCTCCCTCTTTCGTCGCTTCAGGCTGGCCTCCCTGCTGCGGGTACGATATGCGATGGAACATTTGAATTACCTGGCGATGAAAGAGGATAAGGATCAGAACGCAGACCAGGGCGATGGTTCCCATCGTTAATACGCGCATAGTGAGGAAGGCAGCAACTCCCAGGTTCTTATCAATGCCAAACTCTAGCAGCACTGTCATCCCCACTGTTTCGACAGACCCAAGATTGGGGAGGAACGAGAGAAGTAATACCGCGATCACCGAGAACGCATACGCTGCCAGCGTTGGCTGCCATCCAAAGTTAGGAATAATACCTTTGCCGATAACATAGAGCGTCGTGGCATACGCTCACAGATAGATCGCTGTCATGGGCAGCCCATAGAGGAAGGTACTGAGAGTAAAAAGCTGGCGCCCACTTTCCCAAAAGCGCGTTGCTCCCTCAACACCAGCACGCAGCCATTTCTGGCGCGGTTGCCAGTGCCGGAGCCAGCGCGGGACGATTCTGGACCGAAAGAACACCAGCCCGAAGAGCAGCATGCCGACCAGCATTGCCGTTACCAGTGGGCGCAGCCAGAACCAGCCAGGCACACCTACTATCAGCAGCGTCAGCAAGCAGATCACGACCTCCATGATAAGTATCCAGGTGGTCGCCGCTGACGATTGCCAGATGCCCGAACCCAGCATGCCTTTGAGTAAGAAGTTCTCTATATAGACACCTAGCGGAAGGTTATTTCCTATCTCGCCACCCGCGTAAGGGATGAGCAAATCCTACCAGCGGGCTTTGATCCCCAGGCGAGCCAGGTTAATCGCCCACTCCAGGCCCTTCACCAGAAGGTAGAGCAGCGTGAGCAGAAACACCGGAATGGCCGTCCTGGGCAAATCAATATCCATCTCGCTAACGACCTTGCTCGCATCAGCAAAACTGAGGAGGAAGGTAAGCAATCCGACGCTCAAAAGCAGGGGAATAATGATTTGGGGACTCCACAGCTTTTTGAGAAGTAGCACTCCTGATCTCCCACCCAGCCCTGGCAGGCTGCTTCCACAGCAACGTAGGGAACACAGCAAGGGATTCCTGGGTGGGATGGCGGCAATAATCAGGCCATGCCAGGAAACACCTGCGCTGCCGCCTGGCAACGAGGCGCCTGGAAGGGCGGCGCTACAGGCTGGCGCGCAGGCGCTGGATGGCCTGGGCAACAGATTCGCGGTTGTTGTAGACGGCAGAGCCAGCAACGAGAACATTCGCGCCTGCCGCCACGACCAGCGGCGCCGTCTCCTCGTGAATGCCGCCATCCACCTCCAGATCGCAGCCGGGGCGCGTGTCATTGATCATGGCGCGCAGCCTGCGCAGCTTGGGCAGGATGGGGATGAAGTCCTGGCCGCCAAAGCCGGGGTTGACGGTCATCGCCAGCACCAGATCAAGGTCAGGCAGAATCTCCTCCAGCGTTCCGGCAGGCGTGGCAGGGTTGATCGCCACGCCCGCGCCTTTGCCCAGCCGCTTGATCTGCTGCACCGTGCGGTGCAGGTGCGGCGAAACCTCCTGATGCACGATGATGATGTCCGCGCCCGCTTTGGCGAAATCCTCGACATAGCGTTCTGGCTCGACGATCATCAGATGCGCCTCCAGTGGCAGGCTGGTGGAACGGCGCACGGCTTCGACAATCAGGGGGCCGACGGTGATATTGGGGACAAAGCGACCATCCATCACATCAATCTGGATGCGATCCGCGCCGCCGACCTCAGCCTCGCGCACCTGCTCGCCCAGCCGGGCAAAATCCGCCGAGAGGATCGAGGGAACAATCAGAGCCATACTCTCCATCCTTTAGAAAACGACCAGCGTTACTTGCTGCCCAAACTATGAAGTCAGGAGCAGATACGATGCCAGCCCCAGCGCGATCAGAACGACAATGGTCACGATGGCTGTCGAGAGACCTCGGCTGTGGTAATACACGCCTCGTTCCAGCGCCTGTGCCGCGCCGCGATAGCGCAGATAGCTCAGCGCCAGCAGCAGCGCGGCAAGCAGGATGATGAGCGTGCCAATAATCGTGGACCAATGTTCGCCAATGATCGTCTGGCTCACCGAGTTGCCACGCAACCCAAGTTCGCGCAGGAACAAACCAAAGCGCGCCACGACGAAGCCCAGCCCGATCAGCGCCACCCCGGTGCGTACCCAGGCAAGCAGAGTTCGCTCATTCGCCAGGTAATCGCGTGGGCTGGCGGATGGCTCTTTTGCCTGGCGCGGCGCACTCCCTGGTGTGTCGCGCTGCTCAAGCGGAGGGTCGGGTTGTTCCTCGCCACCAGACGGGTCGGCGCGCGTTTTCATAGCTGATCACGCATTGCTAGCACGCTGAACCAGCGTGTTTCTGATCTCCCAGAGTTCAGGATAGAAGCGATCATGCAGGGTGCGCTCCAGCAGCGCCATTGGCGTGCCACCAGTGCCAACGGCGTCCGGGCCAATGCTGCGCTCGACTAAGCGATAGTGCTGCACGCGGAAAAGCTGGAAATATTCATCGTAATCGAGCAGACCCTCGGCGACTTCAAAGAGGCCCGGATGGCGCTGGCGCTGGATATAGAGGTTGGCCAGGCTGACACCCTCGCGCTGGAGCGCCTGGGTGAAGTCGGGCCAGAGGGTTGGCGAGAGGCGCAGCAGCGCGCGGAAGCCAGGCGAATCCATGCCGCTGCCATGCCCCAATCCGGCGCGGATGGTCAGGAAGTCCCAGGGGGTCATGGTTTCGAGCATTGCCAGCACGCGCAGCAGCAATTGCTCGATCTGCACGGCGCGGCGCAAGAGGCGCGCGGCCTCCAGATAATCACTGGCCTGCATGAGTCGCCGGATGGCGCCAAGCTCGTGCGCGGTTTCTTTCCACCAGAGTTCAAAGGTCTGATGCACGACCTGAAATTGCAGTTCGTCGGGATGGCTCATCTCTTCGGGAGACTTCTGAAGGTTGAGCAGTTCGTCGGTGCGCAGATAGGTTTCGTATTCGGAAAGCTGCTTTGCAGCCTCATGGGTGGCCTGTGCCATAGCTGTACACACTCCTTCTTCGGCCCAATCCTCATCGATTGGCGCCAACCTCGATGTTGAGGATTACCGCCGACAGTATAGCATCTGGAAGCTAGAGCGTACTCATCGGGTCGATATTGACCGACCAGCCGCGCGGCAGTTCTTCTGGGGCAACTTCGCGGAGGAGCGGGCGCAAGTCTGGCCCGCGCGCGATGACCTGCCAGCGATACTGCTCGCGCAGGCGTTCCATGAAGGCAGGCGCGGGACCAACCAGATCGGTGTCGGGCAGGCCCAACGTCGTGACCAACTGCGCGAGTGTGTTATACAGCGCGGTGGCTTCGACCTGACAGGCGTAGCGGTCCTCATGACTATAGGTAAACTTCACGAAGCGGCGGAAGGGTGGATAGCCATACTGGCGGCGCGCCGAAATCTCCGCCTCGTAAAACTCGCGGTAGTTCTGTCCGGCAGCGGCCTGAATGCAAAAATGTTCCGGCGTGAAAGTCTGGAAGATTACGCGCCCTGGCGCGGCTCCGCGCCCGGCGCGTCCGGCTACCTGCGTCAGCAGTTGAAAAGCGCGCTCGCCAGCGCGATAGTCGGGCAGATAGAGGGCCGTGTCAGCAGAGATCACGCCCACCAGCGTCACCGCCGGGAAGTCCAGCCCCTTGGCGATCATCTGTGTGCCGATGAGAATATCGGCCTGATGGCTGGCAAAAGCATCCAGCAGGCGCTCGTGGCCGTGTCGCCCACGCGCCGTATCGTTATCCCAGCGCAGCAGGCGCGCGCGCGGAAAGAGCCGCCGCACGACATCCTCGACGCGCTCGGTGCCATGCCCATAATAGCGGATATTGCCGCTCAGGCAGACCGGGCAGACGGCAGGCGGCGGCTCCTGGCGGAAGCAGTAGTGGCAGAGCAGAGCATGCTCGGCGGCGTGATAGGTCAGGGGAATATCGCAGCGCGGACAACAGGCGACATAGCCACACTCCCGGCAGAGGACGTAGCTTGCCATGCCCCGGCGGTTCAGGAAGAGGATCGCCTGCTGCTCTGCCGCCAGGACTTCAGAGAGCGCGCCGACCAGCGCCCGGCTGAGTACATTGGTATGCCCGGCGCGCAACTCGGCGCGCAGGTCTACAATCGTGACCGTTGGCAGGCCGGAAACCTGCGGCTGCGTGCGGGCGCCATTTTGCGCCTGCGGTGTCCCTAATTCATCAGGCAAGAGACAATCTCCGCCAGGCTGCGCCGCTGGCGCATCGCCCATCTCGGCATCGGCCCGGGCCACGCGGGTGG
>JBJKSJ010000415.1:0-3584 GCA_046704085.1 Ktedonobacterales bacterium | reverse complement strand
CGTGAAAATCCCACCACTGATCATACGTCTCCGGTTGCATCAGCAGCCCCCAGACCTCCTCCGCCGGCGCAGCCACCACCGCCGCCGGACATACACTCACGGGCATGTGAACCTCTCTCGTCTCGATGTTCAGACGCTTCCTATCAAGATCCTGTCACTTACTCAGCCCTAAAAACAGGCGCTGTCTGTAAAGCTGCCAGCGAGGGAGGCAGTATCACCTGCCTGGCGTCAGCGCGGCCTCCGTCTCTGCGGGCAGCGTTGGGTACGCCCGCTGCCCGCGCACAGGTGAGCATATCAGCCACAGCGCCGAGAGCAGCCCACCAATGGTGCCCAGAAAAAGGGTGGCGCGCAGCCCAATGGTCTGGCCCAGCACGCCGCCAACAAACGTCCCTGCCAGCATCGCGCCCCATTCCATCAGCCGAATGCTCCCATTGATGCGTCCCTGAAAGCGATCCGGCGTCATCGCTTGCACCAGGCTCACCAGATTGATCTCGTAGATCGTTGCCGCGCCGTCGCCCAATAACTGCGGCAGGGCCAGCATGACCAGGACAAGCAGCAGCGGGCCAGCGGCCAGCGGAATCAGCAGCGAGAGGAAACCGCTCACGAGCAAACTGCCAATCAGCGTGCGCCCAACGCCCCAGCGTCGTGTGAGCCGCTCGGCCAGCACGGCTCCAAAGAAGGCGCTCACGCCGCCAAGGGCAAAAAGCGGCCCCATGACTACAGGCAGCAGGTGCAGCTCGCGGAGAAAATAGAGCATAATTACCACACCAAACATACTGCGGAACAGATTAAACGTTCCGGTCGTAGCAGCAATCGTCCGCAGCGCCGAATTGCTCAGCAGCAGCCGTATCCCTTGCCCAATCTCGCGCCAGGCATTTGTCTGCTCTCCCGTAGGCGCTGATGGCGGCTCCGGTTTGCGCATGATCGCAACCGAAAACGCCGAAACCAGGAACGAGAGCGCGTCGGCCAGAATCGCAATAGGCGCGGTGAGCGCCTGCACCAGCACACCGGCCAGACCAAATCCAGCGACCTCCGCAACGGAATTGCTCGCCTGAAGCTTGCTATTTCCCTCCAGTAACTCTTCGCGACGCACCAGCGAGGGCAGATACGACCGATAGGCCACATCAAAAAAGACCGTCAGAACGCTCACCAGCAGCGCCACCAGATACAGTTGCTCGATGCGCAGCCGACCCAACAGCGCGGCGGCTGGAATCGACCCCAGCAGCAGCGCGCGTCCAAGATCAGCCGCGATCAGGATGGGGCGCCGCCGCAGGCGATCTACCCAGGCTCCGGCAAAGACGCTCACCAGCAGACCCGGTGCCAGTTCAGCCACGCTGAGTAGCGTAATTTGCAGCGGCGTCGCCCCCAGAACCAGAATAGCCGTGACAGGCAGCGCAAAGCGGGAAACCAGCGAACCAAAGGCCGAGATAGTCTGCCCGGCCCAGAGTTTCAGAAAATCAGGATGCCGCCAGAGGCCGGTAAAACGCACACGCTGCTCCTTAGCAGCGAGGAACGATGAGCCAGAGGACAGACTCATCGTTCCTCACCAATAGCTTGCCCTGGGCCACTTGCGGCGGCGCGCACTCACTCATTCTGCTGGCCCGCCATAGTCAGCGGGCGCCGTATGAAACTGCGTATCATCCGCGCCCCGGCCACCGGCCAGGTCATGCGCTGCCAGCAGCGGAGCCGGAGCGCGCTGACCAAACTCGTAGCGAAGGAACTTGCCGTTCTTCAGGTTGAGATAGACCGTTGTCTGGGGCACCAGTCCCCCTTCAGGGATCACATTGCCCTGCGCTTCAGCCCACTGCCTGGGGGTCAGATTCTGCTTCACCACTTTGGGAAGCTGCTCATAGGGAATATCAGACTGGGGCACATCAGCTTTCCGCCTCACCGGCTGAGGCAGCAATTCATCGGGAAACTCAGACTCAGGAACATTATCAAGTGGCATGTCTGCCCTCCTTTCGCCAGATGAGCAGGTCTCATCTGGCGTCTGTTGGTCTTGACCTGCGCCACCGCTGCGGCGCGCGGCAGGAGTCCCTAACACTCAGGAACGGCAAGAGGTTCTCCTTCCGCGGTGCGCGCATAGTCCATGCCCTCAACCCCAATCAATAGCCACCATCTCTGTTTGCCCGATGAACGCTGACCAGGCAGATGCAAACCGCGCTTACATCGCTCGCCCGCCATGCACCTCCAGCACAATGCCGGAGACATAGTTCGAGAGCGGCGAAGCAAAGAACAGCATCGGCCCTGCCGCCTCTTCTGGCGTGCCTGGGCGACCCAGCGGCACCATCAGCTTCATCATCTCGCGCATCTGGCCCGGCACGCCAACGGCAATTTGCTCGCCGCCGCGCTCGATCTTCTCCGCAGACTCTTTGGCTTGCGTCAGGCGCGTCTCAATCCAGCCATAGGCCACGCAGTTCACCTGGACATTGAACTGCCCCCACTCCTTCGCCAGCGTTTTCGTCAGGCCCGTCACGCCCGCCTTGGCCGTCGAGTAGTTGGCCTGGCCCGCGTTGCCCTGCGTCCCCGAAACCGAGCTAACGTTGATGACCTTGCGCGCAGCGGCCCGGCCCTGCTGATCGGCCTCTTTCTTGGCCGTCTCGCGGATGAACGGCGCGGCGGCGCGAATCAGCCGGAAAGGCGCGGTCACATGAATATCCAGCATCGCCTGCCACTGCTTGTCCGTCATCTTGTGAATCGTCGCGTCCCAGGTGTAGCCCGCGTTGTTCACAATCACATCCAGCCCGCCAAACGTCTCTATCGCCTTCGCCACCAACTGCTCTGGGAAGGCCGGGTCGGTCATATCGCCGGGCACAGCCAGCGCCTTGCCGCCCGCCGCCTTGATCGCCTCGGCGGTTTCATTCGCAGGCGCGGGGTCCAGGTCGCAGACCACCACCGACGCGCCCTCCGAGGCAAATAACTTCGCCGCCGCCGCGCCAATCCCGCGACCAGAACCTGTCAGAATCGCCACTTTGCCATCCAGCAGAATCATGTCTCATGCTCCTTTGCTTGCCTCAATAGTGTGCCACTGGCCCCATCAGAGAGCCATACTGTAAAATCACTAGACCTTTTCGGCATTCGCTGCTATACTATGCCAAGGCTGGCGCGACGAGATGCCCACGTCATGACGATCCGCTTTGAGGATATTGAAATTAACATGCACCTCGGCAATGGCGGGCGCATCCTCAAGCGTAGCGAGCCTCATCTGAACGGAAGCAGATAAGTCTGGCAAAAAATAGCTCCTTTGCCCTACACGTCAGGTTTCTGGACTACCATCCACAAGCACGATTGGCTTGCTTGTTCACATCCCCGCACTTACTTGACCCCGATCCGAACTCTGTAACTGAGTCAGCAGATCGAGCAACGCCAGTGGCGGCGTCGGACGCACCCGATCATAGCTGCTGGCTCTGCCAGTCCAGACTTCACTGGGTCTGTCATGCTGGTTCTTCCGTAGCACCCGCGCTGAGAATCCGTGCCAGCCGCGCCGGATCGATATTCCCACCGCTCAGCACGGCCACCACCTTCTCGCCCGCCTTGACCGGAACCTTGCCCTCCAGCAGCGCCGCCACCGTCGCCGCGCCCGC
>JBJKSJ010000414.1:0-31568 GCA_046704085.1 Ktedonobacterales bacterium | reverse complement strand
GCGCGGCTGCCGCCGGTTCAGGCTCGCGCGCGCCAGCCAGGGCGGGCGCGGCCTCGCGCTCGCGGCCATCGGTGAAGTACATAGCCCAGATGACGCGCAGGTAGTAGAAGAAGCCCAGCACGCTTGCAACCAGGCCGATGATCGCCAGTTCCAGATGCCCGTCGTGGATGGCCGCGTAGAAGATGTACCACTTGGCCGGAAAGCCAAGAGTGCCGGGGAAGCCTGCCAGCGCTAGCAGAAAGAGGGCCATGACGGCGGCCAGGACTGGCTGCCGCCGCGAGAGTCCGGCGTAGTCGCTCAGATCAGTGCCTTGCCCATCGCGCCGCTCCAGCACCAGAACCGTTCCAAACGCGCCGATGTTCATAAAGGTATACGCGCCGAGATAGAAGAGCAGGCTGGCAAGGCCCAGTTGTGTGTTGAGAGCGACGCCCACCAGGATGTAGCCCGCGTGGGCGATGCTCGAATAAGCCAGCATGCGCTTGACGTTGGTCTGCGTGGCCGCCAGGATGTTGCCGCCGATCATAGTCACAATGGCGATGGCCCAGATCACGCCGCTCCAGCTTGAGCCGACGGGATGCAGCGCCACCATGAAGGTGCGTGCCAGGGCGATGAAGGCTGCCGATTTGGTGCCCACCGACATGAAGGCGGTAATCGAGGTCGGCGCGCCCTCATAGACATCGGGCGTCCAGGCGTGGAAGGGAATCGCCGAGATTTTGAAGGCGAAGCCGACGGCCAGCAGCCCCAGGCCCGCCACGAGCAGCGGGCCAAAGTCCGTGCCGAATGTGCCCTGCGTCAGCTTCGGCGCGTGCTGCGAGAGGAACGTGTTGATCTTGCTGAAGCTTGTCGTGCCCGTTGCACCATAGATAAGGGCCATGCCATACAGCAGAAAGCCGGAGGCGAAGGAACTGAGCAGGAAGTATTTCATGCCCGCTTCCTGCGACTTGAAGCGCCCGGCGATGAAGGCCGACAGGATGTAGAGCGCCAGCGAGAGGATTTCCAGCGCCAGAAAAACGGTCATAAAGTTGGTGGCCGACCCCATCAGCATCATCCCGCTGACGGCGAAGAGCAGCAGCGCGTAGTATTCGCCGTGCTGAGTGATGCCCTGGCGCTCGATATACCCAGGCGAGAGCAGCACGGCAAGCGTGCCTGCGCTCAGGGCGATCAGATCGCCGAAGAGCGCCAGCCAGTCGTCGCTGACCATGCCAAAGAATGCCTGCTGGCTGTCGCCAACGACAAAAAGCGTAATCGTCGCGGCAAAGCCTCCAGCCAGGGCCAGCAGCGCGAAGAGCGCCAGCCAGCCCTTGCGCCTGGCGGGCGTGAGGAGATCGGCGACCAGGAGCAGCAGCGCGCTCCCGGCGATCACGATCTCCGGCGCCACTCGCCCCCAATCTGCGGCTGTGGGCGTAAATGTAAAAGGCATCAAACACCTCGATGATAGCTAAGTACAAGTCTCTGCTGCTCAGGATGATGGCTCTGGGCTACAGGCTGCATAGAAGAGACGGTTGGCGGCGCTACGCTGGTGGTCTGTACGCCAGGCAGATGCTGGACACTGTTCTGCATTCGGCTGGTCAACTGGCCGGGCAAAAAGCCGATATAGAAGATGAGCAGCATCAATGGCAGCAGCACGGCCAGTTCGCGTCGTTGCAAGTCAAGCGCCAATCCCTTGCGCCCGGCGGCCACCACCGGCCCGCGCTCTGGCTCAGGGCCGTGCATGATGCCCTGGAAGAAGCGCAGCAGATACCAGGCGGCAGGAATGACCACCAGCGTGCCCAGCACGCCATAGACGACGTTGGCATGGAACGTTCCCAGCAGCGCGAGGAACTCGCCCGCGAAGCTGTTCAGCCCCGGCAGGCCCAGCGACGAGAGCGCGGCGATCAGGAAGACGACCGAGAGCAGCGGCCAACGCCGCGCCTGCCCGCCGTAGTCTTCCAGCTTGCGCGAGCCTGTGCGCACCTCCAGATAGCCCGCGACCAAGAAGAGGGCGCCGATGGTGATGCCATGATTGACCATCTGCAAGATGCCGCCCTCCAATCCCTGGCTGTTCAGCGCGAAGATGCCCAGGATGATGACGCCCAGATGGCTGATGCTGGAATAGGCGATCAGCCGCTTGAAGTCTGTCTGCACCAATGCCTGCACGGCGCCATAGAGAATGCTGATGACGGCCAGAATCTCCATCAGCGGCACCAGCGTGTGCGTCGCGCCGGGGAAGAGGCCGATGCAGAAGCGGATAAAGCCATAGGCGGCGGTCTTGGTCATCACGCTGGAGAGCATGATGGTCACGGGGGTGGGCGCTTCGCTGTAGGCGTCGGGCAGCCAGGAATGGAAGGGAACCAGGCCCACTTTGACTGCAAAGGCGGCGAAGAAGGCCAGGAAGAGGAGGATTTGCTCTGTGCTGGTCAGCGACGTGTGCATCAGCGCCGTCAGGTCAAGCGTGAAGCTGGCGCCTGGTCCACCGTTGAACTGGTGAATGACGCCCAGCGAGATGATGCCCACCAGCATGAGCAGACTGCCAACCGCCGTGTACAGGACAAACTTGATGGCGGCGTAGGTGCGGCGCGGCCCACCCCAGCCGCCGATCAGGAAGTAGGCTGGAATGAGCATCACTTCCCAGAAGACATAGAACAGGAAGAGATTGGTCGAGAGGAAGACACCCAGCACACCCGTCTCCAGCAGCAGCATCAGCGCCATATATTCCTTGACGCGGCTCTCGATGCCCCAGAGCGACGAGCCGACGGCGATGGCGCTCATCAGCGTGGTCAGGCCGACCAGGAAGACGCTAATGCCGTCAACGCCGACGCTATAGCTGATGCCCAGGCCAGGAATCCAGTTGGAGATAGTTTCAGTACCCTGGAAGCTGGTCTGGCCCGTATTAAAGCGCACGATCAGAATGATCGCCAGGATCAGATCGACAATGGCCCAGAACAGCGCCCAGGGCTTTGCCCAGGTCTGTGGCAAGAAGAGCAGCAGCACTCCGGCCACAACGGGCAAGAAGATGATGACTGAAAGGAGTGGAAAGTTTCCCATAGCGTTTTTCTTCTAGCCCCCTCGGCTTCAGGGCCGTGCGACGTAGTACAAAATAATGAGGATCGCGCCCACCAGGAAGACCAGGGCGTAGTTGCGCACATAGCCCGACTGGATCGTGCGCAAGCCCACACTGGTTTTGCCCACCAGCCAGGCCAGCCGCCGGCTGCCACCGTCCAGCAAGCCATCCTCAACGAAGCGGCCTGCCAGTTGGCCCGTGCCCACAATGGGCTTGACGATCACCCAATCATAAAGCTCGTCAATCCAATATTTATGCAGCAAGGTCTGATAAATCAGATTGCGCATCGGCTGGAGGCGCGGCGTCCGGCGAACGTACATATACCCAGCCACGCCGATCCCCAGCAGCGCCGCCAGCAGCCCCACGCCAAACGAAATCCACAGGGCCGCGCCCTGAAGCGCAAACGTGTCGAGGTTGAAGCCATTACCCAGGATCGGTGTCAAGAACTGGCCCAGCGGGTCATACCAGGGTGTGCCATAGACGCCGCCAACGGTGGACAGGAACGCCAGCACGACCATTGGCGCGAGCATGATCCAGGGCGCCTCGTGGACACGAGCCAGTGGATTGCCCCGACGTCGCTGTCGCGCGCGCGCATCCACCTGCCCTTCCAACTGTGGCAGTGGCTCGCCGCCGCGATAGGCGCCGTGAAAGGTGACAAAGATCAGCCGGAAGATATAGAAGCCGGTCAGGATCGCCGTTCCCAGCCCCACTGCGTAGAGCGCCAGATACCAGCGGCTGCCTCCCGCCGCCGTCCCGCGATCCAGGAGCGTGCCCAGGATGGCGTCCTTGCTCCAGAAGCCCGCGAAAGGGACGATGCCTGCAATTGCCAGACCGCCGACGATGAAGGTCCAGTAGGTCCAGGGCATGCGGCTGCGCAGGCCACCCATCTTGCGAATGTCCTGTTCGCCGCCCAGGGCGTGGATGACTGCGCCCGCGCACATGAAGAGCAGCGCCTTGAAATAGGCATGCGTGCTTAGATGAAAGATACCGGCGGAATAGTTGCCCGCGCCCTCGGCCATGAACATGTAGCCAAGCTGGCTGATCGTCGAGTAGGCCAGGATGCGCTTGATGTCGTTCTGCACCAGGGCAATCGTGGCGGCAAACAGCGCCGTTGCACCGCCGATGCCTGCGACCACCCAGAGCGAGATGGGCGCGTACTGAAAGAGGTTACTGGCGCGCGCCACCAGATAGACGCCTGCCGTGACCATTGTGGCCGCGTGGATCAGCGCGCTGACCGGCGTCGGGCCTTCCATCGCGTCGGGCAGCCAGACGTGCAGCGGAAGCTGCGCCGATTTGGCGGCGCAGGCCAGGAACAAGAGCAGCGTGATCGCGATCAGCATCGGGTCGTTGACGCCGAAGGCTTGCGGCGCGGCGGTGGTGGCGCCTGGATTGGTGAAGAGGATGCCGCCGTAAGACAACGTGCCGAACTTGTTATAGAGCAGGAAGATCGCCAGCATCAGGCCGAAGTCGCCGATGACGTTGACGACAAAGGCTTTCTTGGCCGCTGCCACTGCTGATGGCCGCTGATACCAGAAGCCGATCAGCAGATACGAAGCCAGTCCCACCAGCGCCCAGCCCACCAGCAGGAACAGGAAGTTATCGGCGCTGACCAGCAGAACCATTGCAAAGATGAAGAAGTTCAGGAAGGAGAAAAAGCGCCAGTAGCCGGGGTCGTCGTGCATATAGCCAACAGAGTAGACATGGATGAGGAAGCCCACACCCGTGATGACTAGCAACATGATGCTGGAGAGCGCGTCCAGCCGCAGGCCAAAGTTGATGCTCAGGTGGCCGGAGACGACCCAATTCCAGAGCGTCGTATCGTGCGCCTGGGTCAGCGAGTTGATCAGCGTGCCAAAGCTGATCGCCGCGCAGATAAACGCCAGCGCAATTGACCCGCAGCCGATCCAGCTAATCGCCTCGGTGTGTTCGTGCGCATTGAAGAGCCGCAGGCTGCCGATGATCAGAAACCCCAGCAGGGGCAGCAGCAGGACCAGCGGCGTTAAGTCAAAGACGGCCATCTGCTCACCCCTTCATGGAATCTAGCTCGTCAATGTTGATGTCGCGGCGCGCGCGGAAGATCGAGACGATGATCGCCAGGCCCACTACGACCTCGGCGGCGGCCACCGTCAGGACGAGGAAGACGAAAATCCAGCCATCCACTGAGTCCAGATAATGAGCGAAGGTCATAAACGACAGGTTTACGGCGTTAAGCATCAACTCAATGGACATGAACATAATCAGCGGGTTGCGCCGCACCAGCACGCCCACGACGCCAATCGTGAACAGCACTGCGCTGACAATTAAATAGCCTGTTGGTTGATCTGGAGGCATAGCCAGTAATCCTCTTTTGCATATCGTTGGAAAATGGTGATCACCCTTCTCCGGGCGCTCAACTTAAGATGAGTGCTTTCGATCTGATGTAGGTTTCTCTGCCAGCGTCCAAGACCATTCGCTTGGTAATGCGAGTATCTATATTCGGCCTCTTTGCCTCAATAGCCTGTTGCCACTGAAACAAAAAGCTGAAGCCAAGTACGCATATGAGACAAACCGCGCTCCATAGCAGATGTAGCGAATCGGTGGCATTGCTATAGAGTAAGGCAACCATCAACCCTAGAGATGCAAGCATCAGAATCCCTAATGTAACGGGAATCAAGAAGCCCCATGTGAAAATAGCCCATACTTGCAGGAGGGGCGTCTTTCCTCTATCGTTCTTTGGCATCTCTTCGGACATCTGCTGCCTCTTTCTTTGGCCCTGCCAGTTCTCCTAATCCTTAGACGCTCTTCTGCCCAGCACCAACGCGCCGATGATGGCGACGACCAACAGGATGCTGGTCACTTCAAAGGGGAAGAGAAAGCCATGAAACAGGCCCATGCCGAATGCCTGGATGCTGCCGAACGTATCGATCATCTTCGACAGGCTATCCGCCGTCGAGGCGCGCGCCGCCGGGCTGAGCGTGCTGATGGCGAGGATGTAGGATAACCCTCCGGCCAGAATCACCCCCAGCCCTGCTGCCACACCCTTCTGCCAGCGGATCGGGTCGCGCTGTTCGGTCTCCTGCGCGTCGGGCGCCAGCATCGTCACGACGAACAGGAAGAGGACCATGATCGCGCCGGTATAGATCAGCACCTGCACGACGGCCAGGAAGAGCGAGTTCAGCAGCAAAAAAAAGAGCGCCAGACTGAACAGGTTCAAGATCAAGCTCAGGGCGCTGTAGACCGCGTTACGGAATAAGATCACGCCCAACCCGGAAAGGGTGGCCGTGATCCCCAGCGCCACAAAGGCAAACGTTGCGGAGGTGTTCATGTGTGCTTCTAAGGACTCGCGCCCTATTCCTCCTCGATTGGTTCTGCCTGGGCCGGAAGATCGCCCTGGCCGACGGCGGCTGCCGAGGCTTCCAGCCCATCGAAGTAGCCGCGTCGGCTGGGCACGGGCTGGGGCGTCTCCTCCGGCGGCGGCTCGGTCCAGGCGTCCAGCGAGCCGCGCGTGGCCTGGCCCAGCGGCTCCAGCAATTGCTCCTTGTGATAGACCATCTCCTGCGGGTCGTAAGCAGCCAACTCGTACTCATGTTCCAGGGTGATGGCGCCGGTTGGGCAGGCTTGCTCGCAATAGCCGCAGAAGATGCAGCGCAGCAGGTTCACATCGAAGACGCGCGCGTAGCGTTCGCCGGGCGAGACGGCATTGTCCGGCGAGTTCTCCTCGGCCTCGATGTAGATGGCGTCGGCGGGGCAGGCGCCCGCGCAGAGGTAACAGCCCACGCAGCGTTCCTGCCCGTTCTCGTAGCGGTGCAGCACATGGCGCCCGCGAAAGCGCGGCGGCAGTACCCGCTTCTGCTCCGGGTAAGAAATGGTGGTCTTTTTACGCCCGACGTTCTTGAGCGTCGTGCCCAGACCTTTGACAATATCGAATGCCATGATGAGCGAATCCTTCTATTTCTTAGCGACCGGCGTCTTCGGCGCCTCGTCGGTGGCTCTGGTTTCTGTTGCTTCGGCCTCAGCTTCTTCCTCTGCGGCCTCCTCAACCTGAGCCGCAGAACGCGCTGCGCCAGCCGCCTCGATGCGTACCAGTTTCACGCTGGGTGGAATAACAAACTTCTCGGCAGCCTCTTTGGGTTGCTCGCCCTGCTCCCTGGCGCGGCGCACCCCCCAGACGCCCGCAATGATAATGAGAACGCCCAGCCCGAACGCGCCAGTGGCCCACCAGGGCCAGCCGAGCGAGACGGCAATGGCCGTGAAGAGCATATTCAGCACGGCCAGCGGCAGCAGAATGCGCCAGCCGACCTTCATCAATTGATCGTAACGGATGCGCGGCAGCGTGGCGCGCAGCCACATAAAGAAGAAGAGGGCAATGGCGACCTTGATCAGATACCAGATGAACGGCCAGCTTAGGAACGTTCCGTAGTTAATGGGCCAGAGCGTCCAGCCGCCCAGGAAGAGGGTGACGGCAATCGAACTGACCGTAATCATGTTGATATACTCGGCCATCTGATAGAGGCTCCAGCGCAGCCCGCTGTACTCGGTCAGATACCCGGCGACCAGTTCTTGCTCGGCCTCTGGCAGATCGAACGGGGCGCGGTTCACCTCGGCGACGGCGGCAACGCTGTAGAGGACAAAGCCCAGCGGCTGGGCAAAGATATAGGGCAAGCCCAGGTCCACCTGCGCGTGGACAATCCCCACCATGCTCAGGGTACCCGACAGCATCAGCACGCCCATGATCGCCAGCCCCAGAGCGACCTCGTAAGAAACCATCTGCGCCGCGCTGCGCAGAGAGCCAAGCAGCGAGTATTTGTTGCCAGAGGCCCAGCCGCCCAGTACGATCCCGTAGACCGCCAGCGAAGAGATGGCAAAAATATAGAGCAGTCCAACGTTAATATCGGCGATGAAGGGGTCCCAGGGGCTTGGGATATTCCAGCCAAGCCAGTATCCTCCAAGCGGAACGACGGCAAAAGCCGAAAGCGCCACGATGATCGAGATCAAGGGCGCAATCAGATAGACCAGCACGCGCGCCTTGTTAGGGATGATCTGCTCTTTGAAAGCCAGCTTGAGCGCGTCGGCCAGCGGCTGAAGCAAGCCAAATGGCCCGGCCCGGTTCGGCCCCAGGCGCGTCTGCATGAAGGCGACCACCCGCCGCTCGATCAGCGTCAGGTAGGCGAACGCCGTCAGCAGTCCGCCGATCAGGATGATCGACTTGGCGACCGTCGCAAGTAAGTACAAGATTGTATCCGACATCGTTGCTTCCCTCAGAGTGCGACCCGCGATCAGTCGCTGGCAGCTACCGTCTCGGCTGGTTCTTTCGCCTGCGGCAGCCCGTTCTTGAACAGCTCAAGCGTCAGATAGGCCGAGCCACCTGCTTTCGCGTTTTCGGGCAGCGCGGGCCAGCGAATGCCCTCGCTCTTATTCACCAGTTCCCAACTTAAGCCGCTGTAGATGGGCACGACGCGCGCAATCTCCGCCAGAATCGCGCGGGGGCTGGTATAGTTCCAGTCCTGCTTCATGCGCTGAGCTAGCGCCGTCAGAATCTCCCAATCGGCCTTTGGCCCCGGCAGTGGGCGCATTGCCTGACGCGCCGCCTGCACGCAGCGTTCCGTATTGGTAAAGGTGCCCTCTTTCTCCGCGAAAGATTGCCCCGGCAAGATGACATCCGCGCGCTGGGCCGTCTCGTTCAACGCGAGAGTCTGTACCACCAGAAACTCCAGCTTTTCCAGCGCCGCTGGATCGGACAGATGCCTGGCAGGGTCGGCGCCCAGAACGTAGAGCGCCTTGACGCCACCGCTCAGCATCTGTTCATAGGTCAGCCCCGGTTTCTTTGGCGCGCTCAGCCCCCAGACCTGCCGCAGCAGCGCGCGCGTCGTCGCGTCTTCCAGCCCGGCGTAGCCCGGCAGGCTGTCTGGCAGAATGCCCATGTCGCGCGCGCCCAGCGAGTTATTATCTTCAAAGAGCGGACCAACGCCCGCGCTCGCCCGGCCCACGTTGCCCGTCGCCAGCGCCAGATTGAGCAGATCGCTGGCGAGGGTTGGCGCTTCCTCTTCCTGGGCGGCCATCTCGTCGTAGAGCAGCACCACGCCCTTCGCGCCCGCGATCTCCCGCGCCAGCGCGCGCAGCGCCTCGGCATCCACTCCGGCAATTTTCGCCAGATGGTCCGCCGCGCCCGCCGGAGAGGCCGTGTGCAGGCCGCTCAGGAACTCTGGATGCTCTTCGACGTATGGACCGCGCGCCAGATTCTCGCTCAGGACCACGTTCAGCAGCCCGCGTACCACCGCATCCAGATGCCCGGCCTGATATTGCAGCTTCAGCGTCGCCAGGCGATCCAGCCTGGTTGGCTTGCTGGAAACCACAGAGATCTTTGCGCCTGCCCGCAGCGCCTTTTTAATGCGCAGGTCGATCACCGGCTGGCGCTCATAGGGGTTGGCGGCAAACAGAACGATATGCGACGCGCCATCCAGCCCGGCGATGCTGTCGGTCCAGACCCAGGGAAGCTGCCCCGGCTCCGTTGCCGGGAAGGCGCCGTGATGATGATCGACATTGTTGGTGCCGATGGCGGCGCGGAAAAGCTTCTGGAAGAGATAGCTTTCTTCGTTAGTGGTGTGTGTCGAGCCGATGCCGCCGACGGCGTGCGGGCCGTCGCGCTTGACGATCTCCTGCAACTTCGTGGCGACCAGATCAAGCGCCTCGTCCCAGGTGGCCGGTTCAAGCTGGCCGTTCTTGCGGATCAGCGGGGTGCGCAGCCGGTCGGAGCTGTTCACGTAGTCAAAGCCCCAGCGGCCCCGGTTGCAGAGCCAGCCATCGTCGATGCTGTCGTTGGTGTGCGACATCAGCCGCAGAATGCGGTCCACGCGCACATCCACGCGCACGTTGCAGCCCACGCTGCAATTGGCGCAGACGCTGGGTGTCTTGCGCAGTTCCCAGGGGCGCGTGCGGAAGCGGAAGTTGCGCGCCGTCAGCGCGCCCACCGGACACATCTCGACGGTGTTGCCGGAGAAAATGCTGTCGAACTTTCCGCCGGGCGTGACGCTGATCTCCGTCTTATAGCCGCGATCCACCAGGATCAGCCCCTCTTCGTCCATCGCTATGTCCTGCGAGAAGCGCGCGCAGCGTTGGCAGGCAATGCAGCGTTCGCGGTCCAGGAAAATGTTGTCGCTGACGGGGATGGGCTTGATGAAATGGCGTTTGGTCACGTCGAAGCGGCTACCGCCGGGGCCATGCCGCAGGGTGAAGTCTTGCAGGTCGCACTCGCCGCCCTTGTCGCAGATCGGGCAATCCAGCGGATGGTTAATCAACAAGAACTCCAGCGTGCCCTCGCGGGCCTTCTTGACCAGCGCGGTATCGGTATGGACGATCATCCCCTCGGCGCAGACGGTTGTGCAGGCGGTCTGCGGCGGCTTGGGCGCCTTCTCGATCTCCACAAAGCACATGCGGCAGGCGCCCAGCGGGGGCATTTTGGGATGATAGCAATTATTTGGAACTTCAATCCCCGCCATTTGCGCGGCCTTCCAGACAACCGTGCCTGGAGGCACGCTCACGGGCCGCCCGTCAATGGTCAGATTGATGAGTTGTGGCTTTTCTTCTTCTGGCATACTGCTCTATCTCGTGGGCGCGTCAACCGCGAACCCCACTCCCGTAAATGTTGTAAATGTTGTAAACGCTGTAGTCTCTTTATTTCCTCTACCTCGTGGGGGCATTATCGACTGACCCCAGCCGCTGCAAGCGCCCCAGGGCCAACCATGCAGTGGTCCTCACGAATGTGATAGAGATACTCGTCCTTGAACAGCTTGATGCTGCTGATAATACTGGAGGTGGCTGCGTCGCCCAGCGGGCAGAAAGACTTGCCCGCGATGTTGTCGCAAATATCCAGCAGCAGCGGCACATCCTGCTCCTTGCCGTGCCCTTCTTCCAATCGCTCCAGCAGTTCCACCAGCCAGTAGGTGCCCTCGCGGCAGGGCGTGCATTTGCCGCAGGATTCGTCGCGGTAGAACTCGGTCATGCGCAGCACCGCGCCGACGATGCAGGTGTCTTCATCCAGGACGATCACGCCGCCAGAGCCGAGCATCGAACCTGCCGCCGCGATGGACTCAAAATCCAGCGGCGTATCCAGCTTATCAGGCGCGAGAAACGGTGTAGATGAGCCGCCAGGGATGACCGCCTTCAGCTTTTTACCCCTCCAGACCCCGCCGCCGCACTCCTCGATTAAGACGCGCAGTGGCGTGCCCAGCGGAAGCTCATAATTGCCAGGCTTATTGACGTGGCCGCTCAGGCAGTAGACGCGCGTGCCTTTGCTCTTCTCGGTGCCAAAGCTGGCGTACCATTCGGCGCCGTTCTGCACAATCGCCGGTATGGTCGAGAGCGTCTCGGCGTTATTGATGACCGTCGGGCCGCCATAGAGGCCGATGGCTGCCGGGAACGGCGGCTTCAGGCGGGGATAGCCGCGCCGACCCTCCAAAGATTCCATCAGCGCGCTCTCTTCGCCGCAGATGTACGCGCCCGCGCCGCGATGCACCGTGACTTCCAGATCATAGCCGCTGCCCAGAATGTCCGGGCCGATGTAGCCTGCCTCGTAGGCTTCGCGCACGGCGCGCTCCACCTGACGCCCCGCCAGGGCCAGTTCGCCGCGCACGTAAATGAAAGCGTGGTGTACCTTCGTGGCATAGGCGGAGAGGATGACCCCCTCGACCAGCAGGTGCGGGTTCTTCTCCATGATCATGCGATCTTTGAAGGTGCCCGGCTCGCTCTCATCGGCATTGCAGCAGAGGTAACGCGGCTTGGGGCTGTCTTTTGCCAGGAAGCTCCATTTCGTGCCGGTCGGAAAGCCCGCGCCGCCCCTTCCACGCAGCCCTGATTTTTTGACCATTTCCAGGATGTCATCTGGCTGAGAGGTTTTCAGAGCTTTTTCAAGCGCCTCATAGCCGCCGTGCTGGCGATAGACCGGCAGAATATCAATATTCGGCACATCGATATTTTTCGTGACAATCAGTTCAGGCATCGTTCTCGACTCTTTTCAATGCCGTTTCGTTCCGGCTGGCTCGGTTTTGTTTTGCTCCTGCATCCCCAGCGTGGCAGGCTTCACGCCAGCAGGAGGCTGACCGTCGCTCTCGCTCGCCAGTTCCTGGTTGAGCGCGTCGATCAGTTCGTCGGCCTGCTCCAGCGTCACCTGCTCGACAAACTCGTTATTGACTTGCAGCACAGGCGCCGTGCCGCACGACGCCAGGCATTCCGCCGTCAGCAGCGTATAGCGCCCGTCTGGCGTTGTCTCGCCGCGCTTGATGCCCAGCCGGTTCTCCAGATGCTCCACCAGTTGATCGCAGCCGCGCAGATAGCAGGAGATGCTGGTGCAGACCTTGATCACGCGCTTGCCGGGCTGCTCTTTGAAGAACATCGTATAAAACGTAGCGACAGACTTCACTTCATCGACGTTCAGGTCCAGGACTTCGGCGACGGCATCCATCGCGGCCTGCGTCGCGTAGCCCTCTTCATCCTGCGCGATATAGAGCGCCGGTAGCACGGCTGAGCGTTTGGTCGGATATTTTGCTGCGACGGCGCGCATGCGTTCTTTGGCTGCTTCAGAAACCACTGCTCCCCTGTCCTTCCTAAAATAACGATCCCCCGCTAGCGATCCACCTCGCCCAGCACAATATCGATGCTGCCAATTGCCGCGATGACATCCGAGAGCAGCGCGCCCTCGACCATCTTCGGCAGCGCCTCTAGATTGCCAAACGAGGGCGCTCGGACGTGCATCCGATAGGGCCGCGCCGTGCCATCGCTCACCAGATAGAAACCAAGCTCGCCCTTTGGCGACTCGATGCGCTGATAGACCTCGCCCTTGGGGGGCCGGTAGCCTTCGGTGTAGAGCTTGAAGTGGTGAATCAGCGCCTCCATATTGGTGGCGACGGCCCACTTGGGCGGCGGCACGACCTTGCGGTCGCTGATCTGGTAGGGGCCGGTTGGCATGCCCTCCAGCGCCTGCTGGACGATCTTCAGGCTCTCTTCCATCTCCAGCATGCGCACGAGATAGCGATCATAGACATCGCCGTTGCTGCCCACTGGAATATCGAAATCAAACTGATCGTAGCCGGCATAGGGAAAGGTCTTGCGCACATCCCAGGCCACGCCGCTGCCGCGCAGCACTGGCCCGGAACAGCCCCAGGCGATGGCGTCTTTGGCGCTGAGCCTGGCGACGCCCTTGGTGCGCTCCAGCCAGAGTTGATTATTGGTCAGCAAGGTGTGGTACTCGCGCAGGCGCTCTGGGAAGACACTGGTAAACTCGCGCACCTTCGCATCGAAGCCAGGGGGCAGGTCAGCCTGAAGGCCGCCCGGCATGATATAGCTGGTCATCAGGCGCACTCCGGAGACCAGCTCGAAGATGTCGAGGATCATCTCGCGTTCGCGGAAGCAGTAGAGGAAAACGCTCTGCGCGCCAAGGTCAAGCGCGCTGGTGCCCAGCCAGACCAGATGGCTGGCGATGCGCTGAAGCTCAACCAGCAGCACGCGCGAAAAGACCGCCTTGGGTGGCATCTCCTCGACGCCCAGCAGCTTTTCGACAGCCAGCGCATAGCCCAGGTTGTTCGAGAGCGGCGCCAGGTAATCCATGCGGTCAGTGACCACCAGCGCCTGGAAATAGCTCTTGCTCTCCGCTGTCTTCTCGATGCCGGTATGCAGATAGCCAATATCCGGCACAGTCTTGACGACGGTTTCGCCCTCCAGGGTAAGGATAAGGCGCAGCACGCCATGCGTCGAGGGGTGCTGTGGACCCATGTTGATCGTCATGGTGTCAACGCGGGTGGTCTCGTCAATCTTCACGCTATCGGTGATATGGAGTTCGGTTTGCTCTCCAGTTTGCATTGTTCGTGTCCTTGCCCGGCTACTCGCCCGGCTCTGGTTCGGGGCGTGATGGAGTGGGCGGACGGCTGTCGTTCACGCGCATGGTCTGCCGCCCAATGCCCTCTGGCAGCGACTGGTTGAATGGCACCTGTCCGCCCCAGTGCGGCTCCGGCAGTTCGATGCCGGTCAGCGGATAGTCCTTGCGTAGCGGGTGACTGGTCCAGTCCTCTGGCATCAGAATGCGCCGCAGGTCGGGATGTCCGGTGAAGGTAATGCCAAAGAGATCGTAGACCTCGCGTTCGTACCAGTTGGCCGTCGGCCAGATCGCGCTGACCGTTGGAACGTCAGGATGCTCCTCGCCCGGTCCTCCGACGCGCGTTTTCAGTCGGATGACGGCGCGGGTATCCATCGAAAGCAGGTGATAGACGACATCGAAGCGCGGTTCGCGCTCCGGCCAGTCCACCGCCGTCAGGTCCGCCATAAAATTATAACGCAGCGCAGGGTGGTCGCGCAGATATTTGGCGACGGCTGGTACTTTTTCCGGCGGCAGGATGATCGTTGTCTCGCCGCGATGCTCGACCACCTCTAGCACGGCCTCGCCAAACTTTGACCGTACCGCTTCCACTGTTTTTGCCGCCAGGTCTTTTGTGGTTTCGGCCATAACGCCTAAGCCTTCTTTAATTCTCGCTGCCCAGGTCTTTCACCGCGCCGACGTTGAGCGGGTCCGCGGGATTAGGGATGCCTAGGCGAATCTTTTCTTGCAACTGGTTAAAGCCATAGAGCAGCATGTCAGGGGTGGGCGGGCAGCCAGGAATGAAGATGTCCACCGGAATGATCTTGTCCACGCCCTGCACAATGGCATAGTTGTTAAAGACGCCGCCGCAGGAGGCGCAGGCGCCCATCGAGATGACCCACTTGGGGTCGGGCATCTGATCGTAGATTTGCCGGATGACGGGGGCCATCTTGACCGAGCAGCGCCCGGCTACAATCATCAGGTCGGACTGGCGCGGGCTGGCGCGATAGACCTCCGCGCCAAAGCGGGCCAGATCGAAGCGCGCTGCGCTGGTCGCCATCATCTCGATGGCGCAGCAGGCCAGTCCAAACAATGCCGGCCAGAGCGAGGAACTCCGGCTCCAATTGAGTAACTTATCGACTTGAGTCAGCAGAATACCTGTCCCGGACTCCACATGGACGCCCCGCGACAGGCGGGGCGTCTGGGCGTTCGAGATAGTTTGCACTGGCTCCCAGGGGTTTTTCACTCCCATCGGAACGCTCCCTTACGCCAAACATAGATATAGGCAATCAGCAGGATTGCCAGGAAGATCACCAGTTCAATTAGCCCAAAGACCTTCAGGTTGCTCTTGAGCAGCACGGCCAAGGGATAGAAAGAGACGGCCTCGATGTCGAAGATGATAAACATCATGCCCGTCACGAGATACTTCACTGGAAAACGGCGCCTCACCGGCTCAATATCCCGGATGCCGCTCTCGTATGGCGCCAGTTTGGCAGCCGAGGGTTTTTTCGGCCCCAGGATAAAGGTGACGCCCGTCACCAGCGCGGCAAAGAGGATCGCTATGCCGATCAGGATGAAGATGGGAACATAGGCAGGGAATGGCAACATCGCTACATACCTTCTTGCCCCAGGCCGACCATCCCGCCGCGCCCGGTTATTTGAGCAGTATCGTCAGATACAGTCTTCTTTAGAGATGTTTCAGTAAGAATGGTAGCACAGTGCCCCAGGGCTGTCAAATTGGGAGCCGACGGCGCCTGAGCGCGCTGTCCTCTAGTCGCGTTTGCGTGCGACGATCAGTATGACCAGGGCGCCCAGATCGTCCAGATCCATGTCCTGGAAGTGTTGATAAAACGACTGGCGCATCTCCTCTGTGACCGCTATTCTATGGACTGCTTCGATATAGACCACTTCTAGCCCTGGTTTTTCAAACCCGGCGCGATACTCCGAGACGCGCCAGCGGTTGCGCACTCGATGGGGCGCGTGGGAAGTCGCCATGCGCCAGGCCAGATCGCTGTGCGCCAGGAAATCAAGGGGGCGATCAAAGTTGCGATGGTCGCGCAGATCGATCTGGTGGCTGGCGATGCCGCCTGGGCGCAGCAGCCGGGCAATCTGGTCAATGGCGCCTGTGGGGTCGGCAAAATGCTCAAAGCACGAATGCGAGAAGATGAAATCCTGCGAGGCGTCCGGCAGGGTTGTGGCGCCAATATCCTCCGGGGCGCGATAGTTGATACGCTTCAGCAGTTCGCGCGCCAGCCCCTCTGGGTCTTGTCTGGCGCGCTCAAGCAGCGTCGGGGCGACCAGATACGTATCGGGAAATTGCGCGGCCCTTGCCACCAGCGCGGGATAGAGCGCCTGCGAACTTTTGCTCAACGCCAGGGGCACGGCATCCAGGCAGGTAACGCTTTTTGCCCCCGCCAGCAGCATGAGTATGCTGACGCCCAGGTTGCTGCCTGGGCCAATCTCCAACACATCAGCGTTCATCAGGCAGTCTTTACGCAGGGGCGCCAGCACCGTTGAGTGCTGATGAAAAACGGTCAGCGGATATTCTGGCTGATCTTTCTCTGGATCAGCGTCCCGCCGCGTCCGGCGGCGCTGCGCGGCTGAGGCAATCAGACCGTTGCGCAAGGCGATATTTTTGGCAATGCTCTTGCCTAAATGCAGCGTTGATTTAATCTCGTGCACCCCTATGTCTTTTCTTTATACCGAAGCGTCCAGCGAGGCGTCGATGGTCTGCGGCGTTTCTACCTGCCCTGGCTTTGGCAGCTCACGGCGCGCGATACCGTTGACAATCAGCAGGCTACCCATGAAAAGCCAGAAGTACATCGCCAGGTCTGGCAGGAAGTAGGAATTATCCACCGACCCCTGCACGAAGGAGGCAATCATGCACCCGGCGATACCGAGCAGGAAGCGTTGATACAAAGTGCCCCGACCCAATCGCGCACAGAAGCGGTACAAACGAACCAACATGATTGCGAAGATACCCAGGAGCCAGAACAGGGCAGCCAGTCCCAACAAGCCAGTGCTGATCCAGAAATCAAGAAAGAAGTTATGCGGATGTGAAATCGCTGGAAAGTAGGTGCTGGGGAAAGGCTGCCCATTCAGCGCCTTCAGCGCATAGGAGTCCGGCGAAGTTGGCGGGAGAGGACTCTGCGGATTGTATTGAATGCCAAAGCTATCAGGCCCGGTTCCCAGGAAGAAATGATCACGGATAATCAGGAGAGCGGCTTTCCAATACGTGAATCGCTCGGAGACAGAGCCTGCATGACCTGAAGTACCAGCATTTAAGAAGTTGTAGATGCGCGACCAGAAGAGGCCAGTAGCCAGCGCCCCGGCAACAAGCACAACGATAACTGCCAGCCACCGACGAAGTTCGATGACGAAGTAGACAGCCACCACTGCCAGTATGGCTACTTCTGCGCCACGCGAGTGGGACCAATAGAGCGCCCAGGCCATCGGAATCAACGCCAGCAAGCACGCCCAACGGAGGGGATCGCGCCAGGGAGCGCGTTGTAGCCCGCTAGCGGCAGTTGTGCGGGGCAGGATGTGGGTCAGCGCCAGAGCCAGTAAGAGCGGCATGGCCCGATCAAGCGCCATACCAAGGTTGTTGGGGCTGCCATAGGGTCCAACGGTGCGGAAGCCAGCGCCAGACGTATCCAGCAAAGCAAGAAATTGGGTGAGGTGAAAGACTCCCTGGATAATGGCAGTGAAAGAGACGATCAAAACGGAAAGCACCAGCGCCACCATCGTTCTCACCAGATCGGTGGGCGTGCGCAGGTAGCGCAGGATGAGGAGAAAGTAGAGCAGCGGCTCGATGATTTCCTCCCGGTAGGCGCGCAAGCTATTATGCTTATCCGGAGATGCCAGCAGCGCCAGCGAAGCGCCTGCCAGCAGCAGGAGTCCTGGGAGCAAGAAAAAACGCGCTTGCTGCCAGAGGCCAAGCAGCCATATTTTGGTCGCGTTGCGATCTTTGGCGATCAAGGCTGTGCGCAGCAGCGCGACCCCTAGACAGATAAAAAGGCCGAGTTCTGCGATATAGAAGGCAGGCGAGCCACTGGAACGGAGCGGCTGAAGATAGGAGTAGTAAGGGAAGGTTAATGGCAGGAGAGCTATCGCGATCTCCAGACGCATCCACGCAAGCACTGCCGCGACGACGAGCAGGAGCAGCGAGGCAGGTGGGTGCTGCCAGTAGAAAAAAATAAGAAATGAAAGGCAGAGTCCAAGCGCCACCAGGATCTCTATTCTCCAGAAGCGCCAGTTAAACTGAGGAAGGTGTGCAACCATTGTGACTCTCCAACACGGTATGTCAGCCCCTGGGTGTAAGCAAACTGGCCGCTTCTTCAGCAAGGGGCATTCGTTTCGCTCACGGCCAATTATAGCAAAGTCTTTTCTGTTTCGGATAGACACACAAAAAGTGTGAAGACATCGCTTGCAACTTTGGGAAAACTGAGCGAAGATAGCAGTATGAAAATCCTTTGCTTTGATACAAGACGAATAGGCTGGAACTGGCATAGATAGTGTACCAGAAAGTACTAATGCTAAATAAGGAAGGTTACAATGCCTGGCTATACCTCGTCTTCCCTTGCAGGAAGAAGCGAGAGCATGAATACGCGGGGGGCATTATCCTTGCTCTATCATCTACATTGCGCTATCTTCATAGCGGTCAGCATTCCCAGAGGCTGTGTACCTTCATCGCATCACGGAGGGTTTGTGTGATCGGAGAACGGCAATTTCAAGACGGCACCGGATCAGCTTTCTCAAATAACGGGTCACGGGTACACCACGATTCGCTTACGGAGCCGGTCAGGTCGCGCGAGCGCAGGCGGCCAAAAGGAAGCATGCCAGGTAATCCTGAGATTGGCTTGCCGCCGCTCACCTCGGATACCTATCCCTGGACGGGGCCACAGCCTTCTATTCTTCGGGATGGAAGGCCAGCCGCCGGTCGCCGCCGCCGCCGGGGTACGCTTGCCAATATCTTAGTGGTCATCGACCTGGCCCTGACGCTGGGTATGCTGGAACTTGCTGAAGCCGCGCGGCAGGTGCTGCCCCTGGGAACGCAGCTTCCTGGAACGCTGGTCTTTCCGTCAACCATTATCTCCGTGTTGATTATCTGGTTTGCGGTCTTCCACGCCTACGGTGTCTATGACCCGCAGTATCACGATAGCATCCTGAACCCGTGGCGTGTCCTCTGGGCGACGCTTATCTCGGCGGTTCTCTTCAGCGGTTCACTCTATCTGATCAATTACGAATTGCCTCGCCTGCTCTTTATTTACTTTATTACAGGCGATCTCCTGGTGCTGATGCTCTTTCGGCTGGCGCTCTGGCCCTTCGTCAAGTCTGCTTCGTGGTATGAGCGGCGCGTGCTGATGATTGGCGGAGGTCCAGTCGCCCTGGAAGCCGCGCGCATGGTCATGCGACATGGAGGGGCGGGCCTGCGGCTGATCGGCTGTGTCTCTGACACCGAGACAGGCGAACTGGTGAATAAAGAGGATACGGTGCTGCCCCCGCTGCCGGTGCTGGGCAAACTCAATGCTGCCCCGCAGATTATTCGGCAGTGTGAGGTAGATGATGTGATCGTTACGCTCCCCTGGCGTGAGCGTGAGCAGACCGAGCAGTTGGTGCGTAATCTGGACCGCTATCCAGTGCAGATTCGCGTGATCCCCGATTATCTGGAACTCAGCACGCGCATGCGCGTAGAAGATTTTGGGGGTCTGCCTCTGATCAGTCTGAATGAGGCTGCCATTACCGGCTGGCAATCGCGCGTGAAGCGCGCGACAGATATTGGGATCGCTTCGCTGCTCCTGATCTGCCTGGCTCCGCTCATGCTGCTGATTACGCTGGCGATCCGGCTGGATTCGCGAGGAGCGCCGATCTTCACCCAGAAGCGGGTTGGGCAGTATCATCGTATCTTCACCATGTATAAGTTCCGCACGATGGTGCGCAATGCTGATAAAATGGCGCAGCAGGTGGTCGAGCAGCGCGATGGGATGCTGATTCACAAGCGCCGCCGCGACCCGCGCGTGACCCGTGTGGGCGCTTTCCTGCGCAAGACGAGCCTGGATGAGTTGCCACAATTAGTCAATGTCATTAAAGGGGATATGAGTCTCGTCGGCCCGCGTCCTGAACTTCCCTGGCTGGTGGTAAATTATTCCCCCTGGCAGTATCGCCGCTTTACGGTTCCACAGGGCATCACCGGCTGGTGGCAGGTGAATGGACGCAGTGACCGCCCCATGCACCTGCATACCGAGGATGATCTGTTTTACATTCGCAATTACTCGCTCTGGCTTGATTTGAAGATTCTGCTGATGACGGTCAAGGTGGCCTTGACTGGCAAAGGGGCGTACTGACTTTGGAAGATAAGAGGACTGTTGCATGGCCGGGCTGGTAAAACGCGCCCACCAGATGGCCCTGGGGATGTATCTGAACGCGCGGATGGCGCGCGCACGCGATACGCTCAATGCCGCTACCCGAGAACTCAACCGAACGCAGTGGCTCCCTGGAGCAGAGCTTGGGCAACTCCAGGTGCAGCGATTGAAGACGCTCCTGCTTCATGCCCAGGAACACTGTGCCTTCTATCGGGATCGCTTCAGGGCAGCCGGTTTTGCGGCAGAGGCGTTCTCCCAACTGAGCGATCTTCAGGCGATCCCGCCCCTGACAAAACGCGAGGTGCAAGACCATTACCAGGCGATGGTTGCGGATAACATTCCACCTGACCAGATGTATGAGAATCATACCGGCGGCTCAACCGGCACGCCATTGACCTTTTATCAATCTTCTACCTATCAGGCATGGAGCCTGGCCGACATCTGGCGCAACTTTACGATGTGCGGCTTTCAGCCAGGCATGCGCCGCGCCTTCCTCTGGGGGTCTGATTATGATGCTCGCTTGCATAAAAGCTGGCGCGAGCGCATGATCAATGATCGTGTCAAAGCGAATGTCTATTGGGTCAATACCTTTGATGTGAGCGAAGCCGATCTGGTCGCTGCCGCCAGAGATCTGGTACACTTCCAGCCGCATCTCATCGTTGGCTATGTTTCCTCGCTGACCCTCTTTGCCCAGGTGCTGCGCAGCCACCAGATTGAGGGAATCCGACCCATTGGCATTCAATCCTCTGCCGAGATTCTGACGCCGCCCCAGCGGGCGTTGATCGAGGAGACCTTTGGAGCCAGGGTCTTTGACCGTTATGGCTGCCGCGAGGTGGGCAATATCGCCCACGAATGTGACCACCATGAGGGGCTGCATCTGCTGGCGGAGTGTAACTACACCGAGTTCCTGCGCGATGGGCAGCCGGTCGCGCCGGGCGAAGTGGGCATGATTACCGTGACCAACCTGCATAACTATGCCATGCCGCTCATTCGCTATCAGATGGGCGATCTGGGGCGGCCAACGGACCGCCAGCCCACCTGCGGGCGTGGCCTTCCCCTGATGGATGTGGTCGAGGGCCGCAGCGCCGACGTGATTACCACACCATCGGGCAAGCTGCTGCATGGCGAGTTCTTTACCCACCTGTTTTATAAACTGGATGGGGTACGCCAGTTCCAGGTGGTGCAGGAGACCCGCGAACAATTAACGATTAAGATTGAGCCGATGAGCGTCTTCCGCAAAGAAGAAGCCTTCCGTTTTCTGGAAGATACCATTCATCAGCACGGCGACTCGGCCTTCCAAATGACGTTTGAGTTGGTCGAGAAGATTCCTGTCGCCATCTCTGGGAAGCTCCGCTTCACCATCTCACATGTGCCGGTGGAGGTTTAGAGAAAAGCATGCGTACTTTAGAAGATACCTCAGTCTGCATCTATGACGCCGGGCGCACCGATTACCCCCAGGCGCCCTTTCATCCCCCGGAGGAATACCCCGAATATCCCTTTAAGGATTCGGGCTATGATCCAGAGAATACGGTCTATGCGGCGGTGCGCGATCTCTTCTATCGGCTGGGGCTGGATAAAGCCCATTATGGCACGCCTGAATGGAACCCGTTGGGGGAGATCATCAAACCCGGCGATAAAGTGGTACTGAAGCCCAATCTGGTCATTAGCAAGCACGAGTTGGGACAGATCGGCATCGAGGCGTCTACGGTGCATGGCTCGGTGATTCGCCCCTTTGTGGACTACACGTATATCGCGCTGAAAGGCCAGGGGCGCATCACGATTGGTGACTCACCGATCAAAGAGGTTGATTTCCCGGTCATTATCCAGAAAATCGGTGTGGCTGATCTACACGCTTATTTCCAGCAGGCGCACCCAGAAGTACCCCTGGAGGTGATCGACTACCGCGACCTGCAAGCGGTCCGTGACTCGAATGGGGTCATTCAATCTGCGCATGCGTTGGAAGGCGATCAGCGCGGCTATACCGTTATGGACCTGGGCCATGACAGTATGTTCGATGAGATCGTCGAGCATGCCCCGCGCTTTCGCAGCACGGCATCGGTCTACGAGAACGTGATGGGCGAGGCGCATAACGCCGAGCATCACCGCTATAGTTTCGCCACAACGGTCCTGGAGTCCGATGTCTTTATCTGCCTGGCAAAGATGAAGACGCATCGCAAGGCAGGCGTGACGCTGAGCCTGAAGAATCTGGTCGGCTTGAATAACGAGAAACGCTGGCTGCCTCATCACCGCGTCGGGCGGCTCTCGGAGGGGGGCGATGTGCTGGCGGATAATGCGCCAGTGGCGAGCCGCGTTCAAGAGGGGATGACGGATCGCTTTGCCTCCAGTAAATATGGCAAGTATGGTTTCAAGCTCGTCGTTCCCATCGCGCGCTTTGCCTATCGGGCGGGCGTCAAGTGGTGGCTGGCACGGCTCAAGAAGGTCGAGAAGCCGCTCTGGTACGAAGGGGACTGGTATCGCAACGATACCGTCTGGCGTATGGTGCTTGACCTGAACCACCTGCTTCTGTATACCGATAAGCAGGGGCGCCTGACGGAGAGCGTTCAACGCCGCTATTTTAGTTGCATCGATGGCATCCTGGCCGGCGATAAAGAGGGGCCGCTGCATCCATCCCCCAAGCCGGTGGGCCTGCTGGTGGGCGGCTTCAATCCGGTGGCCGTTGATCTGGCCTGCATCAAGCTGATGGGCCTGGATTACCGCAAGATTCCGCTGATGATGGGCGTGCAGCGGCTCAAACGTCCGCTGATGTTTGCCCAGGATATTCATGCCTTCTGGAAGAGTCTGCGTCTCTGCTCGAACAAAGAAGCGTATCTGCGGCTTCAGGATGAGCAGACGCGCTACTTCCAGTTTGGGCCTGCGGCGGGCTGGAAGGGGCATATCGAACTGGACGCGCCAGCCGCGCCTCCGGCACAGCCTGGCCTGCGTCCGACGCCGATAGCCCAGCGAGCGCCCGCGCCTGAAGGGGCGGATTAGCAGGCGATGGAGAGCGTCAGGAGGACAAGTGTGGCTCAGCCGACGTCAGAACCGGCCAATCGCGCCACCCGGCTTCCCCAGGTGGCGTTGGTTTCCCATTACTATTATCCTTATCCCGGCGGCGGCGCGGAACGCCAGGCCCAGCGCATTGCTGAAACGCTGGCGGCGCAGGGCTGGCGGATGAGCGTACTCACCAGACGCTTGCTGGGGATGCAGCGGCGAGAAACGATCAACGGCGTGCGCGTGCGCCGCATCTGGACTTCAGAGCTGCACGGCCCGCAGTCCGCGTTTCTGGCACTGGGCTTGCTCCTGGTCCTCTTGCCTGGCCCGCGTGGTCAGGTGGTGCATCTGAATGAAATGTATCGGGATATTGTCCCTGCGCTGCTTGCGCGCCGCCTTCGTCGCTGCCCGATTGTCATTCGCGTTGCCTGTGGGGGCGCCTATGGAGATGTCGCGCGGTTACAGGTGATACCCGCTGGCAAGCTCATGCTGCGGCTGGCGCG
This sequence comes from Ktedonobacterales bacterium, assembly GCA_046704085.1. Taxonomy (GTDB): domain Bacteria; phylum Chloroflexota; class Ktedonobacteria; order Ktedonobacterales; family DATBGS01; genus DATBHW01. Next base: position 7,850 of record JBJKSJ010000414.1, on the reverse strand, counting down.
GCGAGCTGATGCGATCATCAGCCTGAGCGCGCAGATCACCAGCGAACTCGTGGAACACGGCTTTCAACGCGAACGGATTGTCGAGATTCCCAACGGAGTCGATACACACCGCTTTACGCCAGCGACGGCCAGCGAGAGGCTGGAGCTGCGCCGCGCGCTTGGGCTGCCCCAGCAGGGGCCGCTGGTGATCTTTGTGGGCAGGCTCCAGTCGCAAAAGGGGGTAGAGACGCTGCTGCGCGCCTGGAAGGACGTGCAGCCATCCCATCCATCGGCCCATCTCTTGCTGGTCGGTCAAGGGCCGGAGCGCGCAAAGCTGGAGAAGCTGGCGGCAGACCTGGAGCTTGACGCAGCGATCCATTTTCTTGGTCAGCTTGAGCCGGTTCTGCCCTATCTGCGCGCGTCCGATGTCTTTGTGCTGCCCTCGTTTTTTGAGGGTCTGTCTAACGCGCTCCTGGAGGCAATGGCCTGTGGGCTGCCAGTCGTGACCACCAATATTGGTGGAACCGCTGAGGTGATTCGCCCCACTGTTGATGGTCTGCTCGTTGAGCCAGGTGATGCGCCCGCGCTGGCGGCGTCTCTGCGTCAGGTGCTGGGGGATACGACGTTGGCGCAGAGGCTTGGCGCAGAGGCGCGCAGGCGGGTGGAAGACGACTATACTGCTGAACGTTCGCTGGCGCGCTATGCCGCTTTGTATGCGCGCCTGTCAGGTTCACCGCGGCCGCTCGTAACGCTCGATCCCCAGGCACTGACACGAGAAGAAGCGCCAGTGGAGTAGGGCGCGTGCTGCCCTCAAGTGATTTTGTATGCTGTCCTCTTCGGCGCCTGCGCCCGTCCCGGTGTGGCCGACAGCCTGGCGCCTTGCTGAAAAGAAGCAGGTCGATTGACAAGGATCGTTCCTGAGAGGGAGAGGAACATGTCGTTCTCTTTGAGCAGGATTGCCGAGATGCTGCGCGCGCCGGAGCCCAGGCCAGGTGTGGTGTGGGCGCGCTCTGGGCTGGCGGTAGGCGCGGGTCTGCTGGTGAGCGTTGCTATGCTCAGCCTCAGCCACGCCCTGGCCTTGGGGAATCTGGTTGCCATCGCGTTTGCGATCCTCTTGATGCTTCCGGCGCTCGTGGCGGCATGGTCCCCAGCCGTCGGGCTGGCAGTAGTGCTGGCTGCTTCACTGATCTCGGCGGTCGTGCCGGTGCTGATCCCGCAACTGACTGCGCTGGGCGCCGAGAGTACCTTTGCAATTGCTCTGCTGACAGCCGGGGTTGGCCTGCTGCTGCGCAGCTTCTATCGGCGCGAGCGCCTGACAGGCACGCCGGTGCTGGTTCCGCTTCTGGCCTGCGGCGCGTGGGTGCTGCTCTCTTTTGCCTGGAATGCATGGCGCGATCCGGCTCAGCGCGATCTCTTGATCAGTGGTTTCAAGGGCTTTGCGACCATTGCCCTCTTCTTTCTCTACGCCGCCAATGCTGTGCGAACGCAGAAGGCGCTGCGGGGCGTCTTGCTCACGCTGGTCTTTCTCAGCATCCCTGTCTCAGCGGTTGGCTACCTTCAGTACGCCCGCCTCTACCTGGGCGCCAATTACTCGGCTATCCATCCGGGCCTGGAACAACTGGCGGAGAATGTGACCTTCAAGGTACGCATCGCCTCTACGCTCTCGGAGACGACAATTCTTTCGCTGTTTTATCTGGTAATTCTGATCCTGGCGGTGGCGCTGCTCTTTCAGGAGCGCAGCCGCTGGCTGAAAGCTGCCCTTGCCCTGACCATCGCCCTGGATCTCTGGCCTTTCCTGCTGTCCTTTAGCAAATCGACGCTGATCGTAGCTCTCTGCGCCGTCTTGCTTCTGGCCTGGATGCGGCGAAGCTGGGTGATGGCCGCTGGCGCCGCGCTGATAGGCGTGCTGAGCGTCAAAGCTATCTCGCTCGTTCCGGTCCTGGCGGATATGGGGACGCACGCGATCAGCTATGGATTGAATCAACAGGATGGCGATATTACGCAGCGCGTCACCTTTATGAAGGAGTGCCTGGCATCGGTTCCGCATCACCCGGTCTTTGGGGTTGGCCCCCTGGGTTCTGAGATTGTGACCGGGGTAAACTGCCATTCGGTCCCCATAGAACTGCTCACCGATTTCGGGGTGATAGGGCTAGCCCTTTTCGGCTGGCTGATCTGGCGCGTCTTTGGCCTGAGTTGGCGTGTCCCGGCGACCCCTGCAAACACCCTCCAGGGGACGCTGGCGCAGACCAACCGGGTCTTGCTGCTGGCCTTTGCGGTGTTGGCGCTGCTGTGGTCCCTGGTGAACTTCACGCTCCCCTGGCTCTGGTGTATTGTTGCAGTGATGGTTGCGGGGCAGGTCTTCCCGGCTCGTCCTGCTGGCGCAGACCCTGCTGTGCTGGCTGTGCCCTCTCTGGGCGACAAAGTCGCCCTCCCTGGCGCGCGTGAAGGTGAAAGCCTCCCTGAGGATCAGGTTAAGCGCCTGGTGCTGAAACAGGGGGCCGAACCATAAGCCCGCCACGAAAAAGCCAACGCTTGTTGCGCTGGCGGCATCCAGCAGCTAGAATAAGCGCCAAAAGCGACCTGCTCATACAGGCAGAGCGCGTGAGGTAGGCATGAGTTTACCAACAGGAGTTGAGGAGACGCTTCCGATCGCTGATAGAGCGCCACAAAACCGGGGGAAAGCTATTCGCACCGGGCGGGCGATCTCAATGGTGTTCTTTCTGAGCATCGCCGCCCGGCTCTTGAGCATTGTCAGCCAGGCGCTGACAGCAGCGGTCTTTGGCACAAGCAAGGAAATGGATGCCTACTCGCTGGCGCTGATTGTCCCATACGCTATTGTTGGCATCCTCGCAACGGCAATAGGCGCGGCGATCATTCCGGTCTTTATTGAGTACCGCGAGAACCATAGTGAAGCGGAATCGATGCGGCTGCTCTGGGCAGCGACAACGCTGGGCGCCATCCTGGCAATCATCGTCACAGCGCTGATGGTCGCTGCCGCTCCGCTGATCGTCTCACTCTTTGGACGTCTCGATCCCTATACCCAGAGCCTGGTAGTCATCCTCTTGCGCTTCTTGATGCCGATCCTGTTCTTGCAGTGTCTGGCAGTCTTGCTGGGCGCGATCCTCAATGCTTATGGACGCTTTGCCATTCCATCGCTGGCTCCGGCCCTTATTACCCTGAGCATCATTGCCTTTCTCTTGCTAGGAAACTCGGCCTGGGGGATTTACGCGCTGGCGTGGGGCACGCTGGTGGGCTATGGGCTGAATGTAGTCGTGTTGATAATAGCCTACCTGCGGCTGGGGCTGCGCTTCCGCCTCAGCCTGGATTGGCGGCATCCTGGCGTGCGGCGTATCATGGTTCTATCCACGCCAGCCTTGTTAGGCGCGCTGATGATCAATGCGAATCCACTGGTCGATCAGTTTATGGCGGCGTTCCTCCCAGCGGGGAGCATCGCGTCGTTGGGGTATGCGATCAAGCTGGTGGATACGCCATCGCAGTTTTTCTATCTGGCGCTCTCCACCACGCTGCTGCCGGTTTTCTCCCTGCAAGTGGCTCGACGCGAGTTTACCAACTTGCGTGATACCTTCCGACAGGTCGTCGTCTTTTCGGCCATGATTCTCTTGCCTGCTGGCGCCTTGCTGGGCGTGTTGGCCTATCCAGTGGTCCAGGTGTTGCTGCAACACGGCCACTTCAGCGCCAGTTCTACTGCTGAAGTGGCTGGCGCGATCACCTTGCTGGCGCCCAGCATCTTTTTGGTCACCTACGGCTTTGTCAATGGACGCATCTACAACGCGCTTCAAGATAACTGGACCCTGCGCAATGTGGCTGTTCTCTCGCTGCTCCTGAATGCCATCCTGGATTACCTGCTGATGCAGGTCTGGGGCATCGCGGGTATCGCGTTCTCGACGACCCTGACGTATCTCATCGCTGCGGCAGTCTTACTGCTCATCCTGAATCACAAGCTGCATGGCCTGAACCTGCCGCAGCTTGCGCTGTCGCTGGGCAAAACGGCCTGTGCCGCCGCGCTGCTCTGGCTTGGTTGCGCTTTGCTGGGAAGAGTTCCGCTGGTGGCGCAAATGCCGCCGCTGGTGCAGGTCTGTCTCCTGGGCACGGTGGGCTGCATCATTTATCTGGTGGTTCTCTGGGTCTTGCGCGTGCCAGAGATGAGCCTGCTGTGGGCGATGCTGCGCCGCCGTCTGCCATTGCGCCGTCCGGCAGCGGATGCCGCCTGATTCCAGGGTGGTAGCCTTTTGTGCTATCCCTGGGAGGGATCGGCTCTTCTATCCGTTCTGAATAGGCAGAAAGGATTTTCGCCATCATCAATACGCCTGGAGGTAGTGCGTGACAGCACGATATGTCGTGACCGGCGGGGCCGGTTTTATTGGCTCGCATATCGCGCAGACCCTCCTGCAACGGGGAGCGTCTGTACGTATTTTGGATAACCTGTCGAGTGGGCGCGAGAGCAACCTGGCCGTTCTTGAGGGACAGGCTGAGATTGTCCGAGGGGATGTCCGCGATCTTGAGGCCGTGCGCGCGGCGGTGGCGGGGGCCGAAGTGGTCTTCCATGAGGCCGCCATCGCCTCGGTGCCCCAGTCCATTGCCGATCCGCTGGGATCGCTGGAGACGAACATCACCGGCACGCAGCATATCCTGCTGGCCGCGCGCAACGCCGGGGTCCGGCGGGTGGTCTATGCCAGTTCTTCGGCGATCTATGGCGACGCGCCGATCCTGCCCAAAGAGGAGCGCATGGCGCCCAGCCCGATGTCGCCCTATGCCCTGCACAAGTTGACGGGCGAGTACCTGTGCAGCCTGTTCACGCGCCTCTATGGCCTGGAAACGGTGGCGCTGCGCTACTTCAATGTGTTTGGCCCCCGGCAAGACCCGGCCTCGGAATATGCCGCCGTCATCCCGCGTTTCCTCTCTGCCCTGCGCGACGGTCAGCGGCCCGTCGTCTTTGGCGATGGGGAGCAGACCCGCGATTTTGTCTATATTGGCAACGTGGTGCAGGCGAACCTGCTCGCTGCCGAGGCGCCAGAGGCCGTCGGCCAGGCCATCAATATCGGCTGTGGCGAGCGTATCTCGCTCAATGCGCTGCTGCGTATCGCTGGAGAACTGCTGGGCGTGGCTGTCCATGCTGAATACCGCCCGCCGCGCGCCGGGGATGTGCGCGATAGTCTGGCCGATATTCAACTGGCCCGGCGCCTGCTCGGCTACACGCCAACCGTGAGCTTCCGCGATGGACTGGCGCGCACGCTAGAGGCGCTGGGCTAGTTTCACTTTCCTCAAAGCGGCTCGTCATGCCGTGTATATCGCCACGCGCGGCCCTGGGATAGTGTGCGGGAGCATGCTAAAGAGGTCAATTGGTTTTGCGCTAGAGAAAGTATCGTAGAGGAGAGAGTTTCATGCTGACGGATGCCAAGAGCGATGCAGCCGGGCAGAGCGGCATATCGACGCTGGGAGCGCCAGCAGGCGACGCCTCGCTCGCTGGGGGGATGCTGTCTGCCCCGGCGGTCACGATGCTCTGCTGGTGTTATTATCCCCACGCGGGCGGCGGCGCTGATCGCGTGATGCAGCAGGTGGCTGAGTTCCTGGTCCGGCGCGGCGGGCAGGTCACGGTGCTGACCAAAACCTTCAGCGACGTACCCAAGAAGGATGCCGTCAATGGCGTGGCTGTGCGGCGCGTCTTCACCCTGGAGATACCGCGCCTGCGCTTCTTCAGCTACATGACCTCGGCGTTTTTCCATCAACTGTTCCACCGTGATCCCTGCCAGGTGCTGCATGTCAACCAGTTCTATCTGTTTGTGCCGCTGGCGATCTGGCTGCGGCGGCGGCGCGGCATGCGCGTGGTCGTCGAGGTGCATGGCAGCGGGCTGGCGGGCGATGTGCCGCGCCTGGATCGCTTGCCCCTGGGGCTGGGGCGCCTGGTGCTGCGCGCCGGGCAGCAGGCGGATGCATTCATCAGCCTGACCCGGCAGATTACCGAGGAATTAGCTGCCGTTGGCATTGCGCGGGAGCGCATCAACCAGATTCCCAATGGCGTCGATTGCGCCCGCTTCACGCCGACTGCGCCCGCTCAGCGCGCCGCCCTGCGCACGCAACTCAGCCTGCCGCCTGATCGGCCCATCGTTTTCTTCTCCGGGCGCCTCTCCGCCGAGAAAGCCGTTGATGTTCTGCTGCGCGCCTGGCAGCGCGCGCGCGCGCGCTGCCCAGAGGCGCTGCTGGTGGTGGCCGGGGATGGTCCCCTGCGTGCAGAGATGGAGGCGCTCGCCCGCGAGCTTGGGCTGGAAGAGAGCGTTCGCTTTCTCGGCTGGGTCGAACAGGTGTTGCCGTTTTATCAGGCGGCTGACGTATTTGTGCTGTCTTCATGGTCCGAGGGCATGTCGATTGCGCTGCTGGAAGCGATGGCCTGCGGGCTGGCTCCAGTCGTTACGGCCATTCCTGGCAATGTCGATGTGGTTGCGCATGAGCGCAACGGCCTGCTGGTTCCAGCAGGCGATGCGGAGGCATTGGCGGCGGCCCTGGCGCGTCCCCTGAATGACGCCGACTTGCGCGCCCAACTGGCGGCAGCGGCCATCCATACCGTCCGCGCAGATTTCTCGCTTGAACGCATGCTTCAGCGATATACCGACCTCTATCAGCGCCTGGCCCAGAGCGCACCGGGGCGGCGACCCCAGGACAAGAAGGAGCGGCGCTCATGAGTATTCCTGCCGCTGGAACAAGGCTGCGTGTGCTGCATGTGATTACTGAAGTGGGGTTGGGTGGCGCGGAGAATCTATTGCTGGATACTCTGCGATATCAAAAAGCCAGGGGGCATGAGGTGAGCGTCTGCTCGCTGCGACCGGATGATGTGCTGGCTCCGGCCATCCGTGAGATTTGCCCGCTGACCACCCTGGGCATGGGGCACGCTCTGACGCCGCTGGTTCTCTGGCGCCTGCGGCGCCTGCTGCGGCGCGGGCGTTATGATGTCGTGCATAGCTCGCTCTATCAGGCCAACCTGGCAACACGGCTTGCGGCGCGCCTGGCGGGCGCCCCGGTGAATATCTCTTCGGTGCATTCGCCCTACACCTGGATGCGCACGCCGCACTTTCTGGTGGACCGCTGGACATCTCACCTGGCTGATTGCGTCGTCACCGTTTCGGAGGCTGTGCGCCAGTTCTCCATTGAGCGGGAACACCTCTCGCCAGCAAAGGTCGTGACCCTGCGCAACGGGATCGATCTGCGCCGTTTCGATGCGATCACCAACCGCGAGGCGACCCGCCGCGCCACGCGCGCGGCGCTAGGGTATGCCGAGTCTGATCTGGTCATCTGTGTGGCGGCCAGGCTCTATGAACTGAAGGGGCATACCTATCTCTTCCAGGCGCTGGAGCATCTGCTGCCACGCTATCCGCAAGTGTGCCTGTTCCTGGCCGGGGATGGCCCGCATCGGCCCGCCCTGGAGGCTGAGTGCCAGGTGCGCGGCTTGACAGAGCGCGTGCAATTTCTGGGCGCGCGCAAGGATATTCCAGAGCTACTGGCCGCCTGCGATATATTTGTCTTGCCTTCGCTTTATGAAGGGTTGTCGCTGGCTGTGCTGGAAGCGATGGCGATGCGCTGCCCCGTCGTGGCAACTGCGGTCGGTGGCGCGGGAGAAACGATTGAAGATGGTGTGCAAGGCTCGTTGGTTCCCCCTGCTGATGTTGCGGCGCTGGAGCGCGCTTTGGAGCGGCTGCTGATGGATGCCGCTCTGCGGCAGTCGCTAGGCGATGCCGGGCGCGGGCGGGTCGTGGCCGAGTTTACGCTGGAAGGGATGATGGAGAAGACCGAAGCCCTCTATTATCACCTGCTGAAGCGCAATGCGCCAGAACGCCTGAGTCGGCCCTCGCTTCAAGCAG
>JBJKSJ010000413.1:0-9830 GCA_046704085.1 Ktedonobacterales bacterium | reverse complement strand
CCCCTGCTCTATTGCTTCCGCGACCGCGAAGGCATTATGGACTTGTTCGAGGCGCTTGGTGGCAGCCGCTTCAATGTGAACTATCTGCGCGTGGGCGGGGTCTTGCATGATTTCCCCAAGGGCTGGCTGAACAATCTGGAGACGTGGTGCAATGCCTTCGATCACTCGTTACAAGAGTTAGAAGATCTGGTTATCGGCAACGAAATCTTCGAGGCGCGCACCGAGGGCGTGGGCTATATCGACCCCCAGCAGGCGATTGCCTATGGGCTGACCGGACCCAACCTGCGCGCCTCTGGCGTCAATTTCGATCTGCGCGTGGATCGCCCCTATATGGCCTATCGTGAGGTCGCGGTGAATCCAAAGACACGCTCAGAAGGCGATGCGTTTGCACGCTTCCGCGTGCGCCTGGATGAATGCTACGAGAGCCTGCGCCTGGTGCGCCTGGCGGTCGATCAACTACCGGGTGGCGCCATCTGCACGCGGACGCCTATTGCGCTGCGCCCACCGCGCGGCGAAACCTACTTTGCGGTGGAGAGCAGCAAGGGAGAGCAGGGCATCTATCTGATTAGCGATGGCTCGGAGTATCCCTATCGCGCCAAGATTCGCGGCCCGTCTTTTGTGAACCTGCAAATCCTGCCGGAACTGCTGCGCGGCCATAAAATAGGCGATGTGGTGGCAATCCTGGGAAGTATTGATCTGGTGCTGGGTGAGGTGGATCGATAATCCGGGCTTTTAGGAAGGTGGAAGCTCTGTATGCTCTCAGCTTTTTGGCAAGAAGTGATTCACTTCTTTGTAACCGTGATCTTTACGCTGTTGTTTGTGCCGGTTATCCCACTGCTGGGCACCTATCTGGACCGCAAGATTCTGGGCTTGATGCAGGATCGCCTTGGGCCGACCTACGTCGGTCCCTGGGGCTTGTTGCAGTCGATCATGGATATGGTGAAGCTGCTCTCTAAAGAGGACATCCGCGCTAGCGCCACTGATAAAGCTATCTTCACGCTGGCGCCAGTGATGTTCCTGGCGCCCATTATCACCTCCTTCGTGGTCTTGCCGTTCTCTCCCTATCTGACGGTCAATGCCCTGGCGACAGGCATCATCTATCTGGTGGCGCTCAGTTCCCTGGATGTGATCGGCGTCTTCATGGCTGGCTGGGGATCGAATAATAAGTACGCCCTCATGGGCGGGCTGCGCTCGACGGCGCAGATGATCTCCTATGAACTGCCCCTGGTGCTGTCGCTCATCAGCATCATCATGCTCACCAGCGTGCTGAATCCGAGCGGCGTCGGCTCGATCTCGCTTACGGACATCGTGGCCGCGCAGATGCACCCCTGGTGGCTCTGGTTTATCCTCGTTCAGCCGCTGGGCCTGCTGCTCTACTATACCTGCGGCCTGGCCGAAACCAACCGCTCGCCCTTCGATCTGCCGGAGGCGGAATCGGAACTGGTGGCGGGCTACCTCACCGAGTACAGCGGCCTGCGCTGGGCGATGTTCTTCCTGGGCGAGTATGCCAATATGGTGATCGTCTCCAGCATAGCGACCACGCTGTTCCTGGGCGGCTGGTCTGGGCCGGGCGCCAATCAGGGCTTCTGGGTCGGTCAGCTAGGCAGTCTCTGGGGCGGCATCGTCTTCAACATCTTCGCGTTACTCTGGTTCCAGATCAAGCTCTGGGGGTTGATCTTCCTCTTCGTCTGGATTCGGGCAACCCTGCCGCGCCTGCGCGCCGATCAGTTGATGCGCTTTGCCTGGCTGGTACTGATTCCGCTCACCCTGGTAAATATTATCGTCACCGGGTTTGTCCTGCTGATCGTGCCGCAGATTATGGGCGAGACGCTGCTGGTCGCGCAGGTGCCATTGAATATCGTGATTCTGGCTGGCATTAACTGGATCATGTTCTTTGCCTATGTCTTCCTGTTCAGGAGGGCAACGGGTGTGACGGCAACCGGCAAGCTGCCGCGCTGGATGAAGCGACGCGCGCAAGCGCAAGCGCAGACACAGCCAGCGGCCAAACCCGCCGCGCTGGCGCGTGCGCCAGAATAAATGGAGTGTGCTATGGAGAAAGAACGTCGCGCGAAAAAACGAGGTTGGCTTCCGCTGGCGCTGGGCGCGGCTGGTCTGGCGACTGGCCTGGTGATCGGGGGCGCGCGTGCGGTCAAAGAGGTAGAGATCTCCAGCGAGTGGGAGATCAACGCGCCAGCGGACCGAGTCTTTGAGATGCTGCTCGACACGCGCAATTATGCCGAGTGGTGGCCGGAGATGGCTGGGCATACCAATACCGGCGGGCCGATCATCAATGCCAGCACCGTTGGGCAGTGCGTGGCGCCGCTGCCGATCTCCTTTCTCCCCTTCTCGCCCGCGTTGCATGCCACCATCCGCTTTCCGCAGATTGAGCGCAATCAACGCATTCGCGCCCGCCTGACCGGCGATGTGACCGGAATCGCCGAGTGGGTGCTTGTGCCGCAGGGGCAGGGCGTGATCCTGAAGAACAACACCCGGCTCCGGCTCACCAGGCCGCTGCTCAATCTGGCAGTGCTGGCGCTGCCAGAGTCTACCTGGCGCGCCAATCTCGAAAGCATGCTGCGGGAGGCGCGCGCTGGGCTGCGCCGCGCGCTGGAGTTTACCGAGGCCGACGTCGCGGTCTCCAGGCGCTGATCGAACGTGGACGACTACCTGCCCGCTGCTCTGCTGCATCTGCGCGAGGCCGATATTATCCGCCTCTGTGGCCTGGCGCGAGCGGCGCGCGGGCAGGAATATGAGCGCACCGGGCAGGCACGCCAGGCAGAGCGCGAGGCAGGCACGCTGCGCGCATCCATTCTGGAAGGCGCAGCCCCCAGAAGCGCGCAGGCGCGCTTCGCCGATCTGGGCCTGGATGCCTGGGAATGCTCGTGCAGCCCCTCGCCCGATCCGACAGCTTCCGGCGGGTCGCTGCCCTGCGAACATGTGGCGGCACTGCTCTATCTCTGGGTGCGCGATCCAGGGCAGTTTCGGGTCGCTGGCGCGTCGCCTGAATCTGTGTCCGCGCTCATTGCCAGTGATCGCCAGGCGCGAGTCAGGCAGCAGGGCGATGTGGCGCTGCCTGAGCCTGCCTCAGCGCCGGACGCGCCTGCCCCGCTGCCGCTGGCAGCCCGGCTGGAGCAGCTTGATTCGGTGACGCGCCGCTTCCTGCATCTGCTGGCGCTGGCCGAGGGCGGCGTGACCGAGGACGAGGCGCAGCGGCTCTTTACCCGCCTGGGATTGGGCGAGCCAGAAGAGGCGCTCTCCGCGCTGGAGCGACTGCGGCTGCGCGGGCTGGCCCAGCCGGTCTTTGCCGCCGCCAGTCTTTCGGGGCGCGCGTCGGCCTCTGCTGATGGCTCCACTGGCTGGGCGGTTGGCGAAGCTGTGCTTGCCCACCTGCCGCGCGCGCTGCCCCTCCAGCCGCTCGTTCGGTCTGGGGGCGAAGAAGCGCCTGAGCAGTCGGAGGCACCGCAGCCCTCGGAGGCAGCCTGGGAAGACCTGCCATCGGCTGCCGGGCTGCGTGAACAGCGGGCGACGTTCGACCTGCCCGCGCTGTTTTTTTTACTGGTCGCCCAGATGGTCGATAGGACGGCTCTGGCGTTAGAGCCAGCCCCAACCCAGAAAATCGCCGCGCGCTCCACCTATGATCTGGACGCCGCGCTGGCCCAACGCTGGGCGCAAAGCCTGGGCGCGGCGCCGGAGCAGCTACGCTTTGGCCTGGCTCTCCTGCGCCTGCTGGGATTTGCCCCGCAGCCTGCGCCCGCGCCGAGCGATGCAGCGCGCAGCCAGTCGCAGCCGGAAACTGCTGAGGGCGTTCGCCAGGGGCTGGCGCCTGCTAGCGCCAGGGAGACGCTGCTGCGCGCTTATCGCCTGCTCCTGGGGCGACCCTCGGTGGAAGTTGCGCCCGATCTGTTTCAGCACTGGCTGCACGCGCATTCAGCGCGTGAACTGGTTGATCTGCGCGACGCGGGCGTGCGCGTGGCCTCGCTGAGCCAGCGCGAAACCCGGCACGCGCCTGATATTGCTGCTGAGAACCAGGCCGCCCGGCAGGTGGTGGTCCGCCTGCTGCGTTGGGCGCCTGCCGGGCGCTGGTGGAGTTTTGGCTCGCTGGTGGAGTTCCTCTGGCGCTTCCAGCCCGGCTTTTTACGCGGCCAGCAACAGACCTTCTTGCGCCCGCAGTGGTGGCTGGAGCGCCTGCCCGATGGTCAGCCGCTCTCGCTGGACGTGCGCGCCGAGTGGCGGCAAGGCGAAGGCCGCTATCTGGCGCTGCTGATGCGCCGGGCGCTGCACTGGCAGGGCATCGTGGACCTGGCGCTGGACGCGCAGGGGCGGCTGCAAGGCTTCCGCATCACGCCAACGGGCGCGTTCTTGCTGGGCGCGGCCCCGGCTGCCCTGGCGGAAGGGCCGCGTGGAGCGCCGCCAGGGACAGCGGCGCATCGGTTGGGGCGTGCATCCGGCGCCTCTGAAGCGCCTCCTGGTGATTCCGGCGCGCCAGTCCCGCCGGGACTGGCTGGCGGGACGCCCCTGGCGGCGAATTTATTCGCCGAAGCGCTTCAGCCGTTGGAAGCGGGCGCGCTCCTCGCGCCGCTGGCCGCGCTCAGCGAAGAGCGGCTTGAAACGCTGCTCTGGTGGTGTGAACCCGCTGGCGCGGCGGCAGCAGGCTTGCGCTTCCTGCCCAGCGCGGAGCGCGCCGCCGCCGCGTTGGATGCCGGGCAGGATGTGCAAGCCTGGCTCGCCTGGCTGGAACAATCGCCGCTGAGCGCGCTGGTGGAGCAGGGGCGTCGCTGGGCCGCGATGTATGGGCAGGTGCGCGTCGATGAATCGGCCATGCTGCTGGAGGTCGCCGACCCGGCGCTGCTGCGCGAACTGGAGGCCACGCTGAACCTTTCTGAGCAATTTATCGATCACCTCCTCGCGCCTGGCCTGGCGGTACTGCGCCCGGATGCTGCTGACGCGCTGGTGAGTGAACTCCAGCGGCGCGGCTATACGCCCTGGATGAGCGATGATCTATGAGACCACCAACCGATCTTGAACTGCTGCGCGCCGCGCCATTGGGCCATCTGCGCGCCATTGCCGAAACGCGCCGCCTCTCGCTGGCGAGCGGCGCGCTCGCTGGCGCGGGCACCCCGAACCTTGAGGAGCTGGCGCAGCGTCTCTTTTACGAGCCATCCTTGCGCGAGGCGCTGCGCGAGCTAAGTTCACCGCAGCGGGCGATCCTGCGCGAATTGGCGCGCTGCGGCGGCCAGGCGCCCAATTTCGATCTGCGCGCCTATCTGATCGCGGCGGGCTGGATTCCTGGCAGCGGGCGCGCGCCCGACGCCCAGATTAGCCTCTATGATCTGGCCCTTGGTCGGCTGCTGGGCCTGGGGCTGGTCTTCTGGGGGCGGCTCGACCTGCTTGGCTCGCGCGAATATGCCAGCGGCGCGCACGAGGGGCTGCTGGCTGTGCCCCCCTCGGTGCTGGCCTTGCTGGCGCTGCCAGAGTTCTCCGCGCCTGTGGAATCGCCCATCCAATGGCAGCCGCGCGCGCCGCGCCTGGCTTCAGTCGAGGCCATGCAGCGCGACCTCTATCTCTACTGGAACGCGCTCTACGATCTGCCTGGCGGACTGGCCCTGCTGGCGAGTGGCCTGGCGCCGAAAGCGGCGCTGCGTTCGTTGAACGCGGCGCTCAGCCTGAAGAGCGAGATCGAGACGATCAAGAGCGAACAGGAGGCCGAGCGCCTCTTCTTCCTGCGCCTGCTCGCCCAGGCACTGGGGCTGTTGGAGGCAGACGCCGAGGTTGTGCGCGCTGCCGATGCCCCGGCTTTTTTTGCGCTGTCGCTGGCCGAGCGTACCCGGCGCGCCTTCGCGGCGTGGCGCGATGGCGTGTTCTGGAATGAACTCCTGCATCTGCCCGGCATGGCCCTGCGCCCACAGCCGCCGCCCCTGGAGCCTGCGCGCCCGGAACTCGTGCGCGCCCGCCTGGTGGCGCTGGCGCTGCTTGGCGAAGTGGCGTCGGAGGGCTGGACGCCGCGCGCCGCCTTCCTATCGCTGGCGCGGCTGCGCCTGCCGCATCTCCTCTTTCCGCCGCGCGGCAAGGGGCTGGTGGATCGCTACAGCGCCGCCGGGAATCCCTTTGGCTGGGATTTTCGCCCGCGCGGCGGCTGGCTCTCGCTGCATGATGGCTGGATGCGCGTCGAGGGCGCTTTTCTGGCAAATGTGATCGAGGGGCCGCTGCACTGGTTGGGCGCGGTGGACCTGGATTGCGCTCCCTCTGGCAAGCCCATCGCCTATCGCCTCTCTGCGGTTGGGCTGGCGCTGCTGGGCAAGGGCGCCTGGCCTGCGGCGCTGGATGAGACCGAGGCTGGGCGTATGGTCATCCAGCCAAACTTTGAGGTGGTCGCCCTGCCGCCCGTGCGCGAAGCGGCGCTGCTGGTCCTGGATCAACTCGCGGAGCGCCAGTCGCTCGATCAGGTGGCCCTCTATCGCCTGACCCGCGAGCGTTGGCTGAGCGCGCTGCGCCAGGGCAAAAGCGCGGAGGCGCTCATCGACCAGTTGGAGCAGATGGCCCAGGCCGCGCTGCCGCAGAATACGCGCTACTCCTTGCTGGAGTGGGAGCGCCAGGCGCAGCGCGTGCGGCTCTCGCGCGACGTGGCCTTGCTGGAAGTGCAGGATGCGGCTTTGCTGGATGCGCTGCTCGCCGATGATGCCAGCGCCGCGCTGATCCTGCGCCGCCTGACGCCCACCGCCGCGCTGGTGGATCGCCAGCATCTCTCGCGCCTCTATCAAGCCCTGCTGGATCGCGGCCAACTCCCCCGGCGAATACATCCACTGTGAGCCTCAATACGTAGTATCTATGGGAACCTCTTTTTCAGCGCCTCTGTCCAGCGTTTGCACAGTGGCCTTGAACCAGAAGATTGCTCTGGCAGAGAAAATCGGCTGCCCAAAGTGGCAGTGGTTGGCATGCTCCATGCGCGGAGCTTGTGCATAGCCTACTTCAGTTCGTGAAGTAACTTTCCGGCTTTCTGAACGTATTACAGAAGTAGAGAGTATCAGACATCGCTGAACGATCATCCAACGTGAGGCAGATCAGGTTATTCCTGCTGTTGGCTGGCGTGAACCATTTCAGGATGCAGCCTCCACAGGGATACCAAAAGATCGATTGAATACCTTACGTCGTCTCAGGTGATTACCGGATGACTTCCAAGAGCCTGGTTGGGTATACTGGACACTGATGATACGGAAAATCAACAAAGATGATGCAAAGAATTGTCCAGGCATTGGGACGAGGGAATAGAGGGATCGGCTCAATGCGTCTTTGATCTGCTGATTGATCGAAGTTTAGGACAGAGGGAGGGGCCATCATGCACACACCTGTGCAAAAGACCCGCGAAGAACTGATCTGGGAGGAAGGCATGATCGAGCTGCACGCTCTGCTGGATGCCTCCGACGTCGTCGAAGCTGAGGATACGGAACTGGCTCATCGGATGGCTACCCAGATGGCCGACGTATCGGCGCTGGCGGCGCAGAGTGGCGCTGGCCCCGACGAGATCGACCTGACGGCCTTCCAGGATGAAGAGGGCATCCCGGCGGAGCTTGCTGAAGCCGGGTTGGAGGATGCCAGCGAGGCCGCTGAAGAACTGCCGGACCTGCCGGACCTGCCGGACCTGGATGGCGATGGTGAGGCGCTGGAGGCGCTCTATGAAGGGCACGCCAAGCGCGCCTTCCAGGGCGCTGATGGCTCCGAGGATGCGTTCCAGGGCTATCTGCATGATATTCGTGGCCTGTCGTTGATCTCGCACGAGGAAGAGTTGATGCTGGCGAAGCGCGCTGCCGTCGGCGATACGCGCGCGCGGCGGCGGCTGGTGGAGGCGAATCTGCGCCTGGTCATTGCCATCGCGCGGCGCTATGTCAACAGCGGCGTGCCGCTGATTGACCTGATTCAAGAAGGGAACATGGGCCTGATGCGCGCCGCCGAGAAGTTCGACTATAAGCGCGGCACGCACTTTGGCACCTACGCGACGTGGTGGATTCGCCAGGCGGTCAGCCGCGCGGCAGGCGAACAGTCGCGCATGATTCACCTGCCAGAGCATGTGGCGACGCGGCTGCGCAAGGTGCGCCGCGTGGCGGCGCAGATCTCGCAGGAGAGCGGGCTTGATCCGCTGCCAGAGCAGATCGCCGAGGCGACAGGGATGCCCGTGGAAGAAGTCGATGACCTGCTGCATGTGACCGAACAGCCGGTCTCGCTGGATGCCCCGGCGGATGTCGAGAATCGCTACTCCCTGGCCGACACCCTGGAGGATCGCTCTTCGCAGGCTCCGGCAGAGATCGCCTCGCGGCATCTGGTCGGCGAAGAACTGCATCGGGCGCTCTCCACGCTGACCTCGCGGGAGCGCGCGGTGGTCACGCTGCGCTATGGCATCGGCGATGGCCGCAGCCGAACCCTCCTGGAAGTTGGCCGCGAACTGAACATCTCGCGCGAGCGGGTGCGCCAGTTAGAGATGGTCGCCTTGATGAAGCTGCGCCACGCCAGCACGGCCTACAAGCTGCGCGAGTGCGTGTAATCAAGGTACCGCATAAGGTTCTGAAAGTGCGCTTTGAGCGGGTGCGTCGCCTGGTTCTATCATCTAGTCCAGGCGGCGCACCCGCTTGTTTTGTCCCTGTGGCGCCCTCACTTGCCGCGCTGTTCTTCCAGGCGGCGCATCGCTAGCCTGCCGTAAGATGGTATCTTTTGGAGGTGTATGCTAGACTGAATAAAAAGAATGGACCTTTGGCGGTGGTCGTGCGTATATCTGTTATGAAGTGCCAGGAATGATGACGGTAGCGCGCGTCAAGAACGATCAAAAGGAGGCAGGAGATGACCACCTGTTCCTGTGGGTTTGCCTTGCAGCCCCATCAGAAGTTTTGCCCAAGCTGTGGCGCGAAGGTCGCGCCTGATGAGGCGCCGACCAACTATCCGCAGTATCAATCAGCGCCAGCAGCCAATAGCCCCACGACCTACACGCAGTATGCATCATCGGGGAGCGCGACGGCGCCCGGAACCTCGCGCTGCTCCCATTGCGGCGGCGAGGTCAACGCGAACGCGCCGTTCTGCATGCACTGCGGCACGCCGCTGGCGGCGGGAGCGCCCCAGGCTGCCTCAACCGGCGCGCCCTCAAGTTGTCCAGGCTGTGGCTCGCCGCTGAATGCCAACGCGCCGTTCTGCTCGATGTGCGGCGCGCATGTGACCGGCCAGGCGGCAGTGGCTCCTGCCGTGCAGGTCTGCCAGATGTGTGGGCAGGCGACGAATGGCAACGCGCCGTTCTGCATGCACTGCGGCGCGCGCATCCAGGCCGCTGGCGCCGGAGCGCCGGGGACGCAGCGACCTTCCACGTGCGCCCAATGCGGCTATCCGCTTCAGGCTGGCGCGGCCTTCTGCACGCACTGTGGCGCGCACTATGGCCCGCCAGCGCAGCCAGGCATACAGCCAGGGATGCAGCCGATGATGGGCATGCAAGCTCAGCAGGTCATGCGCTGCCCCACCTGCATGGGCGCCGTCCCGGCGGGCACCGGCTTCTGCACGCACTGCGGCACAAGCCTTGCCGGCGTGCCAACCCCGGCGGGCGTGCAGGGCCAGCCTGGCGGCTTCTTCCAGAACCTGATGGGCAGCAATGCCGGGAAGATTGGCATGGGCGCCGCTGGTGGCCTGGCGGCGGGGCTGATTGGCGAGGCGTTGATCCATGACCTCGAAGGCGGCGGTGGTTATGGGAATTACGATGAGTTTGGCCGTCGCCGCCGTCGCGGCTTGATGGGCGAGATCATTACCGACATTCTTTAGAAAGCGAGAAAGCGGCTCGCGCAGCAAGCAGAGGCGGGCAGACG
>JBJKSJ010000412.1:0-15311 GCA_046704085.1 Ktedonobacterales bacterium | reverse complement strand
CACCAGACCGGCAAAGCTCTTTGGTCTCTATCCGCGCAAGGGCACGATTGCCGTTGGCAGCGACGCCGATCTGGCGCTGTTCGATCCCGAACGCGAGGAGGTGCTGAGCGCCGCGTCGCATCACATGCATGTTGATTACAATCCCTATGAGGGCACGAAGATCAAGGGGTCGGTGCGCACCGTCCTGCTGCGCGGGCAGGTGATCGTCGAGGAGGGCACATTTATCGGGCGCGCCGGACAGGGACACTTTCTGAAACGCGCCACATTATAAAATAAGAGGTACGCGAGATGATTGAGACGAAGACGAACGTGACCGGCCTGCGCTGTGTCAAGTGCGGCGCGCACTATGAAGAGCGGCCCGATCTGTACACTTGCCCGACCTGCGGCATCGAGGGCATCCTGGATGTAGAGTATGACTATGACCAGGCCCGCCAGGAATTGAATAAAGGGACGCTGGCGAATGACCGCCGGCAGAGCATCTGGCGCTATCTACCAGTCCTGCCGGTGGGGCGCAGCGCGCGGCTGCCAACGCTTCAGTTGGGCATGACACCAATCTACGACGCGCCGCAGTTTGCCCGCGAGCTTGGGCTGGGCGGGCTGCTCATCAAAGACGACACGCGCAATCCGACCGGCTCGTTCAAGGACCGGGCTTCGGCCATTGGCGTGACCAGGGCGGCTGAACTGGGGCGCGATACGATCAGCGTTGCCTCTACCGGCAACGCGGCCTCGTCGCTGGCGGGCTTTGCCGCCAACATGAGACTGCGCGCCTTTATCTTCGTCCCCGAAACTGCGCCGGAGGCCAAAGTCACGCAACTGCTGGTCTATGGCGCGACGGTCTTCACCGTGCGCGGCTCCTACGACCAGGCATACTATCTGGCAATGGATGCTGCCGCCGAGTTTGGCTGGTATAACCGCAACTGCGCCATCAACGCCTATCTGGTGGAGGGCAAGAAGACTTGCGGGCTGGAGGTTGGAGAGCAGCTTCAGGACGACATGGCCGATTGGCTGGCCGTCGCAGTTGGCGATGGCTGTACCATCGCGGGAATCTGGAAGGGGCTGGTTGAGATGCACAAGCTGGGCGTCTTGAGCCGCCTGCCGCGCTTGCTGGGTGTCCAGGCCGAGGGCGCCGCGCCAATCTATGAATGCTTCCGCACGGGCGAAGCCCTGCGCCCTGTTCCGGCCAATACACTGGCGGATAGCATCGCCGTCGGCCAGCCGCGCAACACGACTAAAGCCCTGCGCGCCGTGCAGGCATCTGGCGGAGCCTATGTGAAGGTGAGCGATGAGGCTATTCTGGCAGCCATTCCGCGTCTGGCGCGCGCAACTGGCGTCTTTGCGGAGCCAGCCGGTGTGACCTCGCTGGCAGGCGTGATCGCCGCCCGCGAGTCTGGCCTGATTGGACCACACGAGCGGGTGATCGTGGTCGCCACTGGCAATGGCCTCAAAGACATCAAGGGCGCGCGCCGCTCGGTCGGCCAGCCGTTCTCCGTCGCGCCCACGCTGGATGATGTGCGCGCCGCGCTGAGCCAGAAATAAGCTTGGTATGCTGTGAGCATCTTATCGCTGAAAGGTAAAGAGGGTTTTCCTCATAGAAGCTCTCTTTGCCTATCAATTCGCTTGCTTCAGCTTGAATGCTTCTGCTATGCTGGTACAAGGCTTGCGGCGCTCATCGCCTAGCAGGCTGGCACGCGACTATTTTGTGTTGATGAGAAAGGGGAGGGGCAGGTTTGCTGTTCTCAAAGGCTCAGCAATCTCCAGGCCCACTATGTATGATCTTCCGTTCTATCCGATCCACCAGGGGCACATCCTTCACCACGATCTGGCAAGCAGCAGGCTTTCTGACTGCGCTCCTTGTGCTTTCATCCTGTGCGCTCAGCACGCCAACCTTCAATGGGAACAACGGCACCCCCACAGCGGCTACACTACCACAGACGGGCAATCCATTCAAACCCAGCCCTCAGGCAGCCCAGGCGTTAGAAGCATGTGGCGCCGGGGTGCCTGGTGGGTGTTTCAGCCCAGAGCAGGTGGAAACCTTCTATAATCTGAATCCACTCTATGCCAAAGGCTTCACTGGCAAGGGTATGTCTATCGTGATCCTTGATTCGTTTGGCAGCCCCAGCATCAAGCAGGACTTACATACCTTCGATCAGACCTTTGGCCTGCCAGATCCGCCAATGTTTGATGTGGAATATCCGCTCGGCCAGGTGAATATTGATTCAGCCAACATGGATCAGGTTGGCTGGGAAGGGGAGACAACGCTCGATGTCGAGTGGGCGCACGCCATCGCGCCAGGAGCAAACATCGTGCTACTGGTCAGCACGGTTTCTGAGACCGAAGGTGTTCAGGGATTTCCTCAATTTGAGCAGCTCTCCACCTATGCAATGGACCATCATCTGGGGCAGGTAATTTCGCAGAGCTACGGCGCCTCCGAGCCGACGCTGGTAGGCGACCCCTGCAATGAAGGCTTGGGCAGCGGCCAAGACTTGTTGAAGAGCTACGATCAACAGGTCTACCAGCGCGGAGTCACAGATCATATTACTTTCCTTGCCTCTTCTGGCGATGATGGTTCCACGAATGTAGATTGCAACCAGAACCCCTATAATTATCAGAATGTAGGTTGGCCGGCCTCTGACCCACTGGTCACGGCGGTAGGCGGCACACAACTGACGCTGAAAGATAAAGCAGGCGATTACGGGAGCGAGCGCGTCTGGAACGAAGATGGCGGGGCGAGCGGCGGAGGTCTCAGCCAGTTCTATGCTGAGCCTGACTGGCAGAAAAATCTCCCGAACCAGTCATCACTGAACGGCAAACGCGCTATCCCGGATGTATCCTGGGGCGCAGCCGTCAACTTTGCGTTTTATCACTCATTCCCTGGCGATATAGCCGGTTGGAGCGCGATTGGCGGAACGAGCGCGGCATCACCTCAATGGGCTGGACTGATCGCCATTGCTGATCAGATGGCTGGCAAGTCGCTGGGCTTTCTGAATCCCGCCCTGTATCAACTGGCAGACAAGGGCTTCCATGATATTACCAATGGCGACAATAGCCTGGATGGCGTCCCTGGCTTCCAGGCCGGGCCAGGCTGGGATATGGCAACTGGCTGGGGGACGCCCGACGCTGCTGTTCTCTTGCCGCTGCTGATTACGGCTGTGCAGCAGGTTGGGGGCTAAGTGGCCCAGATTGTTCCAATCCGCGCAGGGCAAGTTCAGCGATGTGCGGCGCTAATTCCGCCAGTTTGTATTCACTGTAGCCCAGCACCCTGGCTGAGAGGACAAAGGATTCTGTCGCAGAGAGAATAAAGAGGGCGCTGGCATCCAGATCGGCAAGAGAGCCATTGTTTCCTGCCGCATGCTGAGCCAGCGCCTCATGTATCAAGGCCACATATTCCCCTAGCAGCACAACCGCCTCATCCTGGAAAGCGCGATTGACGCCATAGAGGGCGCTCATATAGACATGGAAGCCATCAGCATCCTCTGTCGCCAGACGCACAAAGGCCAGAAAGAGCGCCTGAAGTTGCTCCTGCACCGTCTTGCCGCTTTTGAGGGCTGCCCTTGCTTCAGCAAGTTGCCGCTGGGCAATTGCTTGCAGCATTGAGATAAAGAGATCACGCTTGCTAGGGAAATAGAGATAAATAGTCCCTTTGCCAATGCCCGCCCGCTCCGCAATCGTGTTGATATTAGCCTGCTCAAAGCCTGAGCGCGCAAATTCGCTGGCCGCCTCGCGTAAGATACGGTCCCGCGTTGCCTGGCGTGTCTCCTCATCTAGAATGCGCGGCATGCGCTCCTCCTTGCGTAGCAATCAGGAAATAGTCTGAACCCACGCGCTGCTCCTGGCGCTCTGACCGAGAGCTTCAATTACTTGCATGTTGGCAACGGCATCCTCAATGGGCGTTGGCACATCCGTGTTGTTGAGGATGGCCTGGGAGAATACATCGCCCTGAAGGGTATACTGGTTACAAACATGCAAAGCAATTTCCTCAAGGGTATCTCCATTCTGATGCCAGATCTTGCAGGGGCGATCAGGTGGGGCATTGAAAGGTATTTCTATCTCGATCTGGCCCTGGGTTCCAAAGATGTTGACCCGTTGATACGGCGATAGCTGTGTTGAGCAGGTGAATGTGGAAGTACCGTTGCCGAAATCCAGGATGCCTGATGCCAGGCGATCCGTCTTGAAACGTTCATCATACTCCACGATACCACAAACCCGCTCTGGCTCAGCGCCAAAAATGAACCGCGCTACCGACACGGCATAACAGCCGATGTCCAGCAGCCCGCCACCACCAGCAGCAGCCATATTGCGAATGTTAGCCGGGTCATCGAGATAGTAGGAAAAGAACGTCTGAATCGTCCGTAATGCGCCAATCTTCCCTTCATTCACCAGACGACGGGCCAGACGCCATTGCGGATGATGCCGATACATAAAGGCTTCCATTACCTTCAGATTGGGATGCTGCCTGGCGGCATCGACCAGGGTTTGCCCTTCGGCAGCCGTCAAGGCAATGGGTTTTTCACAGAGGACATGCTTGCCAGCCTGCAAGGCTTTCATCGACCAGGGAACATGTAAATGATTCGGCAGAGGGTTGTAGATTGCGTCAATCTCAGGATCGGCGAGTAATTCCTCATACGAACCATATGCTTTTGGAATGCCCAGACGTGCCGCCGCAGCCTGAGCTTTCTCCAGTCGCTGCGATGCAAGAGCAGTCACTTCGCAATAGGCGCCCTGCTGCATAGCAGGAACCACCGTTTTCATTCCGATATTGGCTGTACTCAGGATGCCCCAGCGAACTTTGTTCATCATGTACCTCCTACACACGTTAGGCAAACGGTGGAATGAGCTATTGCACCATCAATCAAAGGAGTAGTTCAGCCATCACACGCAATGCCTCTGGCTGATTGGTCGCACAGATGATGGTGGTCGCGCGCGAGGTCTTCCAGGGTTCCAGCAATTCGGCAATACGTTCCTTCGGGCCACAGAGCGCCACATCATCCACCAGCGCGTCAGGAACGGCGGCCATCGCTTCGAGTTTGCGCCCCTCCAGATACAAATCTTGAATCTGCTGGGCGGCAGCTTCATAGCCGTAGCGACAGGCAAGATCATAATAGAAATTCTTGCCACGCGCGCCCATGCCACCCACATAGAGGGCCAGCATCGGCTTCACGAGATTGCGACATGCCTCCACATCATCCCCAAGAACGACCGACGCGGTGGGCGCAATATCAAACGCTTCACTGGACTGCCGCTTCGCCAGACCGGCGGAGAGTGGCTGAAGATAGACCTCATCTCTGACGGGGGAGAAAAAGATAGGCAGCCAGCCATCAGCAATCTCGCCGGCAAGTTCAATATTCTTCGGCCCGATAGCTGCGAGATAGATAGGGATACGTGAGCGCAGCGGATGGACAATGATTTTGAGCGGTTTACCCAGGCCAGTGCCGCCTTCGATGGGAATCTGGTACTCCTGGCCTTTATATTCCAGCGGCGTCTCGCGCGCCAAGATGCGACGAAGAATCTCGATATATTCGCGTGTCCGGGTGAGCGGCTTGCCATAGGGCTGGCCGTGCCAGCCTTCGACAACTTGCGGCCCGGAGAGGCCTAGGCCAAGCAGGACGCGCCCGCCGCTGAGCAGGTCGAGCGTAGCAGCGGTCAT
This sequence comes from Ktedonobacterales bacterium, assembly GCA_046704085.1. Classification (GTDB taxonomy): domain Bacteria; phylum Chloroflexota; class Ktedonobacteria; order Ktedonobacterales; family DATBGS01; genus DATBHW01. The sequence continues at coordinate 9,667 of JBJKSJ010000412.1, read as the reverse complement.
GGCAGTCATCGCTGGTGTGCGTGCTGGCATCTGGAGGATCGCTGTGCCCAGCTTGATCGTAGAAGTGAGCGCCCCTACCCAGGTGAGCGGAGTGACGGCATCTGAGCCATAGGCTTCAGCCGTCCAGACGGAATCAAAACCCAGGCGCTCTGCTTCCTGCGCAATGGCTACCCCATTATTGGGACCCGATCCCCAATATCCCAAGTTTACTCCCAGGCGCATAGTCTGCTCCTCTCAAACTCTATCTCGACTGTTGAGATTCTCGCATTGGCTCCTTCATTGTACGCGATAAGACACGTTTTCGATAGAGCAGGCAAAGCTGAAAGCAAATTTCTTTATCGCGCTTGCAGACTGTCTCCCTTTCTGCTATAGTGTAAATGAATGACTGACCACCCACCCATATGAATTGGATGACATGATGTTGCTTCCCGTTGAGCGGTGGTCTCTAAGCAAAGGGTTATAATAGGTTACACAGTGAAGAGCGCCTTTCTCCTGGCGTCTCTTTGCATACTGAAGGTGGTGGTTATGGAAGAACATCGAGGGGGCAGGTGGTCTGCCCTGCGCAACCGTTTCATCCGAGGACGCATCTCTGGCATTGCGAACTCAAGCTATCTGACGAAATGGTTGATCGTGAGTACGCTCATTGGGGCAGTTGCTGGAGTTGGCTCCATTGCATTTACTCTGGCTATCAAATGGGCGACAACAGGTTTTTTGGGATGGATGGTTGGGTATATGCCCCCCAACCCACAGGGCGAAGGTGGCGGTGGCAACTTCAGCCCACTCCTTAATCTTGGACAACATCCCCTTTTCTTATTGCTCCCACTGGTTGTTGGACTGGGTGGTTTGCTGAGTGGCCTGATTGTCTTTACTTTTGCTCCCGAAGCCGAAGGACACGGCACCGATGCGGCCATTGCGTCCTTCCACTATGAAGAAGGGCGCGTGCGGGCACGCATCCCATTGATCAAACTGGTCGCCTCGGCCATTACTATCGGTTCCGGTGGCAGTGGGGGCCGCGAAGGACCAACAGCCCAGATTTCAGCCGGCTTCGGTTCATTGCTGGCCCGCTGGCTGCACCTCTCAGTCGCTGATCGTCGCATCGCGTTAGCGGCGGGCATTGGCGCTGGCATCGGCTCCATCTTTCGCGCGCCATTGGGGGGAGCGCTGATCGGCGCCGAGATTCTTTATAGTCAGGATTTGGAGATTGATGTTATCATTCCGGCGCTCATCGCCTCGATTATCGGCTACACCATCTACGGAGCCTGGGCTGGCTGGGAACCTATCTTTGGAAATCAGGCCCAGAGTACCTTCAACAGCCCGCTTCAATTAGTCTATTATGGTATCCTGGGGCTGATCTGCGGAGGTATTGGTATTCTTTATGCACAGGCATTTCATGGCACAGCCAGGTTATTTCACCGCCTGAATCTTTCTCGTCATTGGCTTTGGGTGAAACCTACCATTGGCGGCTTTCTGGTTGGCCTGATGGGTCTGGCAATCCCAGAGGCGCTGGGGATGGGCTACGGCTGGGTGCAGGCGGGCATTGGGCCTATGATCCTCAGCCTGCCGCTCTGGCTGGTTCTGGCGTTGCCGTTCGCCAAGATACTTTCTACGTCGCTTAGCATTGGGTCTGGAGGGAGCGGCGGCATCTTTGGTCCGGGCATGGTCATCGGCAGCATGGTGGGCGCCAGCCTCTGGCGGTTGAGCGTCCATACGCTTCCAGCGATTCCTAATACGCCGGCTCCATTTGTCATTGTCGCCATGATGGCCCTTTTTGGTGGGATCGCTCATGCGCCGCTGGCCGTGATGCTGATGGTTGCAGAGATGACTGGCAATCTTTCGCTGCTAGCCCCGGCAATGGTGGCTGTTGGCCTGGCAACCATTGTCGTGGGAAAGCATACGATCTATACCAGCCAGCTTGAAACACGCGCCAACTCGCCTGCCCATCGCTTGCGACTCAGTTTTCCCCTCCTCTCGACCCTTGTCGCGCGAGAAGCTATCCTCCCGATGGCCAAACGGCTGATTACGCCCGAAACCAGCATTGCCGATGTAGAGCAGGCCATCGCTGAGGAACACCGCAGTGGGGTCGTTGTGCGGGGAAATGATGGCACACTGGTTGGGGTTGCTACGCGGGCTGATGTGCAGAAAGTCCCGCCGGAAGCGCGCGCGCAGAAAGCAATAGGAGCGGTGATGACACGCAATCCCATAACGGTTCACGCCTCAGAGTCGCTTGATGCTGTGCTGGAACAACTGACAAAAGCGGGGATACGCTGGGCGCCAGTCATCGGAGAAGGCGGAGAAAACGGTCCACCCCCACCTATCGGAGTCATTTCTGTCGCCAGCATTATGGATACCTATCACCATGCCATTGCTCAAGATACCCGGCGTATGCGCAGTCTGGTTGAAGGGACGGTGCTGGTGGAAGTAACGGTCACACCAGAATCCACCCTGGCCGGAAAAATGCTCAAGCAACTCCGCTTGCCCCCACAAACACTGATCGTTTCCATTCGGCGCAGCGGCGCGCTGGTCTTTCCAAGGGCTGATATAGAACTTCGCTCTGGCGATGCCGTCACTTTTCTGACCAACCCAGTGGTCGAAACGCGCTTACGCGCCTATCTGGCTGGGCCAGAAGCAGATCATATCGTCGATGATTTGCCCCATGAACCCTCAGCAGGATCAGATGGAAGGGTTCATAGAACACCTGGAACCCCAAACCAGAAAAAGGGCGTAGCTGACTGGCGCAAGCGCCTGAGTAAGCCACGCCCTCTGGCTGAAACACACGGCCCCTCTAGCCGAAACGGAACCCAAAAAGACTGAAGCTGCGGCGATGTTCTTCCAGGCGATGGCGACTATGCGCGGCTGGAGGCGCTGAAGCAGCCGGCGCCGGGGTTGCTACCGGCGCTGGCTGTATCGATCCCAGCTTGCTCAGCGCATGGCCGACATCCTGCGTGATCGAAACGCCCTTCTTTGCCGCGCCTTGCGCCAGCCAGATAGGCATCGGCGTAAAGTGGATACCCGACATCGCTGCCTTCCCTGGCTTGCCAATGTGGCAGGTTTCATGGAGAAGGACCAGATTCGCAATATCGTCGGGGTCATTGACAGGCTGACCAGAATACGGATTGGCCTTAATCAGGGCGTCCATCTTCGTTACCCGCGCTGCATCCGCATCGTCCCACTCGCTCCACTCAACCATATGATGCGCTTCCAACACGCCTTCGCCAAGGGGCTTTGACTGGAATTGGCAGAGCCAGCAGAAGCCCGCCTCTTTCAGCAGCTTCTCACGATTCACCCGAAACTTATCGGTTTCTTTCCGCTGGGGATGCGCCGGGTCGTCAATGACGACGGTAAATTCCTCAACAACCTCATGCCCGACCGTTGCTTCTGCCTCTTCTGGCTGGGCCTTCTTGCCGCTAGCGCCCATGCGGTCGAGCAGGTGATCAACATCTCCGGCAATCTCAACGCCATCTTTGGCCGCCCCTTGCGAAAACCAGATTGGCATCGGGGTAGTGTGCGCGCCAGAGATCTTCCCCTGGCCGGGCAGGCCGCGATGGCAAGACTCATGCAGCACAACCAAATTTGCCAGATCGTCGGGATCGCTAACCGGCTGCCCGGAATACTTGTGGAGATTAAAGCAGCCCAGCAGCTTCGTCGCAATTGCTGGATCAACATCGCCCCACTCTGTCCATTCGATCATATGATGGACTTCCAGTGGCCCACTCCCTAGCGGATGCTTTTGAAACTGGCACAGCCAGCAGCCCAGCTTCAAGTCCTCCAGCAGATGCTTTGCATTTTTCTGAAACTTCGGAGTCTCTTCCTTTGGCATTGTCGAGGGCATTTCGTTGATCGTAACCGCCAGATGTTCCACTGTCTCATGGGCGACAACAATCGGCTCTTTCGCCATGTCAGTCTCCTTGGTCTACTATCCAGGCCGCGTTACCGGGCTGCACTCCTGATACCCCAGCGCGAGGCGGCGTACAACTGGTGAGGCCCAACAGGCATCCTATCCGGCTACGCGCTCGCACACAGAACGTGAGTAGTCGAACCCTCCTGAACCCCCCATATCAAAGATAACCTCTTCCGCTCTGGATAGTAACACCGATTGAATGCCCGTGCAAGGGGGGGCAATGAGGTTCTGCATGATGGCGGGGGATTTGCTATAATAAAGAGGCATTTTCAAGACACAGCGCGTTTGGCCTGGCATGGTATTCTGCCACTGGTTGCAAGGGCGCTTCCAGGAGCATAGGAAATATGGCGAGCGATCTACTGGCGACCCCGCAGGAGGGTTCGCCACTCTCGGCTGCGGGTGATTCTGCTAATGCGGTGATTGTAGGGACGCGCGGCAGCGCGCTGGCTCTGTGGCAGACGGAGTTTGTGATCGGTCTGCTGCGGGAGCGCCAGCCTGCCGCGCGTTTTGTAATTCAGACGCTGAAAACGCAGGGCGATAAGACGCAGGCGCTGGCGACGCCACTGGCCCAGCTTGGAGGCAAGGGACTGTTTGTGGCCGAACTGGAGCAGGCGCTGCTTGCCGGGCGATTGGATGTGGCTGTTGAGCCATTGAGTGATCGTGTGCTTGTGGAGCAGGAGCGACGGGCGCGGCAGTCGATTGACGCGGCGGTGCATAGCCTGAAGGATGTGCCGGGGCAGCTTTCGGCTGGCCTGACACTGGCGGCGATTACGGCGCGGGCGGATGCGCGCGATGCGTTGATCTCGCGGCAGGGCTGGCGGTTGGACCAGCTTCCAGAGGGGGCGCGCGTGGCGACGAGCAGCCTGCGCCGCCGGGCGCAGTTGCTGCATCGACGTCCCGATCTCCAGATTGTGGAGATGCGCGGTAATATCGATACGCGCTTGCGCAAGGCGCTGGCGCCTGATGGCCCTGACGCGATTCTGCTCGCGGTGGCCGGGTTAGAGCGTCTGGGCCTGGCCGAGTGTATTACGGAATACCTGCCGCTGGAGGTGATGCTTCCGTCTGCCGGGCAGGGCGCGCTGGCGGTGGAGGTGCGGGCGGCGGATGATCATTTGGCGCGGCTGGTGGCGGCTGCTGATCACGCGCCGACACGTCGGGCGGTGTCAGCGGAGCGCGCGCTGCTGGACGCGCTTGGTGGTGGCTGCCAGGTTCCTATCGGGGTATATGCCTCGGTGGAGGGTGACGCGGGCCAGGAGAAACTGCGCTTGCGCGCAATGGTTGCCAGCCCGGATGGGGTGCGGCTGCTGCGCCGCGATGCGCGAGGCGCGCTGGACGCGCCGGAGGAGTTGGGACGAGCCGTGGCGCGGGCGCTGCTGGATGCTGGCGCGGGCGATCTTCTTGCGGAGAGTCGCGCTTGTCTGGGGGAGACCAGGGAGGAAAACGAGACTGGCAATGGCGACCAACGATGCAGATAAGACAGGCGCACTGCGCCCATTGGCCGGAAAGCGGGTCTTGATTACCCGCGCAGCCGAACAGGCAGCAGGGTTGAGTGCGCTGCTGGAGACTGAAGGCGCGGAGACGCGGACTCTGGCGGCGATTAGCATTGAGCCAGCATTGGATGACACCGCGCTTGACGCTGCCATAGGTCGCATCGCGACCTATGATTGGGTGATCTTTACCAGCGTGAACGGCGTGCGCGCCTTTGGCGCCAGGCTGGCGCAGACAAACCTGGATTGGGGCGCGCTTCATGGCGTGCGGCTGGCGGCAATTGGCCCTGCGACGGCGGCAGCGCTTGGCGCTGAGGGCGCCCATCCTGATTTTGTGCCCGCGGAGTATGTGGCTGAGGCGATTGTCGGCGGAATTGGCGCTGTGGCTGGGCAGCGTGTGCTGCTGCCGCGTGCCGATATTGCCCGCGAGGCGCTGGCGCTGGAACTGCGCCGAATGGGCGCTCTGGTGGAGGAGATTGCGGCCTATCGTACAGTGACGCGCCCGTTGGACGCGCAGGCGGTGAACGCGGCGCTGGCCTGGCGGCCCGATGTGATTACGCTGACAAGTTCCTCAACAGTGCGCGGCGTGGTGGCGGCTCTGGGTGGGATGCATCTGGCTGAGGCGCTGCGCGACGTGATTGTGGCCTGCATTGGCCCAATTACGGCGCAGACGGCCCTTGAGGTTGGCCTGACGCCGCAGATTGTTGCTGAAGAATATACCATGCCCGGCCTGACGCGGGCAATTGTGGCCTATTTTACAGCGCCTCAGGTGGCTGGGGCTGCTGCATCATCTCTCTGAGGAGACCTTGAACCATGAGCGCCGATGGTGTGATTGCCTTACTCACCGCCGTGCTGAGCGTCATTGCGGCTCTCTTTGTCCTGGATCAGTATCTGCATCGGCCCAAAGCGTATAAGCTGCTCTGGTTCCTGGGCCTGGTGGCCTATGCCATCGCTTCCGCCGCCGAGGTCGTTGGCGCGGCAGAGGGGCACTGGAGCCTGGGCGTCTATCGCACATGGTACTTCTTTGGTGGCCTGCTGGTTGCCGCTTACCTGGGCATGGGTACAGCCTATCTGCTGTTACCACGCCGGGTCGCCAATGGGATTATGGCGCTGCTGGCGCTGGGGACGCTCTATGGGGCGGCGCGCGTCTTCACGGAGCCGCTCTCTGTGGCTGATCTGCACAGGCTGGCGACAGCCACACCGCAACAGGTGGTGGATGTCTCCAACTTCACGATCATGCCGCTGGATATCGAGATTCTGGCGCCGATAATGAATATTACCGGGGCGGCGCTGCTCTTTGGCGGCGCAGTCTGGACGGCCTGGGTCTTCTGGCGCAGGCGCACGATGCCCTATCGAGTGCTGTCCAATGTGCTGATTGCGATTGGCGCGCTGGCTCCGACGATTCTGACGGGTCTGATTCGGTTAGGCTTTACCAGCGGCTTCTTCCTGGGCCAGTTGATTGGAGTGGCCTTTATCTTGGCGGGCTTCCTGGTGAGTATTGAGATTTTTGTGGTCTTCCGGGTGCCGTTCACCCATGTGATTCTGCATCAGCGTGCGCCCGTCCAGCCTGTCGGCGAATAAGAGGAGCGTCACGAGGGCAGCATGACCAGGCACGAGCCGATGGCGACCATGCTCATATGCACTGGTTCTAATGCATACAGTCAGAGAGGAATCAAGCCATGAGTCTTGACGTTAGCCACGCACAAACCGTTGAGGTCGGCTATGACGAGTTTTGTGGGGCGCTGGCGGCGCGTGACCTGAAGCCTCTCTGGAAGATCGCCAAGCAGCTTATGCCCGAAGTGCCGCTGCCCAGCACCCAACCCTGGCTCTGGAAATGGGAGGATGTGCTGCCCCTGGCGAAACGCGCCGGCGAACTGATTACCCTTGAACGCGGAGGTGATCGCCGCGTCCTCGCGCTCGCCAATCCTGGACTGCGGGGACTGCCGTTCACCAGTACGACGCTTTGGGCGGCGTTTCAGTATTTGGGGCCACATGAATCGGCGCCAGCCCATCGGCATACCCCCAACGCCATTCGGTTCGTCCTCACCGGCTCTGGTGCTTATACCACCGTCAACGGTGACGCCTGCGATATGGAGCCAGGCGATCTGATCCTGACGCCGAATTGGAACTGGCATGATCATAACAACCAGAGCGATCAACCGATGGTCTGGTTTGATGGTCTGGACCTGCCGCTGTTGACGACGCTAGAGTCGATCTTCTTCGAGAACCACCCGGAGCAGCTGCAACCTGTGGACGGGCACAATCTGTCCGAACGGGGATTTAGCGGGGTGGGCCTGCGCGAGCTGGGCACCAGGTCGCCCACCGGCCACTCACCGCTCCTGCGCTACCGCTGGGCCGAAACCGAACGAACGCTCGAAGCGCTGCACCAGGCGAGGGGCGATCCACTAAGCAGTCTGGAGTTCACTAATCCCCTTACAGGAGGTCCGGCAGTAAGCACCTTTGCCTGTGAGATGCACCGCCTCTATCCGGGCACGCGCACGCCTTCCCGGCGCAAAACCGGCAGTTCTGTCTATGTCGTCTTTCAAGGCGCCGGGCGCTCTGTCATCAACGGGGTGCGCTTCGACTGGGGGCCAGGCGATAGCTTCGTGGTTCCCTCCTGGGCCAGCTTGGACCACGAGGCGTCCGAACGCGCGGATCTGTTTGCCATCAGTGACCGACCTGTCCTGGAGGCGCTGCACCTCTATCGGGAAGAGGCACTGGCGGAGCCTCAGGAGAACATCGGGACGTTTGTGCCCCTCAAAGGAATGGCGAACCCTGCTGGCAAGTAGGAAAACTTTCTAATCCTGTTCACATCTTCTTCTGCTCAAATAGTATAAAGTAAAGGATGATATTGCTTTTCCTTTCGAGGACTGTGCAAAACTATCGACAGTCCTGAGCTAAAAGAAGAGAGTGGCAGCGATGCACATTTTGGTCGTCGAAGATGAGCAGCGCCTGGCAAACTTGCTTCGGCGCATGCTTGCAGAGGAGCGCCACGCGGTCGATCTGGCTTATGATGGCCGGACCGGCCTCGATCTGGCCCTCAGCGATACTTATGATCTAGTGATTCTTGATCTGATGCTTCCTGACGTTGATGGACTGGAGATTTGCCGCCAGATGCGCTTGCATGGCATTGCATCAGCCGTGTTGATGTTGACGGCGCGTGGCGCTATCGAGGATCGGGTGAATGGCCTCAATGTTGGGGCCGATGATTATCTGGTCAAGCCGTTTGCTATGGCCGAACTGTTGGCACGAGTGAACGCGCTCATCCGGCGGCAAAGCCGCAGCCTGCAAGACGGCTCGCAGCTTCGCGTAGGTGATCTGACGCTTGATCTCGTGCGCCATGAAGCGCGGCGTGCCGAGCGCCTGATCGATTTGACGGCGAAGGAGTTCGCGCTGTTGGAATACCTGATGCGCCATCCAGGGCAGGTATTGACGCGCACACAGATTATCGATCATGTCTGGCGCTATGATCTGGAGGCACTCTCTAATGTCGTAGACCTCTACATTCACTATTTGCGCGAAAAGATTGACCGAGGCGCTGCGCACCCCCTCATCAAAACAGTACGTGGGATCGGTTACAAGATCGACGCGCCAGGAAAGCGTGTGGAGGCGCGTCGATGAAACACGCTCCGGCGCTCCTACAGCCGGTCTGGCGGAACGGCCATCGCTCTACTGCTGAGCCTGGCGCGTCGCTCTTCGCCCGCCTGCGTAGAAACCTGACACTGTGGTACAGCGGCGTGCTGGGGGGGATGCTGTTGCTCTTTGGGCTAATACTGTATCTGAGTGTGCATCAATTGCTGCTTGGCCCCATCAACACTGATCTGATGAATGCGGCTGATCGCTACAAGCAGACCTGGCAGCAGGCGCCCGATCAAGGTTGCTTTCGGACTCAGGGGCAAGGCCACTCCTCTTTTCATACGGTTTCTGGGGTACAGGTATCAATACTCTCTTATGATCCGCCGCCGCCCGTTTACACCAGCGGCGGGGAACCATTGCTGGTCGCGTGTTTTAGCCCAGATGGAACGCTTGAGCAAGCATTGCTACAAAGTAATTCTCCTGTCTCCCTGACCGATCCCTTCATAGCGAATTCTCTGGTGAGCAAGGCTATCCAGAACGGTTCGGCCAGTGATACGCTCAATGAAGGCTACCCTTTTGGGGACATCTCTCGTTATGCGGAGGTGGTCTCCAACCCATCAGGAGGGATTCTGGGGGTTGTTCAGGTGGGTGAATCAATTGCCGTTCAGGAGCAGACGCTGAACTTGCTCCTCATCCTGTTGTTAAT
>JBJKSJ010000411.1:0-7817 GCA_046704085.1 Ktedonobacterales bacterium | reverse complement strand
TTCCATATCCTGGGGGATACGGGCGGCGTCAAAAGTCCCGAAGCGCAGCAGATTGTGGCCGATCACCTTGTCGCCGACCTGGAAGCGCAGGATGCCGCCTCGCGGCCAGCGTTCTTTTATCACCTGGGCGATGTGATCTACTACTATGGGCAGGCGAGCGAATATTACGCGCAGTTCTATGAACCCTATCTGCACTATCCGGCGCCCATTCTGGCGATCCCCGGCAATCACGACGGCGATCTTGATCCGGCGCACCCCGATGTGCCCTCGCTGGCGGCGTTTGTGCGAAACTTTTGCGCCACGACGCGCCAGCCGACGCGCGAGGCGGGAGATGTGCCCCGCTCCGCGATGACGCAGCCGAATGTCTATTGGACCCTGGAAGCGCCTTTTGTGACGATCATTGGCCTGTACACGAACGTGCCAGAGGGCGGGGTTGTGCAGGAGCCGCAGCTCAGTTGGTTGGAGGCAGAGCTGCGCGCCGCGCCACAGGACAAAGCCCTGATCGTGGCGATGCACCACCCGATCTATTCCGCTGATGGATTCCACAGCGGGAGCGCAGCGATGAAAGCGGTTCTGGAAGGGGCGATGGAGAAGACAGGCCGCGTCCCCGATCTGGTCTTTGCCGGGCATGTGCATAACTACCAGCGTTTCACGCTCGCTCGCGCTGGCCGGGAGATTCCCTTTATTGTCGCGGGCGCTGGGGGCTACTGGCATTTGCACGCGATGGCGAAGGGCCTGGGGAAAGGGGCGAAAACGCCCATCCAGATGCCTGAGCCGGGGCTGACCCTGGAACGCTTTGCCGATGACCGGCATGGGTTCATGCGCCTGGAGGTGAGCCAGGACAGCGTGACGGGGAGCTACTTTACTGTGCCGCGCCCGCAGGAGTCCTGGAGTGGCCCCGCGCAGCGCGCCGATCTCTTTACGCTTGACCTGCGCCAGCATCGCCTGGTCACACGCCGACCCAGGCGATAACACGGCTTTCCATACCCTCTGCGGGTCGTACCGGGATGAAGCGCCGCAGGCGGGAAACGTCGGGGAAGATACATCCAAAACCTCGCTCCCTATTTCAGCGGCTCTATCGCCTATTAGAGCGCGTCTTTTTGTGGCCGTCTAGTGAGTGGTCTTTCAGCCACAAAAGCTGATCTGTTTCTCAACTCGTTTTTTGCGCCAAAACCCCGCCGAGTTGCGAAATACGCTGTCCTATGGCCTGTTGCAGAGGAAGATGCTGTTTTAGAATAGGAGGCAATCCCGCTCCATTCGGAGGAGAAAGATGGCAGAACACCAGGCAGCAGAATATCCCGCCACCCGCGCTGCGCGCGCGGCGTATCAACGAGCATTTGGCGACGACGCGGAGGCACGGCAAGGGCCGCTGACCCTGGCCTGGGCGCCGGGGCGCGTCAACCTGATTGGCGAGCATACCGACTATAACGATGGCTGGGTGCTGCCCGTTGCGGTGGATCGCGTGGCCGCCCTGGCCGGGCGCGGGCGCGGCGATGGCACAGTGCGGCTCTTTTCCAGCCATCATCAAGCAACGGCCAGCTTTGCGCTGGAAGGTCTGGCGCCTGATAATGCTGCCCAACGCGGCGCGGACCTGCCCGGCTGGGCGCGCTATCCGCTGGGCGTGGCAGCGGAGATGCAAGGGGCGGGCTACGCGCTCATCGGGGCCGACGCGGCGATTGCCGGGGATGTGCCCCTTGGCGCGGGGATGAGTTCTTCCGCCGCGCTGGAAGTCTGCGCCGCCATGTTCTTTGCCGCGCTGGCCGGGCTGGCTCTGGACCCGCTCCAGGTCGCGCGCCTCTGCCAGCAGGCCGAGCATCACGCCGTTGGCGTGCGCGTCGGCATTCTGGATCAGGCCGCCTCCTGCCTGGGGCGCGCGGGCCAGGCGATCCTGCTGGACTGCCGCAGCCTGGCCTACGACTATATCCCCTTCAACCTGCCCGATGTTGCGCTCGTCGTCTGCGATACCGGCGTGCGCCGCGAACTGGCCGCCAGCGCCTATAACGAGCGGCGGCGGCAATGCGAAGAGGCGACAGCCTTGCTGGCGCAGGCGCTGGCGGCGGAGGGCAGCACGCAGCCAATCACTGCCCTGCGCGACATCTCGCCCGACGCCTTTGCGCGCCACGAGGCGACGCTGCCAGAGCCGCTGCGCCGCCGGGCGCGCCATGTCATCTCCGAGAACGCCCGCGTGCAGCAGGCGGCAGACGCCTTGCGCGCTGGGGATGCCGCGCGCTTTGGCCGTCTGCTCTCCGCCAGCCACGCCAGCCTTCGCGACGATTACGAGGTCAGCAGCGCCGAACTGGACGCCATCGTCGAGATCGCCTGCCAGACGCCCGGCGTCCTGGGCGCCCGCCTCACGGGCGCGGGCTTTGGCGGCTGCGCGCTGGCCCTGGCGGACAGCAACGCCGTTGAGCCGCTGCGCGCGGCGCTGGCGCGCGAGTATCCCGCTCGCGCTGGCCGCCAGCCCAGCGTCTACCCCTGCGCGGTGGGCGACGGCGCTGGCGTTGCGCTGGGCGTGGGCGATGGGGCGACCTGAGCGCTTGGGGGCAACCAGGTCACATTGGGCTGCAAGCTGTTAAAGAGCGTTTGCAGGTCTTTCTCGGACTCACTGCTATCGATGACCACGTTGGTCTTGTCTTTTGCCCCCAGGCACAGCAGCGTACTTGTCTGATCTCCCGCGCCAGGGGTGGGTGTGCCCGCTGTCGGCGTGGGCGTGCCACTGGCGCCTGAGCCGCTGCTCGGCGAACACGCGAACGTGGGCGCCTGCGCGCCGCTCACTGCGGTCTCGGAGATCGCCAGGCTCACATTGCCAGGCAAGAGATAGCTCACGCCAAAGCTGCTGCCCAGCACCTTATCATGCACGGTCGCCTCGCCCGAAACCAGGCAGCTTCCCGGCGGCAGCGTTTTCGGCAGATAGGTCGTGAAGTCCAGGGCCGTTTTCACCTGTGCCCAATCCGTCAGCATTGTCGCGGGCGACTGGCTGGCGTCTTGAAAGACTGCAACAGGCTTGGTACACCAGTGAAGCTGGGCAATGGGTGTGCCATTGGTACTCGGCGCGGGCGGCGTATCGTTGGTACACGCGGCCAGCGTCAGCGCCAGCAGCGCCAGCACGCCTATCATCCCGCCCAGCCGGAAGAGCCAGCGCGGCGCGCGCTGGCGGGCAAACGATCTGTAGAGCAAAACCTGATTTCGCTTACTCACCATCCAACCGTCCTTGCATCCGACAAAATGATTCTGGTCCCTGCTATTCTACAGCTTCCTGAGCCATCGGGCAAGAGGCGCCGGGTCGCGTCATTGTACCCCCGGCCTCCGTGTCGGGCCGTCCTGGGGTGGGGCGTTGGGCAATCTCCTATGTCCGCGCCGTAAAGCGCTGCCAGGCCATGCGCACTGCCGAGCCGTAGATGCGCGGATGCTGGCTGAGCAGCGTGCGGATCATCCCGAAGAAGCCGCTGTCCATCCCGATAATCGGCGTCTCCAGCAGCGCGCGTTGCAGCGCCTCATGCCCTTCTGGCGTGTCAAAGAGGGCATAGAAGGCGCCAATATCAGCATTGGAGCCAAGGCTGTTCAGCGCCCAGCGCAGCCAGTCCTCGATCTGAAGATAGTGCCCCAGCCGCCCGGCGTGCGTCAGATCGCGTAGATAGCCCTTGACCGCGCCCGGCACGCCGTTGAGGATTTCGTTGGCGACCGCCTGCGCCGCCAATTTTCCACTGAACAGCGCCGGATAGATGCCCGCGCCCGTTGCCGCGCCGCACAGCCCGGCGGCGTCGCCCAGCAGCAGCGCGTGCCCTTTCGCGTCGTCTCGGTGGACGCGCCGCAGCCGTCCTCCTGTCGGAATCGTCCCGGCCCTGCGCTTGACCACCTGCATCTGGCGCATATCCACGACTTCGCCAAAGCGCCGCTGCGCCGCCCGCAGCGACTCCATCGGATTGAACTTGTGCAGATGCCCGGCCACACCCAGCGCCGCCAGATCACCATGCGGCGCCAGCCACATGCAATAGCCGGGCGCCAACTCTTGATCCATGATAAGATAGAAGGTCTCCTGATCGACGGGCACCCCCTCCAGCAGCCATTCCGCGCCCGCCAGGAGCTGTGTATTCTGGTCCAGCCCCAGCTTTTCGGCCACCGCCGAGCGTGGGCCATCCGCGCCGATCAGCATCCGCGCCCGCGCCGTCTCGCGCGTCCCCGGCGGCACGACGCCCTTCGCCTCGTGTTCCGGCAGCGGGCCAAACGTCACCTGCATCAGCCCGTCTGCATCGCGGTGCGCATCCAGAAACGCCATGCCGGGCCGGACCGTCGCGCCGCGCGCCTCGGCCTCCGCTGCCATCCAGCGCAGCATCCCGGTCACATCGACCATATGGAAGCGATAGGCCGCCGCGCTGATCGCAATCGGCTCCGCGCGGCCCGTCGCGCGCAGTTCGATGCGGCGCACCGAATTCAGCAGGTAGCGCGCGGGCACATCGGCTACATTCAGCACATCGCTGAACAGCACGCCCGTCGTGCGCACCACCCCGCCGATCTCGGCATCCTTCTCCAGCACCAGGACGCGCAGCCCGCGCGCCGCCGCCACGCTGGCAAAGCTCAGGCCCGCAAAGCTCGCCCCCACCACAATGACATCATAGGTCTCGCCCGTCTGGCTGGCACTCAACGACATCTACAGGGTCCCTTCTCACTCAGGCTGATAACTTTTTCTCACTCCCATTGTACCCAACTGCATCCATGAGCGAAAGGAGTTGGCTGCTACCTCTGCCATCCTGCTCACCAAACGTGCAACGCCACCATTATGTTCCAGCCCGCCAGACCATTTCCCATACTCCTGTGAATCCATATGTACTATTCTCGTTGAACTGAAAACTCACCTGCGGAAGCGGTGCCGGGTTTGTGCCATCAACCTGAGCAATATACCACTGGCCGTTCACAGTATTGCTAGGATCGCGATCTGTTCCATGCACCTGAACATAAAGCAACATTTTACCATCGGGCGAAGGCTGTGGCACAACGTCGTCTGTCTCATTCCCCTGGCTATCGGGCGGCGCACCTGCAACGATAAGATGGGCATTTGAGCCATCTACGCTCACCTGCCAGATGCCATTATTATGCTCATAGTAGACGCTCTGGCCGTCGTTGCTCCAGACTGCCTGGCCCGAACCACTTGCCAAAGTGCGCACGGGATTGCCACTGGCATCTAAGAGTTCTAGAGAGCCGGATGGAATATCAGCGCCTAGAATCTGATTACCATCAGGTTGGTAAGATGCCCCTTCAGGATAGCCTGGAGTGACGTTACCACTGGTCAAATCAAGCTGTGCTGACCGGTAATTGCTGCAACCATAAGCGATGAGCATCTTCTGTTGGTCAGGCGACCAGGAAAATGTATCAATGCCCTCGAAGGCATGATGAAGATTCCATATAGCATCAGATAGAGGCGCGGGGCCAGTACCGCACCCCGTCGGTCCTCGGTCAAATGTCACCTGTTTCACAATGCGCCCTGTTTGAGCGTCGAAGAGATATAAAGTATCGAATTGATCGCCAGCAGCGTTCGATCTGGCGGCTCCCGTTCTGTAGGCGATGAGACGGCCATCAGGCGACCAGACAAATGGCCTGTTATCTGGCCCTCCTGGAAGTGACACATGAAGGAGTACACCTCCTGTTGGAGAGAGGATGCGCAACTCATTTGTTGCTGAATCTTGCGACCCGCTGCTTCGGACAACGGCGAGCTTTTTGCCATCGGGCGACCAGGCCAGGCCAAAGTAGCTGATGTTGTTGTTTGCCTGCGCGTCGTTGGTCAGTTGTCTGGATGTGCCGTTGGGCAGCGTCATGTCCCAGACGTTGCCGTCGCTGCCAATGTAGGTCACTTCTGGTGGCGGCGGCAAAGGAGTAGGCGTCGGATTTCGGCCAGCGCCGCCGGACCCGGTGTGGCCGGTGATTTGTTGAAACGCGGTGGCAACAGGATTATGTCCGATGGCTACTGCCGCTGCCGTGCCTCCGGTGGCTACCACGACGACGGCTAGCACACTGGCGATGACCTTGCATGCCGCTGTGCCCAGCAGTTTGGAGCCGACGCTGCGCCCGACGGCTTTGCTCGCTGCGCGCCCGGCCACACGCCCAACACTTCCGGCCTGCCCTGGCAGCGAGCCGCCGGGTGGGCTGGCGGGCGCGCTGGGAATGTGCATTGGGCTGCTTTGCGGCGCGCCTGCCTGTGGGGCAGCCGATGCGCTGGGAATGCTGGGCATACCTCCAGAGGGACCGGCTGGCGCGTGGGGCACACTGAGCGCGCCGCTCTGCGGCCAGGCGGGCGCAGAGGTAATACCCGGCAAGCCACTTTGCTGCCAGGCAGGCGCGCTCGGCACGCCAGGCGCGCCTGCCTGTGGGCCTGCCGATGCGCCAGGGACATGCAGTGCGCCGCTCTGGGGGCCAGCGGGCGCAGAGGGGACGCCAGGCAAGCCACTTTGCGGACCCGCCGGGGCGCTCGGTACGCCGGGCATGCCGCTCTGCGGGCCGACAGGCGCGGAGGGCACGCCGAACGCTCCGCTTTGTGGACCTGCTGGCGCGCCGGGCACGCGGGATACCCCAGGCAGAAGGTCCGGCGCGCCGATGGCCCCGGACAGGCTTCGGCCACAATTGGCGCAAAAGCGCGCCGTCGCGGGCAGCGACTCTCCGCAATGGGGGCAGCGCCCGGTGAGCGCGCCGCTGGTCGCAGCCTGCTCTGCTGGCTGGCCGAGCGGGTGCGCGCAGCGCGCGCAAAAGCGATCCGTCTCCAGCGCGAATTCGCCGCAGGACGGGCAGCGCAGCGTGAGTGTCTGCCCGCACTGCCGGCAAAAGCGATCATCCGGCAGGAGGGGTTGCCGACACTTTGGGCAGCGCAGCCCGACTGCGCCGCTGGCGCTGGCTGGCGGCGCGCCGGGCGCGTCCGCCGGTTGCAGGCGCCCGCAGTGTCGGCAAAAGCGCGCGCCCGCAGGCAGTTCGGCCTGGCAAAAGAGACAGCGGATCATGTGTCCTCCTCAAGAGATTCGGGTTTGGCTCTCACGAGCGTGGTGGCGCCCCTAACTGTTGACGATAAAAGACGAGATCCGATTGTCCCAGGTTCCTAAATCACCCTGTTCGTCGCCATAGTAAAATCCAAGCTGGTTGCCCTGCCCATTCGGCTGGTCAAAGAAGCTACCATTGGCCGCGATGTTGATCGCCTCCGTTTGTTTATCAAAGCCGAAATCGGCGAGGTTGATCAAGCCTGTCCCTTCAAAGCACAGTTCCCGGCCTCCGAAATTGGAGAATTGATAGATCGCCACCCAGGGGGTCACTAAATGGCCGCAATCCGTCGTGACTGTCGGGTGAGGACCAGGGAGGGGCATCGTTGGCGTTGGGGTTGCTGGTTGCCCCGTCGTGGCGGGACTCGACGTGGGGGACGGTCCTGTCTGCGCAAAAAGGTTCAGCGGATGGCCCTTCGTCGCCACGACGACGGCTGTGCCGCTGCCTACGACCACTGCTGTTGCCACCACCGCTACAATGATTTTGGCCGTAACAGTGCCTAGCAGTTTGGAGCCAAGTCCTTTGCCTGCTGCTTTCCCGGCCACTCTGCCTGCGGTCTGAATCGCTCGCGCGCCATGCGCGGGAAACCCGCCGCCCGGCGTTCCGGCAGGCGCGCCTGCCTGCGGCGCACCGGGCGCGCCAGGAACGCCCGGCCATCCAGCCTGCGGACCAGCGGGCGCGCTGGGAACGGAAGGCGCGCCACTTTGCGGCCAGGCTGGTCCGCTGGGGATGCCCGGTGCGCCCAATCCGCCTTCCGCCACCATCCCCGGTGTTGGCATCATCCCATAAGAACTGCCGAC
>JBJKSJ010000410.1:0-16474 GCA_046704085.1 Ktedonobacterales bacterium | reverse complement strand
GCATCGGCGCCACCACGCTGGATGAGTATCGCAAGCATATCGAGAAGGACGCCGCGCTCGAACGGCGCTTCCAGCCGATCATGGTCGGCGAGCCAACCGTCGAACAGACCATCGAGATTCTACGTGGCCTGCGCATCAAATACGAGGTCCATCACGGCATCCGCATCACCGACGAGGCGCTGGTCGCCGCCGCTGAACTCTCGCACCGCTATATCACTGATCGTTTCTTGCCCGATAAAGCCATCGATCTGGTGGACGAGGCCGCCAGCCGTCTGCGCATAACGCTGGATAGCAAGCCCGTCGAACTGGCCGATGTGGAGCGCAAGATCGGGCTGCTGGTTGGCGAGCAGCAGGAGCTACGCCAGAAGAACGATCCCGCCAGCCTGGAGCGCCTGGCGCGTGTGGAGCATGAACTGGCAAGCCTGCGCGAGCAGCAGCGATCCATCCAGATGCACCTGGAGAGCGAGCAGGAACCGATCACGCGCATTCGCGCGCTGAATGAGCAATTGGACCAGGCGCAGATTGATCTGGAGCGCGCCTTCCGCTCGGCGCAGGAACGCAATACCCCCGACGCCTGGGCAGCGCACCTGGAGCAGAAAAAGGTCGTCGCCGATCTGGAGCGCCAGATCGAGGAAGCCAAGGCACGACTGACCGAGCTTCAGCAGATCCGGCGCATGCTCAAAGAGGAAGTGACCGCCGAAGAGATTGCCGAGATTGTTGCGCGCTGGACAGGCATCCCCGTCACGCGCATGCTGGAGGGCGAGGTGCAGAAGCTGCTCCAGATGGAGGAGCGCCTGCATCAGCGCGTCGTCGGCCAGGACGAGGCGATTGCCATCGTCTCCGACGCCGTGCGCCGCTCGCGCGCGGGCTTACAAGACCCTAATCGCCCGCTGGGCAGCTTCATCTTCCTGGGGCCAACCGGCGTTGGCAAGACCGAACTGGCCCGCGCACTGGCGGAGTTTCTCTTCGACGACGAGCAGGCGATGGTTCGCGTCGACATGTCCGAATATATGGAGAAGCATGCGGTCAGCCGCCTGGTCGGCGCTCCGCCGGGCTACGTGGGCTACGACGAGGGCGGCCAGTTGACCGAGGCCGTGCGCCGCAGACCATATAGCGTGGTTCTCTTTGACGAGATCGAGAAGGCGCACGCCGATGTCTTCAACATCCTGCTGCAACTGCTCGATGATGGCCGCCTGACTGATGGACACGGGCGCACGGTGGACTTCAAGAACACCGTTGTGATTATGACCAGCAACCTGGGCAATCAGTGGCTGCATGAACTGGACGGACTGACCGAAGACGAGATCGCCAAAGAGGTACGCGAGCGCCTGCACGAATACTTCCGCCCAGAGTTCATCAACCGCATCAATGAGATCATCGTCTTCAAGGCGCTGGGCCAGGAGCAGATCAAGCAGATCGTGGAGATTCAGACGCGCAGCCTGCAACAGCGGCTGGCCGACCGCAAGATCACGCTGGAACTGAGCGAGGCCGCCAAAGATCTGGTGGCCCGCGAAGGCTATGATCCCGTCTTTGGGGCGCGCCCGCTCAAGCGGGCCATCCAGCGCGAGATCGAGAACCCGCTCTCGAAGCTCTTGCTTCAGGGCGCGTTCAGCGAGGGCGATACTATCGTCGTGGATGTCGCCCCCATCGGCGGCAGCCTGGCCTTCGAGCGCAAGCTGCCCGCCGAGGTCCAGAGCGCCTGATCGGTGCCCAAAAGTACTAGACGCTCTTGTTGAGATGCCGCTCCTGTGCTACGCTGGGGCTGCCAGGAGGACGGGGAAGGCTGCGAATCTCCGTTGATCTCGCTTTCTCACGCAGGCGCGGGTCACTGGGGTTGGCTTTTGTAGGGCGTCTCTCGCTTGCGGCAATGCACGCCTGTTCCTATCGAAACGCTGCCCATGAACATCACCCGGAAAAAAGCACTGAAACTTGGCCTCTTTCTGGTGGCTCTTTTTCTGGCCGCTTCCGTCTACGTGGGCGGCGGCCTGCGCTCGTATCAACTCTATCAGCAAGCCTACGCTTTCTATGAACAAGGCGCCTGTGGAACGGAGTTTAACTGGAGCCTCAATACGCAGGCGCTGGCTGCCAGCAGCAGCGGCAGCCAACAGCAACTGATCTCGGCGTTTTATACCAACCTGACCTCCCTGCTGACGGTGAATTATCGCAGCGCCACCCCCCAACGCATCACGCTGAGCGCCGAGATTCCCAACTTTACGCAAGAGCAGCCTATTGCGCTGGATGCCACGCCCGGCTGGAGGACGCAGACCTTTCACCCGCCGATCTTGCCGGGCATGATCGACTCGCTGGCAAACGTGCCCTATCGAGATAGCCAGGTGATCCTGCGCGTGCGGGATGCGTCGGGCAAGTCCTGCGAGGATAGCAAGCCCGTCCGCTTGCTGAGCAGTCGCACGATCAGTTGGCTCGGCCCCCAGGGCCAGAACAACGCTGACTTTCTGGCCGCCTGGGTCACACCCCAAGACCCGGCCATCCGCCAACTGATTGATCGCGCCACCCAGCGGCTCAAGAACAACCCGACGCTTTATCCTGGGACGAGCGCAATGGTTGGGTATAATGGGAGCCAGCAGGATGTCATCAATCAGGTCAACGCCATCTATGATACCCTGGAGCAAGACTATCATCTGCACTACAGCAGCATTACTATTCAGTACGGTCAGCCAGATGTACAGAATATTCTGCTCCCCAAGGATGTCTTGCAATCAGGGCTGGGCATGTGCGTGGAAACAACGGTAACGATGGCGTCGGCCATCGAAAGCCTGCATATGCGCCCGTATATCTATATCATCCCCGGCCATGCCTTTCTGGGGGTAGCAATGGGACCAGATAGTAATGAACGCCAGTTCTGGGAGACCACGCTGCTGGGGCAGGGCAACACCGGCTGGCAGGCCAACCAGCAGGGCGACCAGGAACATGACCAGAAAGAGAACGCCGGTCAAATTATTCGTGTGATTGATATTTGGGCAGAGCGTCAGCAGCAGAACATCTGGCCGATGGAGTGACCAAGCATGCCGATCACCGCAGATTTTCCCACATGGTTTCGCGCGGGCTGCTACGGCGGGCTGGGGTGCAGCCTCCTCGCGGCAGTGGGTATCGCCGCCTATGCGCTCGCCCGCAGGCGTGGCACGCCGCGCCAACTGGCTGGCGCCATGCTCGGCTGCCTGGCCGCTGCTCTGTGCATCCTACCCGCGATTATCTGGAACCAGACCCGGCTGGACCTGAAAGGACCGGCGCTGAGCATTTCAGAGATTCTCCTCTGGCTGGCCTGGGTTGCCGTCATCGGCTGGATGCTCCCGCTCGGCGTCAGCGCGGGCTTTCTGCTGCTGGCTCCGCCGTTCGACCAGCGCCAGCGCGTAGGGAGCCGCGCCCTACGCAGCGTTCCTGGCACTCCCAGCAGCGAGGAACACCAGCGCGAGCCGCTGGGATCAGGCATCGCCTGGGGCCGTCTGGTGTACCTCGAAGGTCCCTACAACCAGCGCCAGGTCGCCCTCAGCCGCCAGGTCATCCTGGTGGGCCGCGAGCGCGATAACGACATCCTGCTGGATACCGATCTGGCGTCGCGCTATCACGCCGAAGTGCGCCTGGATCGCGGACGCGCCTATCTGCTGGATCGCGGCAGCATGAACGGCACATCGCTCAATGGGCAGAAAATCTGGGGGCTGTCGCCGCTCCAGCACGGCGACCTGCTCGACATCGGAGGCCAGCACTTCCGCTATGAAGACCTGACTGCGCAGGCACATACCACCGCCAGTAGCCCGCCAGGCCGATCAGGCGCGGGCGAACCGGCAGGCGAAACCAGTACCCTCGCGGCCTTGACGCCACAACCATCCAGGGCGGCGCCTGGCGCCCGGCTGATCATCAGCGGCGGCCCCACCGCCGGCCAGAGCGTGGCATTGCGCGGCGCCGTAGTCACCATCGGACGAGACAGCGCCTGCGATGTGGTCATCCCCGATGCCTCGATCTCTCGCCAGCATAGCCAGATTTTGCGCCAGGAGAGCGGCTGGTACGTGCAAGACCTGGGGAGCCGCAACGGCACAGCCCTCAACGGAGAACGCCTCAGCGCGCCCCACCGCCTGGAGGATGGCGATAGCTTGATGCTGGGCGCCATTCCGCTGCGCTATCTGGCCGCCAGCGCCCAGGGCGCCGACGAGACACCGGCAGAGGCGCGCAAAGCAACGATGGATGCTAGCGAAGAGGCGCCAACGGAAGAAACGACCAGGGGGCCGCGCACCAGGGCGCTGCCGCCCAAGCCACCCACAATGCCCCTCCAGGGGCGCGAGAATCGCGGGCCGCTGCGCCTGCCCAGCCGAACACTGGCGCAGCCAGCGGCAAGCGCGCCAGAAACCCCGGCGGACGCTGCCAACCCCGCGCCTGCCCACCTCTCCAACAGCGTCTTTCGCCCCCATCGCTTGATCGCTGATCGCGCCCATCTGGCGCCGATCCAGCAGCCGCCCTCGTCAAAGCAAAGCTGAAGCTGGCGTGTTGGTTGCTAGAACAACGCGCGGCGCACCTGCTTGGCCGGCACATTATGCGGACGATAGTCCTGCGCCTTCATATGGCAGCGCCGCACCAGCCCCAGATCGGTCAGGCGCGATTGAATGCGAATGTCCAGGCTCTTCAGATCGGTGTTGGTGGTTACAATCGTGGGCATGCGGTACTCGTAACGATAGTTGATGATCTGAAAGAGTTTTTCTGTCGCCCAGGCCGTTGAATGCTCCACACCCAGATCATCCAGCACCAGGAGGTATGCCTCGCGGATGCGATCAAACAATTCGTGATAGGGCATCTCGTTGGTGGGGGCAAAGGCGGTGCGCAGATGATCGAGGAGTTCAGGCACCGTCGAAAAGATCACCAGGCTATCGCGCTCCAGGCAGACGTTGGCAATCGCCGCCGCCAGGTGGGTCTTGCCACAGCCCACTGGCCCGCTCAAAACGAACCAGCCCTGCGGGTCGTCCGCGTAAGCCCGCGCCATCCGAAACGCTTCCTGAGCGCCAGGGACAGTGGCATCGAAGGTATCAAAGGTCTGGTCTCGATGGGAATCTAGCCGGGCAAGGCGCCCCAGTTCCAGGCGGCGCTTTTGCTTCATTTCCTTTTCTTTGCAGGCGCAGGGCACAATCTTGCCAAAGTTGGGGTCGTCCACCGGCAGGTCTTGCGCCAGATAGCCCGCGCCATGACAGACCTGACAGCTCTGATCGCCCGCCTGCCGCTGGTCTGCTTTTGCCTGCCGTTTGGCTGCGCTCTGCGCATCCCTCGGCCTCTCTAACGCGTCAGGTTCACCCATCAGGTGATCCAGCGAAAGCTGCTCTGACTCCGTATGCCCGTTCTGTGGCTGCCGACGCAGTGGATATTTAGCGAACGTATCGCCCAGGCGCTCCATGATTCACGCCCCCTTTCCCTTCTGTTTCCCAACGCTGAAGAATCGCGCGGATATAGCGCCAGTTGCGCTTGTTCTGTTGCACCGCCTCGCGGAAGGCGTCCACAATCCAGTCCTCTGGATACTGGCTGTCGGCATCTTTCAAGTCCTCGGCGATGAGTGGAACCAATGGGCCGATATTTTGTTCATAGAGCATGAAGATATTGGGCCGCTCCACTTCCACTGTAATCATTCCCTCTGTTGCAAAGGACGCGCCAGCCTCGCCCACCGGACCTTCCAGTTCCAGCAGCCGCTCCGCAGGCAAGGCGCCCTCCTGAAGCTGCGCTAGCGCCTGGCGGCTCGGTCCCGTATTGAAGAAGTACCAGTTGACCACCTCATCATCCAATCGCAGCCGCACGCGCAGCAGCGAGCCACGTGCCACCGCCAGTTCCAGCCCCGCGCGCAGGCGCTCTTCCGGCGGGCGCGGGTCGCCCCTGCGCCGCAGGCTACGCCGCAGGCGCGGGTCGGCGGCCAACTCGCGCTCGCTGGCGCAGCGGGGCGTGCCGCGCTTCTCTGCCAGCAGCCAGAAGAGGTGCAGCGTCACCTTCAGTTCGGCATAGTCCTCAATCTCCGGCAGCAGGGTGGTAAAAAACTGCTCCGGCAATGGGATAGAAGGATGTTTCCCATCAGGGAAACCGCTGAAGGCTGGCATACGGGTACACTCCTACGATTGTGGTCCATGCAGATCAAGGTTGCGGAACAGCGTCTGGCTGGTCTTGAAATACAGGCTAAACTGCCCAATCGGGCCGTTGCGGTGCTTGGCGACGATAATATCGGCGATATTCTTGCGGTCACTCTCCGGGTTGTAGACTTCATCTCGATAGATGAATAATACTATATCACTATCCTGCTCAATTGACCCCGATTCGCGCAGATCGCTTAATTGTGGAACCCGCGACTGGCGGCTCTCGACGGCGCGGGAGAGTTGGGAGAGCGCCAGCACAGGCACATTGAGTTCGCGGGCCAGCGCCTTCAGGCTGCGGCTGATCTCGGAAATCTCTTGCACGCGATTCTCGCCGCGCGCGCCCGCGTGCCCCTGCATCAATTGCAGGTAATCGACGATCACCAGATCGATGCCGCGCTCGGCGGCCAGGCGGCGCGCCTTGCTGCGCATCTCCATTGTGGAGATGCCCGCCGTATCATCGATATACAGATCGATCTGCGAGAGCCGCCCAATCGCGTGGCTAATGCGCTCCCACTCCTCATCCTCGATCATCCCGGTGCGCAGGCGCTGCTGGTCGATGCCGGTATCCATCGACAGCAGGCGCTGCACCAACTGCTCCTTGCTCATCTCCAGCGCAAAGAAGGCCACGCGGTTCTTTTTGAGCGCCGTATTATAGGCAAGCGAGAGGGCCAGCGCCGACTTTCCTACCGCCGGCCTGGCTGCCAGAATGATCAGATCAGATTTTTGCAGGCCGCCAGTCATTTTATCGAGATCGTGAAAGCCTGTCGGCAGGCCCACCAGCGTGCCGCGCTGCTCGTGGAGCTTATCAAGCTTCTCATAATACTCTTCCAGCAGGGTATGCAGGTCGTCGAAATCGGAGCGGTTGTAGCGCTGGCTGATCGAGAAGATCAGTTGCTCGGCCTTGTCCAAAGCGACATTGGCGTCGCTCTCGTTATAGGCCAGCGCGGCCATCTGGCCGGCGGCGTGGATCAGCCGCCGCATGATCGACGTGCGCTCCACGATGCGCGCGTAGTATTCGACGTTGGCGCTGGTGGGCACGGTGTTCACCAGCGACGAGATATACACCGCACCGCCGACCTCTTCCAGCCGCCCGCGCCGTTGCAATTCATCGCAGAGGGTAATCAGGTCCGCCGGGCCACGTTCAGCATAGAGATCAATCACTGCCTGGAAGATTGCGCGATGAGCGTCGCGGTAGAAATCATCAGGGCGCAGAAAGTCGGCAACCTGGACCACAGCCTCCGGATCGATGATTATGCTGCCGAGTACTCCCTCCTCGGCCTCGATATTTTGCGGCAGCAGCTTTTCCATCGCACACGCTCACATTTCGTGCAAAACGCTGAATCTCAGCCTAACGCTATTGAACGGTCGTTCTAAAAGATTATACCATTTGCTTGCAAGAACGCATCAGCATCTTTGGGGCCATTGAGATTGGTGGTATCTTTCTTTATACACTTGATTCCCTTGCTTTGCAACTTTTGCCTGATGAGCTTCTTCTGCGGATATGTGGATAAACTGATGACAATGAGTGAGAAATTGTGATGATAAACGGACACTTTCTATCATTTTTGTAACTTTGACATCGTTATCCACCATCATTGTGCTTAAATGACGACTTTTCCACGACTTTATACACAAAGTTATCCACAGCTCGCCTGGTTAAGCTTCCAACGGTTCGCCGCCTTTCCAGGCGGCACTCCAG
The DNA here is from genome assembly GCA_046704085.1 of Ktedonobacterales bacterium. Taxonomy (GTDB): domain Bacteria; phylum Chloroflexota; class Ktedonobacteria; order Ktedonobacterales; family DATBGS01; genus DATBHW01. The sequence continues at coordinate 8,662 of JBJKSJ010000410.1, read as the reverse complement.
GTGGCACCTCCGGCTTGCGAGCAGCCCTGCCTCCGGCGCGGCGTTGGCAGCTATAAAGCGCCAGCGGATATAATCTTTGATACTGGAGGGTAGAGTGTTGTGAGTTATCCGTTTGAAGCCTTGCCGCTTCGGCCTGCTCTGAGCGATACCACCGATTTTCAGGTCTACGCCATCATCGAGCAGGCCACTGGCGACACTGAACGCACCGTCTGGGACGAGGCCAAACGAACATTCGTCAAAACCGGCCTGATTCTAGACATGCCCTTGCCGGTTCCCTATGGCTGGATTCCACAAACGCGCAATCCAGGCGATGGTGACGCGCTGGATGTGCTGCTGCTCACTCAGCGGTCCGTCGCCCAGGGTGACTATCTCATCGCGCGCCCGGTTGGCGTTTTGCTGCGCCGCGACGAGGACCATAAGGTGCTGGCCGTCGATGTGCAGGATGCGCGCTTCGGGCAGCTACGCGATTACTTGCAATTACCACAGCGAACGTTGACGCGCATCGAGGATTGGTTTCGCCCGTATTTTATTCTGGATGGCTGGGGCGACGCCGCCACTGCGCGCCAGATGATTGCGCAGGCGCACGCGACGTTCTTAGCGCCACCTTCATCGCAAAAACCTATCTAAAGTTGTAATACTCAATCCTGCTGGATGGTCATTGTTGCTTGCAGCGCCAGCCACTGTGCTGGCGAACGCTGCGCCGCCAGGGTCGGCGGCGCTACAGACGGACGAGGTATGAGCTGCATTGGAACTGCCGGGCATGTCGATCACGGCAAATCGACGCTCGTCACCGCGCTGACTGGCATCGACCCGGATCGCCTGGCCGAAGAAAAAGCGCGAGGCATGACGATTGACCTGGGCTTCGCCTGGCTGCGGCTGCCAAGCGGGCGCGAAGTCAGCATCGTCGATGTTCCCGGCCACGAAAGCTTCATTAAGAACATGCTCGCTGGCGTCGGCGGCATCGATCTGGCGCTGCTGGTCGTCGCCGCCGATGAGGGCATCATGCCCCAGACCGAAGAGCATCTGGCGATTCTGGACCTGCTGCGCGTCAGCCGGGGCGTCGTCGCCTTGACGAAGTGCGATCTGGTCGAGGAGGATTGGCTGGAACTGGTGCGCGAAGAAGTTGCCACGCGCATCTACTCGACCACACTGGCGGGCGCGCCCATCCTTCCCGTTTCCGCCTATACTGGCGCGGGCCTCCCCGAACTGCAGGCGACGCTGGATAGCCTGCTGGAAACCAGCCCTGGCCGTCAGAATATTGGCCGTCCGCGCCTGCCGGTTGATCGCGTCTTCACCATCCAGGGTTTTGGCACCGTCGTCACTGGCACGCTGCTGGATGGCCCGGTGAGCGTCGGTCAGGAGATCGAGGTTCTGCCGCAGGGACTGCGCGCGCGCATCCGCAACCTTCAGATGCACAAGGCCAGCGTGGAAACCGCCCAGCCGGGAGGGCGCACCGCCATGAACCTGGCGGGCATCGCCAAAACTGATCTGGCGCGCGGCGACGTGATTTCCCTGGCGGGGCGGCTGCGCCCCACCACGCTGCTGGATGCGCGTTTTGAGTTGCTGGGCAGCGCGCCACGCCCGCTGGCGCATAATACGGCAGTCGATCTCTATGTCGGCGCGAAAGAGGCGCCAGCGCGGGTGCGGCTGCTGGACAGCGACGAGCTACAACCCGGCGAGCGCGGCTGGGTGCAATTGAAGCTGGACGAGCCGGTGGCCGTCGCCCGGCGCGACCGCTTTATCCTGCGCATTCCTTCGCCCAGCCTGACTATCGGCGGCGGCGAGATCATCGACACGCATCCACGCCACCACAAGCGCCATCAGCCCGCCGTGCTGGCCGCGCTGGAAATCCTGGAGCGCGGCGCGCCGGAAGAGGTGCTGTTTGCCGCGCTCAACAGCGCGCCGGGCATGGGTCAAAAGAAGCAGGATAATAAGAAGCCTGGAGCGAGCGCGCCAGCCCCCAGCATACATAGTCTGCAAGGCTACGAGTCGGAAGAGGCCATTCGGCGCAGCGGCCTGCCAGCCACAGAGGCCCGAAGCGCTCTGGCAACGCTGCTAGAGCAGGGGCAGGTGGTGCAGGTTGGCTCCTTCTATTTCGCCGCTCCCGCCTGGGAGCGGCTGCGCGAGGTCGCCAGGGAGATAACCGCCGAGCATCACCGCCAGCATCCGCTGCGCACCGGGCTGCCAAAGGAGGAATGGCGCGGGCGGCTGGGCCTCGCGCCGCGCCAGGCCAACGAAGCGCTGGCGGCCTTGATTGCCGCTGGCGATCTGGCCGAAGCTGCTTCCGCGACCGCCGTGCGCCTGCCAGAGCATGTGCCGCGCTTCACCCCCGACCAGCAGCGCAAAGTCGATGCCCTGCTGCGCCAGTTCCACGCGAATCCGTTTAGCCCACCGGGGCGCGCCGAGGTTGAAGCGGCGGTCGGGCCGGAGGTCACAGCCACGCTGATCGAGCAGGGCACGCTGGTCAAGGTCAGCGACAGCGTGCTTCTCACCCGCGACGCCTATGATGAGGCGATCCGGCGCATTCTCGCGCATCTGCGCGCACACAACACCATCACCGTCGCCGAGGCCCGCGACCTGCTGGGAACGACACGCAAGTATATGCTCGCCCTGATGGAACACCTGGACGAGCGCCGCATTACCCGGCGGCAGGGCGACGACCGGGTGCCGGGTCCGGCGGCAGGCGAGTTCTAACGCGCCCTCTGGCCTACGGTGCCTGCTGCCTGCTTTTAAGCCCAGCAGAGCATCTTGCGTTTTGCCGGGCCGGCATGCCATAATCAAGAATGGATTCTGGTGCTTCAGACGCTCCAGAACCAGCAGCGGCAGAGTGCCCCCAAAACGGACAGGAGGTTTTTCGGCTATGCAAGAAGATATACTTGGCACGCAGCGCGCGGTCTTTCCGGCTGACTACGTCCAATGTGCCCGCTGCGGCAGGCTCACCTTACGCCAGCAGGCGCTGCTTGTTCCCAGTGATGCCCTCTCTGATGAACGTTCCGCGTACGAGTACCTCTGCCAGGACTGCCAGGCCGAGCTTGCCAGCGGCGAAAAAGACCTGCCTACGGTGAATGAATAGAGCAGAGGCCAGGCGCGCCGAGGGCAGCATTCCCAGGCAGCAGCTTTCTGCCTCCGGCTGCGCGGACCCAGAAACCGAGGTGATTTCCCCATGCGTTTGCGCTACCGCTCTGTGACTTACCGCTACATTCAAGGTTCACCCCAAGAACTTGAGCGCCACTATCGCCAACTCTGGCACGAACTGGTGCGCCAGAGCCAGCAGCAAACCTTCCTGCACCGCCCCAGCGCGTGGCGTCCGCCCGCCGACATCCACGAGACGCCCAACGCCATTACCGTTAAGATCGAACTGGCCGGGATGCGCGAGGACGAGATCGATGTGACGCTCTACCGCGACGCGCTGGTCGTCAGCGGCGAGCGCCGCAACGACCACGAGCATGACGATACGATCTGTTACCACGAGGCGCAGATTCGCTACGGCCCGTTCCGCGTCGAGATATTTATGTCCGCTGAGATCGACCGCGCGCAGGTAGACGCGCACTACGAAGATGGCTTCCTGCACGTCTTACTGCCCAAGGCAGCAGAAAGCGAGCCAAAGCAGTTCACCTTCCAGGGCGGGGCCACCGGTCAGCCATTGCCTGGAAGCGAGCAAGATACATCGAGCAGCAGCGAAATCGGCAACAATCCCACCCCCCGCCACTACAATGCTCCGGCCAGCCGGACGCTGATTGTGAGCAGCAAGGGGGACATACCACATGTCTGAAGAGCGTAAAAAGCATGAAGCGCCCCCAGCGCTAGAAGACACCGAGTTGATGGAAGGGGATTTGGAGAAACTGGAAGAACTTTTGGAGGAGTTGGAAGAGGCCGTCAAGGGCACATCCGCCGCTGGCGCGCGCCTGCCTCGGGAAGGCGCCTCCGACGAAGAGGAGGACGAGGACGAGGGGGAAGCGTCAGGCGAGGGCAAAGAAGCTGTGCTGGAAACGGCAGAGCCAGGGGTGCGCCCGCAGGCTGAAGAAGAGCGGCGTATCAGCATTCCAGACGTGTTGCCCATCTTGCCGCTGAAAGAGACGGTTGTCTACCCCCTGACTATGATGCCGCTGGGCGTCGGTCAGGAGCGTTCGATCAAGCTGATCGACGACGCCATGCGCGGCAACCGTCTGGTTGGATTGGTCGCGCAGAAGTCGCCGGAGGTTGAGACTGCCGGGCCGGATGACACGTTCCTCATTGGCACGGCAGCGCGCATCGCGCGGATGCTGCGCACGCCCGATGGCACCATCCAGATCATTGTGCAAGGGCTGGAGCGTATTCGCATCCAGGAATACATAGCAGAACAACCTTACTTGCTAGCGCGCGTTGAAGAAGCGCCAGAGATGGTTGAAGATGGCGTAGAGCTGGAGGCGCTCAAGCGCAACGCTGTGCAGCTTTTCCAGCGCCTGGTGAGCCTGGTGCAATATCTGCCCAATGAACTGGCGCTGGCCGCCCTGAATATCGATGATCCCCGGCAGGTCGTCTATCTCATCGCCAACAGCGTGCAGATGGACCTGGAAGTCCGGCAGCAACTGTTGGAGGAAGATTCGGTCCAGGAGAAGCTGCGCCGGATGACCCAATTCCTGACCAAAGAACTGGAAGTGCTGGAATTGGGCAAGAAGATTCAGAGCCAGGCGCAGGAAGAGATGGGCAAGGCGCAGCGCGAATACTTTCTGCGCGAGCAGCTTAAGGCCATCCAGAAGGAACTGGGCGAGGAGAGCGAAGAGGCCGCGACGATCAATCAACTCCGCGAGCAGATCGAGCAGGCGGGCATGCCCGAAGAGGCTAACAAAGAGGCGCTGCGTGAACTCTCGCGGCTGGAGAAGCTGCCCGCCGCCTCGCCGGAATATTCGGTCATCCGCACCTATCTCGATGTGCTGGTCAGTCTGCCCTGGAGCAAAAGCACCGGCCAGAAGATCGACGTGTCACACGCCCGCCAGGTGCTGGATGAGGATCATTATGATCTGGAAAAGATCAAAGATCGCATCCTGGAGTATCTGGCCGTTCGTCGCTTGAAAGAGGAGCGCCTGGGCAGCGAAACCGGCGTAGAGACGGCGGAGAAAGACGGCAAAGCGCAGAAAGCGCCCACCTGGGTGGGACGCGAACCGATTCTCTGCTTCGTTGGCCCACCAGGCGTGGGCAAAACCTCGCTGGGACAGTCCATCGCCCGCGCGCTGGGGCGCGAGTTCGCGCGCATGTCGCTGGGCGGCATCCACGATGAATCGGAGATTCGCGGCCACCGCCGGACCTATATTGGCGCGCTGCCTGGACGCATCATCCAGACGCTGCGCCGGGCCGGGGCCAATGATCCGGTGATGATGCTCGATGAGGTGGATAAGGTGGGCGCCGACTGGCGCGGCGACCCCTCCTCGGCCTTGCTGGAGGTGCTGGACCCGGAGCAAAACTATAACTTCCGCGATAACTATCTGGACCTGGCCTTCGATCTCTCCAGGGTGATGTTTATCGCCACCGCCAACTCACTGGAGCCGATTCCGCCGCCGCTGCGGGACCGCATGGAGATTCTGGAGCTTTCAGGTTATACCGAAGCGGAAAAAGTCCATATCGCCCGGCGCTATCTGCTGCCCAAGCAGATCAAAGCCAACGGCCTGAAACAGGACGAGATCAGCTTCGAGGACTCCGCGATCCGACGCATCATCATTGAATACACGCGCGAGGCAGGCGTGCGCAATCTGGAGCGCGAGATTGCCACTGTTTGCCGCAAGGTCGCCATGCGCGTCGCGGAGGGCAAAGCGGGGCCATTCAAAGTCACCGCCGCGCAGATGCCCGAACTGCTGGGCCGCCCGCGCTTTATGGAAGAGGTGGCTGAGCGCATTGACCGCCCAGGCGTCGTCACCGGCCTGGCCTGGACGCCGGTTGGCGGCGACATCCTCTTTGTCGAAGCTGCCATGACGCCCAGCAAAGAGAACCGGCTGATTCTGACCGGCCAGCTTGGCGACGTGATGCGCGAATCGGCCCAGGCGGCGCTAAGCTACGTGCGCTCCAACGCCGTCGCGCTGGGCATTGATCCTAACGTCTTTCAGGACAAGGACATCCACATTCACGTTCCGGCGGGCGCCACGCCCAAGGACGGCCCCTCGGCGGGCGTGACGATGACGACCGCCATAGCTTCGCTGGCAAGCGGGCGCAAGGTGCGTTCGGATGTGGCGATGACCGGCGAAATCTCGCTGCGCGGCAAAGTGCTGCCCATCGGCGGACTGAAAGAGAAGGTGCTGGCGGCGCACCGGGCGGGCATCAAGACAGTGATCCTGCCCAAGCGCAACGAGCCGGACCTGGAAGACCTGCCCAAAGACCTGCGCGAGCAGATGCGCTTTGTCCCCGTCTCCGACGCCAGCGAGGTGCTGGCCGAGGCGCTGGAGCCAGCCGCGCCCGGCGATATTGGCGCGCTGGGCGTCGAAGACCTGCATCGCGGCGCAGACTTGGCCGCCAGCCAGGGGTAGAGCGACGGAGCAACACCAGCAGTTGCCAGCAGAGCAGGGTACATCCCTCTGCTGGCAATTTTTCGTTCACCTGGGTTTATACGTCTCTGGCGCTGCTCTTGCCCGTTGAGGCCGAGATCGGCTGCTGCAACAGACGCTGGACCTGTTCGCGCCAGTCCGCATAGGACCGGAGCGACTGAAGCGTGGCGGGAAGCTGAAGTCCTGGGCGCAGGTAGAGAAGGACCCCGTCCTGGGCAATCTGATCCAGCAGTTCCGCCGGGAGATTACTGACCTGGAGATTCGTTCGCAAGGGCGAGAACGGCCAGACATCCTCAATGCTGCTCGCTTCGACGATAACATCACTCCCCTGATCCCGGCGTTCCCAGTCGCACAGCAGAACGAGCAGATCGGCATCGCTGTCCCGATGCGGCTCCAGGCGCGCAGTTGACCCATAGAGAACCAGGGCGCCAATGTTCGAGTCGGGAGCCGGGGCCAACTGAACCAACCGCGTGATCTGCGCCAGCAGCCCGGCATAGCCCCGCTGGTAGAGCCGCCGCTGCTTCGGATTGAGCATCACAGACTCCTCTCTAGGGACGACAAGATGCAGCCCATGTCTGAATCTGGAGCAAGCCAGTCCTCCCTTCAGGCAGTATATCCAACCAACAAGGCAGGCTACAAGATATGGATGCCAGGCCAGGAGCAGCCCAGAGCGCAAGAATGCCCACTCTGCCCACTCTGCCTGGGCCGCCAAGGGTTTGTCTTGAAAGAGAGCAGCGTTTCTAAAGAGGTGGCGCTACAGCGTCATCCGGCTTTGGGAAGTGCCGCAAGAACGTCTCTCAGAGCAGCCTTATCCGGTACTCTAGCCGCTTGCCGACCTGATGGGCGCGCAGGTGACGGAAGGCACAACGTTTGCTGTTGCACAACAGATTTCCCAGGCGCCCATTGAACGCCAGGGAAAAAGCCGGTTGATTGGACTTTTGGGGGTGCTGGTAGGCATGCGCCTGCCAACAGTGGACCTGATGAAAGCACTAGAAAGGGATCATATGATCGAAGAGATTTGGAAAGAATCGAGCTTTGCTGAGGCTGCCGCTGAGATCATGCGGCCAGAACTGGAAGCAAAAATCAAGGCGGAACTGGGGAGCCAGATCAAGGCAGAAGGCATGCGCGAGATCGCTCAAACCGCTCTGGAGGATCGCTTTGGCGCGCTCAGCGAGGATGTATTAGAGGCTTTGAGTCGCGCAGACGAAGCAACCCTTAAAAAGCTCATCGTCCTGAAAGCCCTGGAGGACGTGCGTGCACTGCTTGGCTTGAAGTAGCAGCCCATTCCCTCGACATCTCTGCCCGGCCCGCCGCAGACGCGCTGCGGCGGGCCGGGCGTTTGCGCGCTTATGGCCGCTGCGCCGGAATTGCTCAAATCTCAACGATAACCAACACAAAGGGCGATGGCATCAGCGATAGCATCAACTTCGCTTTGAGCCAGGGTTCCCAGCCTGGCTCTCAATCTCTTTTCAGAAAGGGACTTCACCTGAAACGCATCGGCGCCAGAGTCTTTTAGCAGACCGTTCGTAGCGGTTGCAGAAAGAAAAACGAACCAGGGTGCTGCGGCATAATGCTCTTTCCAATCGGTGATCGGAACCACAATGCGAAGCGGCAAACGCCCAACCGATGATGGACTCATCACCACTGCTGGGCGCTCCTTTTGTATCTCTGCTCCCACTGAGGGGTCAAATTGCACCAGCCAGACTTCGCCCCTACTGGGAATACTCATCATACAGGTCATCCTCACCAAAAGCCTCAAAATCAGTCAGGTCGCGGTTGGTTCGGTATTCCGCTTCCATCGCGGCGGCAGCTTCGGCAAGAATGTGATCGCGCTCCTCTGGCGGAAGCTGCAACAATTCGCGCGCCGAAAGCTGGCGGCGCTGCGGCTGCTCCTGCGCTTCCGACGGCACACGCCGCAGCACAATTTCCTCGCCAACGCGCTCCACTGCAAAGCGAACTTGCTCGGTGAGGCGCAGCGTCTCAATCAGTTCCGCAGGCAACGCCAGTGTCAGCGCATCGCCCACTTTATAGACTTTCACCAAATCCATTGCATGGTCCTTACTCCAGGCGGCCCTTCTCACGCCAGTTTCATTATACGCCCGCCGCAGACGCGCTGCGGCGGGCGATGTACAAGTCACGCGATTGGTGGC
>JBJKSJ010000409.1:0-2065 GCA_046704085.1 Ktedonobacterales bacterium | reverse complement strand
GGCGCGGGCGCACGAGCGCAGCGAGAGTGCCGAGGCCCAGCCGAGGCAAGCGCCCGCCGCCGTAGGCGCGGATGTATCCGCCAGCCCCCACCGCCCGCGACTTTTACATCGCCCTGTGTATCCGCCAGCCCCTCTAGCCCAGCCGCGCAACCTCTGGTATACTGAAGGAAGAGTATGCGTATGAGGGGGGCAGCGAGCATGAAGATTACGCCACAGCACAAGGCGATTGCCGAATACTATCGCGCGCTGAGCGAGGTGCGCGGGCAGCGCGACGCGAACGAGGGCGCGCTGCGGCGGGCGTTTCAGGGGCTGCTGGTGACATTTGGGCGCGAGCAGGGCTGGACGCTGATGGAGGAGTTTCAGCTTGCCAATGGCGCGCGGCCCGATGGCACGCTGATCGACCTCAATACGTTTCAGCGCGGCTATTGGGAGGCCAAAGACCCCAAGGACGATCTGGAGACGGAGATTCGCAAGAAGATCGCGCGCGGCTATCCGCTGACGAATACGATCTTCGAGGATACGACCTCCGCCGTGTTGTATCAGGGCGGCAAGCGCGTGGAACGCTTCGACCTGACGCAGCCGCAGTGGCTGGTCGATCTGCTCAAGGAGTTCTTCAGCTATACCGAACCGGCCATCGAGACCTTCGAGCGCGCCGTCGCGGAGTTCAAGGGCCGCGTGCCCGATCTGGCGCAGGGGCTGCTGGCGCTGATCAATCAGGAGCGCGGCGGCAGGGTCAACGAGCCGTTTCAGCATGCCTTTGCGGAGTTCCACGCGCTCTGCAAAGGCGCGCTGAATCCGCAGATCAGCGTGGCGGCCATCGATGAGATGCTGGTGCAGCACCTGCTGACCGAGCGGCTCTTTCGCAAGGTCTTCGATAACCCCGATTTCACCCGGCGCAATGTGATCGCCCGCGAGATCGAGACGGTGATCGCCGCGCTGACCAGCCGCGCCTTCAACCGCACGGAGTTCCTCAAGGGGCTGGACCGCTTCTACCTGGCGATTGAGGAGGCGGCGCGCTCGCGCATGGACTGGACGGAGAAGCAGCGCTTCCTCAATACCGTCTATGAACGCTTCTTCCAGGGCTTTGCCATCAAGCAGGCGGATACCTATGGCATCGTCTACACGCCGCAGGAGATCGTGGACTTTATGGTCGCCAGCGTGGATGCCGTCTTGCGCCAGGAGTTTGGCAAAGACCTGAGCGCCGAGGGCGTGCAGATTCTGGACCCGGCGACGGGCACGGGCAACTTTCTGGTCAATATCCTGCGGCGCGTGGCTGGCAGCGCGCTGCGCCGCAAGTATACGCGGGAGCTTTTTGCCAACGAGATCATGCTGCTGCCCTACTATATCGCCTCGCTGAACATCGAACACGCCTATTACGAGCAGACCGGCGAGTATCTGCCCTTCGAGGGCATCTGCTTCGCGGACACGCTGGATATGCTGACGGAGGGCCAGCAGACGAAGATGTTCAGCGAGGCGAACACGGCCCGCGTGGAGCGCGAGAACCAGGCCGAGATCACGGTGATCATCGGCAACCCACCCTATAACGTCGGCCAGATGAACGAGAACGACAACAACAAGAACCGGCAGTACAAGCAGGTGGATGGGCGTATCCATGATACCTATGCAACCTCCTCGAAAGCCACGCTCAATACCAAGCTCTACGATGCTTACGTCAAGTTCTTCCGCTGGGCCACAGATCGGCTGGGCAAACGCGATGGGATTGTCTGTTTTGTCAGCAATAATTCTTTTATTGACCAGATTGCCTTTGATGGGATGCGCAAGCACCTCTTGAATGACTTCACCCAAATCTATCATCTTGATTTGCATGGCAATGTGCGCCAGAATCCCAGGCTCTCTGGCACAACGCATAACGTCTTTGGCATTCAGGTGGGCGTGGGCATCACCGTTGCCGTGCATAATTCCAAGAATCCAGCCCGATTCCTGCGCTATTATCGTGTGCCGGAGATGTGGCGCAAAACAGAAAAGCTCGCCTTTCTGACTGAGAAACGGAGTCTGGCAGGCATCGACTGGCAAGAGCTAGAACCCGACGACAAGAATACCTGGC
>JBJKSJ010000408.1:0-5704 GCA_046704085.1 Ktedonobacterales bacterium | reverse complement strand
CCCCCAAGGGGGGGCAGGGGGGCCGCGCCCCCCCCCGATGACCCACCCTTCGACCCCAGAAACTTTGAAGGCCAGACGAGAGGCACGCTGCCCTCTGAAGTGTTGGTTCGTGGGACATTCCCTGCGGTCCTGCGTACCAACGATCTAGTGATCCTGGCCCTCGCGCTGATCCTGTATGTCAGCAACACATCGGTGATGACATATGCAGGGGCAGCGGCGCTGCCTTACTGGTTGATTGGTTTCCTGACGTTTCTCATCCCCAGTGCCATCATCACTGGCAAGCTCGCTCGCATGTTCCCAGAACAGGGAGCCTTCTATGTCTGGGTCTTTAAGGCGCTGGGTCCATTCTGGGATAGCTTGCTCGGCTTTTTTTGTCTCTGGTGGCCCCCGGTCCTGCTCATTCTAGGGGCAGGCACCATTGTATCAGGATTCCTGACTGGCCTGGGGGCGAGTTTTGGACAAGCCTGGCTGGTGGAACCCTGGCAGCAAGGCTTGGTAGCCCTGGCTGTCCTGGCGATTACGTGGGCGATCTCCTGCCTGCCGATTCTCTACGCGCAGCGGCTGATTCGTGGCGCGCTGTATTTCTATCTGGCTGTGATCGTGCTGATGGGGATTGCAACCGCGATCTGGCTGCTGGGCGGCCACCAGTCGCAAACAGATTTTAGCAGCGGGCAGTTTAGCTTAAATCCTGGCAACTTCACCTTCTACTCAACGGTGATTCTGGCCTGTTTAGGCATCCAATTGCCGCTCAATCTGAGCCGTGAGGTGCGCGACCGGCAGGAGGGCATTATTGCGCGTTACCTCCCACGCACAGTGTTGATCATTATCGCAGGTTATCTAATCGCCTGGCTGGCACTGGCAGTGATCCTGCCGCAAGATCCTACCAATCCCTTGAGCGCGGGGCTACAGGGAAATATCGGACTGGTGTTTCTGGTGGCATTTGGTGGTCCGGTTGGACATTTGCTCAGCGTCGTGGGCACCCTGGGGCTGGTCATCTTTTATACTGTCAGCAGCGGCGCCTATTGTCTGGTACAGAGCCGACTGCTGGTTATGACGGCCTTAGACCACCGCCTGCCCGCAGGATTAGGCAAACTGGATCACAATGGCGTTCCCCGGCGCGCGAACACCGTACAGGTGTTGATTCTGGCGGTCCTCGCCCTGGTGGTGTTCTTTCTAGTGCCCATTGGGTCAAACCAGGGGGCGAGCTTTCAGATCATCGTGTACAATCTGATTCCCGCCTCCGCGTTGATGCTGTGGGCAATCTCGGCACTGGGACTCTTTATCGTCGGCGGGGTGCTGGTGGTCCGCTATCAACGACGGGCACAGGAGGCAGGGGGAGGATCTGCCCCTCTGATCCTGGCCTGCTCGGTCATTGGCGTACTCGCCACGATTGCAGCCTGCTATCTTGTCTTTACCGCACCCTGGACGCCGCTGATGGCGCCTGGGGACTGGTTCTTCTGGGTAGCGTTGCTGGTGCTGGCCTCGCTTGCTATCGGAGCCGTTCACGCATTCCTGGCAGCAGAACCGGAGGACATCTGGATGCTGATCCTGCGGTCTAACCGTCACTCGGTACGGTCATAAGCCGGTCTAGCTGAACACACCAGGGAAAGCACCCCGACTGAGTTTCTCCTCAGTCGGGGTGCTTTCCCTCGTGCACTGAGCCACCTCTTCACCCGCCGGAAGGGGCACGGGATAGGTAGCCTGGCGCTACTCCTCAGGCGGCCAGCCATCCCACAATGCGCGCACGCTTTCCCACTCCTCCTCTGGTGTCGGAGCGGATGGATAATACTTTGGACCAGGCGCGCGATATGCCGGAGGGGTATAGGCGCCGTAGGCGATTAAGCGCTCGATATTGGCACGATAGATCTCGTCCACCTCGGCATGCGATCCTGGAGGTTGGTGCAGTGCCAGGTCTTTGGGGTGGATAGGGCGCTCGTACATGCGGCGGAAGAGTTCCATGCGCATATCTTTGAGCCAGTTGGTGTTGAGATTCATCGTGCGGAACTGACGCAGGGCGTCAATGTTCACTGTGGCGGCCACAAACGTATTGTAGCCAGAAGGGCTGTAGGAAATTACATTGCCCAGGTAATCGACAATATGCCCATTCCCGCCACCAACGTCCATCGGATGCTTCATCTGCGGGTGGGCGTAGACCGGACCCACATTGGGGCAGATCATATAGACGCTGTTAAACTGGGCATGGCCCTGGTTCTGAATCAGCCAGCCGCCGCCGCCAGGATAGCTGCTCCCGGTCATCGGCACGGCCTCGCTGGGCCGGTAGACCACTTCTGCACCGTTGAACGCCAGCGCGCGTACCGCTTCAGGATATTCGCCATCGCTACAGCAGATCGTACCGATCACGCCAATATCCGGCGTGCGCAGCACTGGATAGAAAGCCTCGATCCCATCGCCAAATACCTCTACCCAACGCGAGTAGACATCATGGGGCACCGTCGAATGTTCGCGGCACCAGATATGGTTTTTGGCCGCCTTATGGACGACCTGGCCCTCCGGGCTGATGACGGCCAGGGTATTAAAATACCGATCAGCGATGATCTCCGGCCAGCGCGCCTTACACTGCATAATAATGTAGGTTTGATAATGTTGGGCCAGTCGACCCAGGTATTCCGTTTCCTCCCCAGGAATGTCAATAAAAATGTCTCGCGCCGCAGTGATATGAGGGATATTGAAGATCTCGTCAGGGAAACCAGTCAAGGCTCCCTCAGCGAGCGTGATCAGTTTAACGGGCAGGTTAATCGAGACAACGCCCATCGCAGCGTGGATGGCATCTTCAATTGTTTGCAGGTTCACGCGAATTTGCCGTCGCTCACGTACTGTGTAGACAACGGTGGAGATGCCAATAGCCGTATAGGGAGCCACATAGGGAGCAATCATCTGGTCAGGTGCTGTGCTATTCATCAGATAACGCGGCGGAACCCTCTCGCTAGAGCGAGCGAGGGAAGCCGCGTCCTCCTTCCATTTTTCTCTATGCCAACCAGTGGCTTTCAAGGGGAAAAGGGCAAAGCCAACCTATTCAGACCCTGAACTGAGCTTGAGCCATTTCCCTCATCCTGATAGCTAGCTAGCAACGATTTCTAGTAAGCCCATTGTAAGGTAGCCCGATTGCCCTGTCAAGAGATCAGCTTCCTCTATTGCTGGCCCCAAGATCAAATAACGAACCTGCTTGCTGTTGTGACCATTGCCAGATGCAAGCTGCTCTTGAGCTGACGGCCCACTTGAAGCGGCAGCCCGATCAATGTATGATCTTCTGGCGGGTCAGCGTATGGCCCCAGAGCCGGTGAGGACTACCAGGAGAAGCGCCTCGCCAATGAAAGAGAAAGAAGCTTCTGATGCCCAACACAAGCGCCTTCGCCTTCCCCCCGACCCTTCAGCAGTTCCGCGCAGCCTGCCCGCTGGTGGAAACCAGCATCTATCTCGCCAATTGCTCGCAAGCCCCGCAGGCAAAGCCGGTGCGGGCAGCCATCCAGACGTTTCTGGATGGCTGGGCCGAGCTTGGGATGCACTGGGACGGTTGGGTTGAAGAGGTTGAGCGCGCGCGCAGCGCCTTCGCCGCGCTGATTGGCGCCCAGCCTGAGGATGTGGCTGTGGGGACTTCAGTCTCCCAACTGGTCTCCTCCCTCGCCAGCGCGCTCATGCAGCCGGGGGCGGCGCGAGGGCGTATTCTGAGCAGCGCCGTCGAGTTCCCAGGTGTGGCGCAGGCATGGCATGCCGCAACCCGCGCAGCGCCCGGCTGGAAGCTTGATCTGCTTACCGGCAACGAGGCCGAGGTCATAGATGCTGATCGGTTCGCTGCGAGCCGCTCCAGTCGCCCGACACGCCACACCCACCCTGGGGTCGTGATCGACGCCCAGCAGGTTGTGGCGGCGCTCGATGAAACGACGGCGCTGGTATCAATGCCCCACGTGAGCTATGCCAACGGCGCCCTGCTGGATGCGCAGGCAGTTGTCAAGGCAGCGCATGACCAGGGCGTGCTGGTCGCCCTCGATGCGTATCAGAGCATCGGGAGTGTGCCGATTGATGTGCAGGCCAGCGGGGTGGATTTCCTGGTGGCAGGCGCGCTCAAATATTTGCTGGGAACGGCGGGCATCGCCTTTCTCTATGTACGCCCCCAGGCGCGCGAAAAGCTTGAACCGGCGATGACCGGCTGGTTTGGGCGCGAGAAGCCGTTTGATTTTGATCCCTCTGACCTGGAGTATGCGTCTGGCGCCAGCCGCTTCGATCTGGGGACACCGCCCCTCATCAGCGCCTACGCCGCGCGAGCAGGCATGGAGTTGATTCAGCAGACCGGCGTGGCGGAGATCAAGGCGCAGATCGACCGCCTTTCAGCCCTGGCCTATCGTGCCGCGCCAGAGCGCGGCCTGAGCATCCTGGGTCCACTGGCAGGCGCGCCCAAAGGGTCGGTGACGGCCATCGACGTTGGTTCCCCAGCGCAAGCCCACGCGCTTGAAGGGGAACTGCGCAAGCGGGGAGTCATCGCTTCGGCGCGGGGGGAAGCGATACGCCTGGCGCCGCATGGCTTCACCCTGGAAGCCGAACTGGAGCAGGCCATCGATCATCTGGCCGAACTGCTGAAAAACGCTCCGGCTCAGTTGGCAGCCCATTAAAGGGCTGCCTCTTTCTTCCCGCCAGTGGGGACGGCATGAGATTTGCACAAGCGGCTCTTGCTGGCGAGGCGCGCCTGTGGTATGCTGAAAGAGCAGGCGACAAGTTATTACAAATGCCTGCTCTGCTGAAGGTGGCGGCTCAGCTTCCAGTAAGCGGAATGGGAACGGAGGAAGAAAATCGTGCTGAAGAATCTCCTGTTTGCAGCCGAAGGCGAGGGGCGGCGCATTGGCGTAGGCTCGCTGACAAAGCTGCCTGGTAATATCAGTCTGGTCCGCGATTTTATGACGGCGGTAAACTGGAAGACAGCCCAGGGCGAGATTCAGTGGGCGCTTACCTCCAAGATCGCCATCGTTGGCCTGCCCAATACCGGCAAATCCACGCTCTTCAATACCCTGAAGGGGCAGCACGTTTCGCCAGTATCGCCGGAGGCTGGCACCACCAAAATGCTCATTCGCGGCGCGTTTGGACCCTTTGCCCTCATCGATACCCCCGGCCACCTGCCCGATATCATGGAGAAGGGCGTCAAGGAAGCCTCGGTCATCTTGCTCATGGTCGATGGGACGCGCGGCTTCCAAAAAGACGATGAAGCCCTCTACAAAGAGGTAAAGCGCGCGGGCAAACCCATCATCGTAGCGGTCAACAAGATCGATCTGATGCGCGACGACCCGGAGGACATGTGCGACGATCTGGCGGTGCGGCTGGAGGTCGAAGAGGTGATACCTATCTCGGCCATCAATGGGACGAACGTGACCGAAGATTTGATTCCGGCAATGATCGACGCCAGCCCCGAAGCAGCGGTAATGATTGGCCGCGAGCTTCCCGCCTTCCGGCGCGAGGCGGTTGCCAGAATTATCCGCAACTCGACGCTGCTCAGTCTGGCCGCCGGCCTGGAGCCGATACCGCTGATCGATATACCCATCCTGCTGGGCACGCAGATTCGGCTGGTGCTGCGCATCGCCGCCATCTACGGCGAGCCATTTTCGGCCAGCCGCGCGCGCGAGGTGGTGGCTGTGATTTCGGGTGGGCTGGCGCTGCGCTATGGAGCCGAGGAACTGGCGAAGCTGGTTCCCTTTGGAGG
>JBJKSJ010000407.1:0-11818 GCA_046704085.1 Ktedonobacterales bacterium | reverse complement strand
AATGCGTGGATTGAGGGGGAGACCAGCCGCGCCGAAGACCTGCACGAACTGGCAGTTGACATCGAGGAAGGCGGCTATCGCCTGCTGCGTCTGCTGGAGCAGGCTGAGGGATAAGACGGGCTGGCGGATACATCCGCGCCAGGGGGCTGCGCCACAAAGCCCGCCTGCGCGGGCTGGGATGAAGATCGACGTGCCAGGGGGCTGCTAACAGTGGCAAGCGTTGCCGAGATGCCAGAGGCGCAATTCTTTTGGGGCTGCTCAGGCCAGGCGTGGAGAGGGCTGGCGCGCAAGAATTGCTAGAATTGCCGGAGTTGCTAGAGTTGCACCTTGCGCGCATTTTGGCCGTCGGCAGTCGCTGGCACTCTCCCTGACATCTTTGAGCCACCTGTGCCGATCTGGTCGGCACGCGGCCCCACCCCGCCGACTGAAGTCGCCCCGCCCAGGGTTGCGGCGAATGAATGCGCTGCTACGGGCCTGCGGCCAGGAAGTCCCTGCGGGACTGGCGCGGGCGCTCGTTCCTGGCGAGGCGGGTCCCAATCGCCGGGCGATTCGCCGCCGGGAACGGCGGCGCTACACGCGGCGGCCCACTTGTAGCGCCAGCATCCTTGCCGGCTGGGGTGTGGTCTGGCGCGCACCTGAACGCTCGCACCCAGCGCGTTACGGCGTGGCGGGCGCACCGTTTCGCCGCCGAGACGGCAGCGGGACAGGAGCGCGCCGCCTGGAGGGGCGCGGGAAAGGCGGGCATGCCTGGGGAGAGACGTTTGCGACAGCCTGGCGATTCGCCGCCGGGGACGGCGGCGCTACACGCGGGCGCTTCAGGCGTCCCAGCGGTGGCCCACCACTCGGCCCCAGGATGGTCCGACGAGACGCCGGGGGTACACACCCGCCTATGCCACCCCCAGGGCGGCCCGACGAGACGCCGGGGGTACACACTTGCCTTTGCCCCTTGACAGCGTTAGCAACCAGGGGTATACTCTGCTGCATCGAAGACCGCGATAGCCGTCGCTGCGAGTAACAGCGACGGCTACCATGACCCAGGCGCCGGGAGGACCGACGCGCGGGGCTAGTCCGCATTCTATGCCCCCGCTCTCTCCTCCGTCCAGCGCCTCAATCTAAAACAAGGAGGCGAAGGGGTGCATTGTCATAACAACAACCCACCTATCCACAAGAAGTCGTTGGTGTAATACCAACAACCTTTTTCCTCAAAGGGGAGGGGCTTCGACCACCCCCTTCTCAACAAGGGGGTGGGTCCGACCATCCTGTGTCAGAGCCAAAGCGGATTGCCTAATACAATCCTCTTTGATCAAAGGGGATTGTATTAGGCAATCCGCTACCCACAGAGGTGTTTAACTATGATAGAACTTGCTGTTCCTAAGCCGGTGAGCATTGTGCCTGACCTGCCTCCAATTATCGCTGTGCTACTGCCAGGCAAACGAATTGGCGCAACACTGCGCTCTTTGTGTGAGGGATTAGACCTCAATCGGGTAGGCCAAATGCAGCGCATCCGGCGAACCGCCTCGCTTGCAGATGCCCTGAAAGATGCAGTTATTGCTACATCAGGTGGCCCACAGAGAGCGGATGTGCTGCTTCATTGGGCGATTCCCCTCTGGCTAGCATCTCTGCACACCAGCCGATTATCTGAAGCGAAGCGAACGCTGGCCTTGATCTTACAGCGTGAAGCTGTCTCTATCCTTGAACGCGCCTTTGCTCAGCCAGAGCAGGCATTCTTTGAGCCTATCCCCGAAGACCCACCAGATGGTTGGGAGCAGATAAAGCAGGGATTCTCGCGCACTATTGATGGCTTGACAGTGGTAGAAGCCGACCATCAGACTCTCACGCGGCGCGTGGCTGTGATAGAAGCCGAACACCAGAGCCTCTTACTCCGTGTGGCTGCTTTAGAGGCGCCGCAGGCGCGGCCAGAGGTGGGATATTCGCCGCAGCGCCTGGCGCAGTTGTATCTGCTGGCGCGGGGGCTGCGGGCGCAGCAGGGCAGGCCCATTGCCGAGACGCTGGCGGCGACGGCAGCCGACTTTGGGGTGGCCGATGCCTCTGATCTGCCCGACAGCGCCTGGCCGGACGCGCTGGTCTGGTTCAATCGCCAGATCGGCTGATACTCCCTCCCGTTAAGGGGGCCGCTGATGCTGGTAGCGCCAGCCACCGTGCTGGCGAACGATTTGCCGGCTAGAAGCCGGCGGTACACATGCGCCGCCAGGGCCGTCGGCGCTATCAGTAGGATTCATCAGGATGAGGTATGAGCGATTTCTGTGAGGGAGCGGTCTTCTGGAGCGTAGTCTGTAATAGACAGCATCTCAGCCAGAAGAAGAGGAGACCAAGCCATGCGCAGAACAGCCCAGGCACTGCTGATCCTGAGCCTGCTGCTGCTGGCCGCGTGCGGCAGCAGCGGGCGCGCGGGCCAGGCTCCGCCCCTTGTCTTTCCCACCCAGGCGCTGGGGCCATCTGGTCCGCCGCCGCTGAGCCTGTATTATGGCGCCAATGCGACCGGCGGGTCGCCCCAATACACTATCGGCGCGCTGGACGCGATCAGTGGGCAGCAACGCTGGAGCTACAGCGCCAAAGCCGAGGTCTCAGAACCCCTGCTGAATCAGGGAACGGTGTACTTTGGCGCGCTCGATCACAAGGTCTACGCCCTGGACGCCGGGAGCAGCCGCGTGCGCTGGAGCGTCAGCCTGGGCGGCTTCCCGCAAGTGGAGACGGTAGACAGCGGCATCCTCTATGTGATCATTGCCCAGGGCCTCTCCACCCAGTTCAACGGCGGCACGCTGTACGCGCTGGATGCCAGCACCGGCTCGATGAAATGGCACACGACGACGCCGGGCGCCTTTATCGCTCTTGAGGATGGCGTGGTCTATCTGGCGCCAACCGGCCAGAACTTGTTGGAAGCCCTCAACGCCAGCGATGGCTCTATGCAGTGGCAGTTCCAACCGCAAAACCCGGTGCAGCAGGCGCAGATTGTCAACGGGCAGGTCTATCTGACTTCCGCCATCCCCAACACCCAGAACGGCGTCGCCAGCCTCTATGTCCTCGATGCCAGGACTGGCGCGCAGCAGTGGGTCTATCCCGCCGATGGGTCCACACTGCCGTTCAGCTTTTGGGGAGTCGATAACGGCCTGGCTTATCTGACGGCCAGCGATCCGCAGAACAGCTTCTCCGAGTATCGGCTGATCGCGCTGGATGCCAAAGCTGGCTCTGAACGCTGGCACTATCAGACGAGCAGCTTTTACACCTACTTCGACTCAGCCAAAGTGGACAGCGGGGTCGTCTACCTGGGCGGCAACAACGGCGCGCTCTACGCTGTCAATGATAAGACCGGCGCGCTGCTCTGGCAAACAAAGCCAGCGAATACCTTTACGTTTATTCAGCAGGTGAGCGACGGAGTCATCTATATGGTCGCCAACACAGAGGGGTTGCTGGCAATCAGAGCTAAAGATGGATCGGTTGTCTGGAAGTATCCAGCCCCCACAAGTGGAGGGATCGGCATCTTTGCCATCACGAACGGGCTGCTCATTGGCGAAAGCTTCAGCACCGCCTTCCAGTCATCCGCGCACAACTACGCCTTTGCGCTCAATCTGAGCAGCGGCCAGGCCATCTGGAGCTATGACGCTGGAGGGACCGCGCTCTTCGGCATGGTGGGTTGAAGATTGCCGATCAGCAAGCGCCAGCCCGTCGGCGATTCATGAAGTTTAATCAATTCGCCGCTAGGGCGGGGGCTGGCCCAGCTAAAAAATGAACCTTCATTGCGCTGGCATCCTGAGCGGATGCCAGTGTTTTGTATGGGCTTGCACGCAAAAGCTGTGAGCCATTTCACAGGTTCCGTTGAGCGAATACGCGCCTCAGGCGCATCTCTATAGACAGGATCACCAAAACGTTCCCTGCTTAGCGGAGACGAAGCCCGGATGGTCCCTTGCAAGGGAGAAGGATACAGCAATGCGCAAAGCGATGATTCAGGCCGTTTTGCTTATCGGCGTGCTGGCCCTGGCCGCCTGTAGCAGCCCAAGCCAGGCCGGGCCTCCGGCGACGCCGACACCACAGCCGTTGCATGTCTATTTCAGTACGTTTAGTTCAACCGCTGCCAATAGTGTCGATGCGCTTGAAGGCGCCACCGGCAAGCTGCTCTGGCACAAGGACACCGGAATCGTCGAGAACAACCCGCCCGTGCTGGATCACGGCGTCGTCTATGTAGGTTCCCCGCAGGGGGTGGATGCCCTGAACGCGGCGGATGGGAAGTTGCTCTGGAGCCACCAGACCACTGGGGGTTCGATGAGCAGCAACAACGTGCTGGCGGTGGTCAATGGCCTGGTCCTGGTCAATAGCGAGGTCTCAGCATCTTCTGATAACGTCATTGGGAATGGCTCGATCTACGCGCTCAAGACCAGCGACGGATCGGTGCGATGGAATTATCAGCGCGGCGACGCGGCAGTGTATGGCAACCTCGTGGCCGATGGGGTCATCTACGCCGAGGCGTACTTGAATCAGCCCTGCCACTGCTCCAGCCAGCCGCGCTATCATCTGGCGCTGAACGCCAGCGATGGCTCCGTCGCCTGGCAGACGCCCCAGGCCACCGACAGTTATGAGGCGCAGGCGGCGGCCAATGGGTTGGTCTATGGGCTAGACGGCTTTACCGATACATTTACCAGCACGATCCTGGCACGCAAGAGGAGCGATGGCTTGGTGGCCTGGCAGTACCCGAACGATCCGTCGGCGGCCTACGTCAGCCTGATCGGAATGAATGGCAGCGTGGTCTATGTGCTGTCGAACGATGGTGTTTCGGGCGCGCCGCCGCTCTCCAGCGGGCTGAACGTGGTCTACGCGCTCAAGGCCAGCGATGGATCGGTGATCTGGCGCGCGCAGATTGCGGATATGAACTCGACGGTCCCGACGCTGCTGGATCAGGTGATCTACCTTGGCTCAAGCGATGGGGTGGTCTCCGCTCTCAACACGTCGGATGGAAAGCTGATCTGGCACGCGCAGGTGGGGCAGGCTGGCACAGCCATTGGCAGCGGCACGTCCATCGCCGCCGTCGTGGACGGCAGCGTCTATCTGGCGTTTCCGCAGGGCTTTGCCGCGCTGCATGTCGCTGATGGATCGCTCAAGTGGCAGTATCAGGCCAGCGGCGCCCTGAGCGTTACAGCGGTGACAAATGGGGTGGTCTACGCCAGTTCGCGGGATAGTGATACGACCAATGCGGGGCATAACCACATCTACGCCCTGAATGCCAGCGATGGCTCGGTGATCTGGCGCTACGACCCGCCGACAGAGTTCTCCGCGCCAGTGGTGGGATAGAGCAAAAGTAAGGACCGCCAGGGACAGGCGCGCGCCTGTCCCTGGCGGTCCTTGAAATCTACCCTTCCACCTTTGCCAGGCCGCCGAGCTTTGCCATGCCCTCGGCGATGACGTCGGAGGGCTGGGAGGCGGCAATCTGGCGGGCGGTGCGCAGGGCGTTGCGGATGGCGCGGGCGTCGGAGCGCCCATGCCCGATGAAGGCGGCGCCCCTGAGGCCCATGAGGAGCGAGCCGCCCGTTTCGCGCCAGTCCAGTTTGCCAAACTGCCCCTCCAGGGAAGGCTTGAGCAGCGCGCCGCCAACCTTGGAGCGCAGGTTGGTATAGGCCGCGTCGCGCAGCATGTCGCGGATCATGCGCGCCAGACCCTCGCTGAGCTTGAGGGCGATGTTGCCGGTGAAGCCATCGCAGACGACGACATCGGCAGCCCCGGCGGGCAGGTCTTTGCCCTCGACGTTGCCGATGAAGTTCAGCCCGGCCAGCGACGCCGCCTCTTTGAGCAGCGGGGTGGTGTCTTTGACCAACTGGTTGCCTTTGCCCTCTTCTTCGCCAATCGAGAGCAGGCCCACGCGCGGGTTGCTCAGCTTGTAGACCTGCGCGGCATAGGCGCTGCCCATCAGGGCAAACTGCACGAGATGCTGCGGGCGACAGTCGGCGTTGGCGCCCACGTCCAGCAGCAGGGTGAGGCCGCGCTGCGTGGGAAAGGGGATGCCCAGCGCCGGGCGGTCGATGCCGCGAATGCGCCCCAGGCCAAAGAGGGCCGTCGCCATCATCGCGCCGCTGTTGCCCGCCGAGACCGCCGCGCAGGCGCGGCCCTCTTTCGCCAGCCGCACGGCGACGGCCATCGAGGATTGTTTCTTCTTGAGCGCGTCGGTGGGATGCTCATCCATTGCCACGACCTCCGGCGCGTCCTCTATGGTCAGGTCCAGGCCGGTAGTATCGTGCTTCGCCAGTTCGGCGCGCACCTGCGCCTCCGGGCCGGTCAGGATGACGGCGATGCCCCACAGGCGCGCCGCCTGCACAGCCCCGGCCACAATCTCAGCAGGGGCGTGATCGCCGCCCAGCGCGTCCAGGGCAACCGCTTTCATCGCGCCAACACCATTGCTGCTCAAGGCATCATCTCCCGTGGATCGCCGATGGTCTGCTTGACCAGGCGAACCAGCATGTTCAGATCAAAGGGCTTCAGAACGATGCTGGTGACGCCAAACTGATGCAGGGTCTCTTCTTCACGTTTAGCATCGACCATCGCCGTCACGACGATCACGGGAATCTGGCGGTGGGATTCAGGGTCCATTGAAATGAGCTTTAATTCATCCTGCCCACTGAGGTAG
Source organism: Ktedonobacterales bacterium (assembly GCA_046704085.1). GTDB lineage: Bacteria > Chloroflexota > Ktedonobacteria > Ktedonobacterales > DATBGS01 > DATBHW01. Next base: position 5,190 of record JBJKSJ010000407.1, on the reverse strand, counting down.
GGCATCATCAGGTCAAGCAAAATAAGGTCAGGTTGATACTCGCGCACGGCGTCATAGACGCGCAGGCTCTGCACCACTTTGTGCGTTTCATAGCCCTCATCGGCCAGCGCCTGGGAGAGCAGATCAGCAATGGGAACTTCATCGTCAACGACGAGGATACGTTTGGGCATGGCATGCCTTCTCTCGGATGCTAGGAAACAATCTGTTGGGCGAGACGATGCGTTGCGGGCGCGATAGATTAAGAGCAAAACAACGTCCGAGTAGCGGCGTGGCGCAGGCACGCCTCCAGCAAGAGAACACGCTGCTGCGCTTGCGCTTAGCATACTACATCCAGGGCGAAGACGCCAGCCCAAAGGTACTCCTGGCAGTACAAGCCCGGCGATTCATGAGGGTTCATTTTTAGATGCGGCCAGACCCCACCGCAGCGGCCATTAAAATGGCCGCTAAGGGCGCTTGCGGGCGCCATCACGTCCCAAAGGGACTTCCTGGCCGCAGGCCCCTAGCGGCGAATGTATTCGCCGCTAGGGTGGGCTGCTTCTACGCCGGAAAAATGGTGATGATTGCCATCTGCTCACTGAAGGCCATGATGCTATAGGCGTCATTCAATACCTGCTGCGCTTTTTGCATCAGGGTGGTGACATCCACCTGATGGACATCGTTCGCGTTCTGCGCGCCCATCGCGATCTGCTGGATGGCAGTGATCGCGCTGGCGGCATCGGCGCCCTTTTGCTGAAGCTGGTTGAAGGTGTTCTGGAGTGCCGGGGTGTTCCCGGCTTTGTAGGCAAAACAGGCATGCTCAACAACCAGAGGGAGATAGGTGGTCGTCGCGGCACTGGTGCAGGCGGGGGCAACACTGCCCATGCCAAAGCCATCATCTCCGGCTGGTCCTGGCTTTCCATTTGGGTTCCCAGAAATCAGGCTGAGGATATTGCCAGCGATCTGCTGCATGTAATGGAGTTGGCCCCGGCTTTGCCCGGTCTGCATCTGCTGAGCCAGGTTTTGCAGCAGGACCGCGTCATTGCCAAAGCCAGTATCCAGTGCCGTCATGTCGTGATCAAATGGCGCTAGCTTTCCAAAGGCGCTCAGTTGATGGCGGATGTGCAGCAGCACCGCTGCATCCAACTTGCCGGTGTAGACGACGTGGGAAGAAGGGGCCGCTGGCGGCGAGGAGGGTTCGGTCTGTTCCTGGGTAATCTCAAAGGTGAGCGCCGTCTGCGTAGCCTGTGAGCCTAGCAGGTTATCTGCCTGGGTTTTCGTCACTGCCCATTTGCCTGATTGATTTTGCAGCAGCGGACCCATCAGCGCACAGGAAGACTGAGCGCCATTAGCGCCAGGCCCACAAAGCCAGGCAAAGTCTGTCGAGGTGCCCGGAGGCGCGGTCAGCCCTGGGAAGACACCCGTCAGCACATTGGCCGGGTGATTGAAATCATGTGGATCGCTCGCGGTGAAGCTCACCGTCCCAATGCTGGCCGCCGCCGCGGTCGAGGTGGTCTTGGGGGTCTGGTTGACCAGGGCAAAGGCCAGCACACCCCCTCCCACGAGCAGCAGCAGCACGATCAGCCCGACGAGCGCGAAACGGCTCCGCCGTTTCAAGCGCCTGCTCGGCGGCGGAGTGACGCCTGCGGGGGCGCCCACTGGCGCCTGGCCGGTCAGGTTCGGGGTGAGGCGCGGATCGCCCATCCCCGTCTGCGGCGACTGCTGCGCAACGCGCCCCTGGGTTGGCTCAAGGACGGTTGCCAGTTGAGAAACGGACGCGGCAGCCGGGCCGGATCCCCCCAGGGCCGACTGGGCGGCAGCGCCGATCACGCTCTCGTTATTCTTCGACTCGGCAACGGCGCGGCCCATTGCCCCGGCGCTCTGAAAGCGCTGCTCAGGACGCTTTGCCATCGCAATCATCGCTATCTGGGACAGCCCCGCTGGCGCGGCTGGATTGACCTCCAGGATCGGCGGTGGCGGCATTGTCACCTGCTGCATCAGCACAGCCACTGGCGTACTGGCATCAAAGGGGACTTTGCCCGCCAGGCTCTCATAGAGCATGACGCCCAGGGAATAGACATCGCTGCGCGTATCGACGGGCTGGCCCTGGGCCTGCTCTGGCGACATATAATGCGGCGTGCCCATCACGGTATTGCTGGCCGTCAGGCCAGAGACGCCCATGATCTTCGCCAGGCCAAAATCGGTGAGAACCGCCTCGCCCTGCGCATTGATGAGGACGTTCTGGGGCTTGAGGTCGCGGTGCAGCATGCCCTGCTTGTGCGCGTAATCTACCGCCGAGCAAAGCTGCTGAAAGATTTGCACCACCTCGCTGATCGGCAGCACCTGGCCGCCGCGATGGAGCCGGGTGAGGCGCTGCGCCAGGGTTTCGCCTTCCACAAACTCCATGACCATAAAGGGCTTGCCATCCTGCACATCAAAGTCGAAGACCTGGACGATGTGTGGGTGACGCAGCCGGGCTACCGCCTGGGCTTCCTGTTGAAAACGCGCGATAAAATCCGGGTCAGTCTCAGCAGTGGTCAGCAGGAATTTGAGCGCGACATAGCGATGAAGTTGCGGATGAAAGGCTTTATAGACTTCCCCCATGCCTCCATGCCCCAATCGACTGATAATCTCGTACTTGCCAATACGGGTAGGCATAGATTGCATAGGCTCTGTCCCCTTTCCACAGTGGCATGGAGTATGGGTCTCTTGAAGACGCCCTTCTAGATGATAATTCTATGATGCCATAGCCGTCAAGCAATCATAGGGTGATTCGTGCCGCGTCTTGTGTAGCGCGCCAAAACCGACCGACTTCAACAGGAAGATGGCCCAGAAGCATTCGAGCGCCTCACCTGACGAGCAGTATCAGCGCCAGCGCCAGCAGGGCCAGGTAGCCACACCAGCGCCCGAAGAAGGCGAGCGTGCTGCCGCGCAGCCGCTTGCCACTGATCCAGACCCGGCGGCGCGCCGCCCGCCCAACAGCCACTGCCAGCAACGAGGACAGCGCGCAGGCAAGCCAGAGGATCAGCGAGATGCCATCAAGCGTGATACGCGGAAATGTCCCGCTGAGCATGAATACGAGATGCGGCGGCCAATGGAAGACACGCAGCGCCTGAGAGGTTTGCGTGGCGCGCCAGAGGAAGGCAGCGACCAGTACAGCAGCGAGGCCCAGCAGGAGCGAGAGCGTCGCCAGATGCGTCCTGCCGCGCGGCACAACCACAGGCGGCTGATAGACCGGGCGCGGCGGCTGTGGGGGAGGATAGGCTGGGGGGGCATGCGTCGCGGAGGGTCGGGGATTGGGCGCGTGGCCGACAGCGGCGGGTGGATGGTTTCTGTAGGCGGGCTGCGGCACTGTTACGCGCGGCTGCGGCGGGTAGGGGGCCATCGCTGGCGCCCGCGTGGCGCGCTGCGTTGGCGCTTGTAAGACCGCCGCCGCGTTGGTCGGCGCGCCGACCATCGTGCTGCTGACCGGATGCGTGGGGCGGCCCTCCAGCATGGCGCGCAATTCCTCGGCCACCTCGTCGGCGCGCTGCGGCCAGCGTTGATCTCGGTTGGCGCGCAAGAGGCCCAGCGTCAGCCGGTCGATCCGCGAGCGCAGTTCGATGGGCACATTGGCGCCATCGAGCCAGGCGCTCGGTGGGCGCGGAGGCGCGGAGGCAAGCTGGGGCGAACGCTGGCCGGTGAGCATCTCATAGAGCATCGCCCCCAGGGCGTAGAGGTCGCTGCGCTCGTCCACGCCCAGGCCAGTTGCCTGTTCCGGGGCCATATAGGCGAGCGTGCCGACAGCGGTGCGCCCGGTGCGCTGGGAGAGAACGGCAGCGATGCCAAAGTCGGTGACTTTGACCAGGCCATCGCTGTGGCGGATGAGGATATTCCCCGGCTTGATGTCGCGGTGGATGACGCGCAGGGGCGGCTTGTGCGCGTAGGCCAGCGCCTCGGCCACGCCCAGGGCGATCTTCAGCGCCCGGCGGGCTTCTAGCCGCCCGCCCTGCTCATCCAGCAAATCCTCCACCGTCGCGCCATCGACAAACTCCATGACGATGTAGAAGGGCAGGTTCGGGTCGCTGTCGCTGCCGGAGCCAAAAATCTGCACGATGTTGTGATGCTCCAACTGGGTGAGGACAGCGCATTCCTGCTGCAAGAAGCTGATCGTCTGGGGGTCCACATCGTTGGGCACTTTGAGCGCCACCTCGCGCTGGCGCACCTCGTCAAAGGCCCGCAGCACCGTGCCCATGCCGCCGCTGCCCAGCTTGCCCAGGACACGATAGCGGCCAATATACTGGCGTTCGATCATCTGCTGGCCGTCCTCTTCCGCAAGGAGTCTGAGCCATAACCTTCCTGGCATACTGTAGTGCCTGACACGCGTTTCGTCAAGTGCTGGCAGTGAATGAGATTTGCTTTTTTAGCCAGGCCAGACGCGCTGGCGGGCCGCAGCCCGTCGGCGATTAAAATCGCCGCTACGGGCCTGCGGCCAGGGAGTCCGCGCAGGCGGGCGTGGTGGCCAAACTAAAAGGCAAACGTCCTAAACCGCGCCTGGAGGCGCTGCGGCGCCACCCCCGTTCCAGAGGCGCCGCGAGAGCAACACCTTCGCAGGCCAGGTTTTTACACCCGTCTGTTCTGCATGAGCGACTTGTACATCGCCCTGATCCATTTCATCAGACGATGCAGCGCCCCGGCGGGCCACGTTCTGGCACCTGATTCCTCATGGCCCATCAGCATTCCTCTGGGCTATACGAAGGCATCTCCCAGAGACCATCCGAGGCGGCACACCCTCTGCGAGTACATACGCGACATGAACAATACACAGATGCTCACACCAACATGGAGCTATAATCATGGCAAACGAGCAATTCATCTGTCAGGCATGCGGCGCGACGTTTCCATCGCGCGGGGAGCTTGACCGGCACAACCAGCAGGCGCACGCGCAGGCAGAAAACGTGCGCTGGACGATCACGCAGCAGGCAGTTGGCGGTGTGCAATGCCCGGTCTGTGGCGCGCAGTTCACCACCATCGACCAGATGAACCGCCACAACCGCCAGGAGCATGGAGGCTAGGCTGTCGGCCAGGCCGACAGCCTAGCCGGATAAGCCTGGCGGTTGTGGCGGTTCATCTGGTCGATGGTGGTGAACTGCGCGCCACAGACCGGGCATTGCACGCCGCCCACTGCCTGCTGCGTGATCGTCCAGCGCACGTTTTCTGCCTGCGCGTGCGCCT
>JBJKSJ010000406.1:0-9752 GCA_046704085.1 Ktedonobacterales bacterium | reverse complement strand
GGCGCGGGCGCACGAGCGCAGCGAGAGTGCCGAGGCCCAGCCGAGGCAAGCGCCCGCCGCCGTAGGCGCGGATGTATCCGCCAGCCCCCACCGCCCGCGACTTTTACATCGCCCTGCATGGGCGACCCAGGGCCATTGAAAAGTCCCCCGAAGGAAGAGAGGGAGCCAGAGCTTGCGAGAATGAGGGCATGCTACCGCTCTCGCTCTTGGGAATGCGCCGATAACGTAATGAGTCGGCCCCTATCGGGTACTGGTGCCCTTTTTGCTGGAGGCCATGAAAGCATAGACCCCAAAGGCCAGCATCACCACGCCCACCACCAGGAGCACTGGACCACGCACGCCATGACCTGAAGCCCAGAAGTAAGCTCCTGCAATAGCGATGACGAGGCCAACGACAAGAAAGACAATGCCTGCGTTCTTGTCCAACAGGTTGCTCATCTTCGAGAACCCCCCTTGTAACAATAGGTCTGAATGGCAAAAGCCTCGAACTGAGAGGAGCATACTCTTCTTGCAGGCATCTGTCAACAGGAGCCAATGGAGAGCAGGGCCGTTTAAAGGAAGAGAGGGAGCCAGAGCTTGCTAGAATGAGGGCATGCGAACGGATCCTCATTGAAAGCGAGACCCAGCCCTCTCATGCACTCGCACACGTGCCAGGCAGTCTTGGCAGCCATCGAACCCAGCCAAGAGATGGAGGCTGTACGGACTAGTAAATAGCCCCGGAGCGACCGCCTATGCCTCGCTGCCGGAGATTTTCTCTAGCGCGTTAGCGAACTCTTCGAGCGCGGAGAGGCGCTGGCTCAGGTGGTCGTAGAGCAAGGCGTGGTCGAGCGTCTCCGGCTCGTGCAGCAGAGCATCGCGCAGATTAGTGAGCGCCTCCAGCCGATAGGCGAGCGGGCGCGGGATCAGCCCCTGTGTGGCAACAACGCTGAGCAGGTCGGCGTAGCCTTCTGGCCGACGCAGCCCCAGCGAGGCAACGATGACATTGCACGCCTGCAAGCAGGCTTCAATCGCCAGCAGCAGATAACGCTCGGCCAGACCATAGACCTTGAAGTCGCTGATAAATGCCGCCTGGTCCACAGCAGCCAGTTCGCGCAGATGCTCCAGCGCGCCTCGCAGCCGCGCAGCCTGGGCGCGCAAACTCTCGCGGTCTACGGGTGGCGCGTGCGTCTGAAGGCGATGGGCCAGGGCGTCATGCTGCATCTCGTCCATGCGTTTGAAATCCAGATATTCCATCACCGCCCTGGTCTCGAAGGCCACGCGCTGCTTTTCATCGCGGCAGTAGAGAATCTGGCCGTATTTAATCACCTGGAGCTTGAGCAGCAGCGACGCCTGATTCAGAATCACGACATCAATCGTATCGGACTCCAGGCGGCGGGCCAGTTCGCTGAAGAAATACAACTGATAGTCCAGAAATTGATCGGACTTGATCTGCTCCATCAAGAGGACGGCAATATCCACGTCCGTCAGATGCCCAAAGGCGGCGCGCCCGGCCAGAGACCCGCTGAGATAGGCCGCATTGACTGGACTCTGGGTGAACAACTGATTCAGTTTGGCCTGCTTCTCAAACAGGTTCATGCCGCCTCCTCGCTAGCTGGTTGCTCGATCACCTGGCTCCGTCTTTGCGCTCAAAAGCCAGGGTGGTGCGCCGGTACAGGTCCGCAAGCTGGAAGGATGTAGCCAGGGAAGCCAGATGAATGACCGGGGAGTTCAGATCATACTGCTGGCTGCGCCACTGCCCTGGCGCCTCTTTGACCCGCTCATACACCAGCACGGCAGGCTGATTGGTAGCGATCAAGAGAATATTCTCTATGCTCGCTACTCGTTGATACGCCAGCAGCTTCTCACCCGGATCGCGCCGTTCCGTCAATGGCGAGAGGACTTCAGCAACCAGAAGCGGATAGCGGACGACAACATCATCCTCATCTTCGCAGTCATCGCAGGAAACGACGAGATCAGGATAATGGTGTTTGCGGGCGGCTACAATCACTTTTGGCGATGCAGTCATCACCCGACAAGGCCGCTCACCAAGAGCGATATTCAGCGCCGTAATGAGATTACCAACGATAATGGCATGCTTGTTTGTGGACCCCGCGAGACAATAGACGCGCCCGTCTTCATACTCCCATTTATGCTCGCTGGCCTCATCGAGAGCGAGATATTCCTCCAGCGTCAACGCCGGGATACGTTGATACATTGGTTCTCTCTGCTCCTTTCATTGCGTGTGGCTGGCGGCTGAAGGCCGCGCCTGGAGGCTGCGCCGCGAAGCCCGCCTGCGCGGGCTAGGACGAAGACGGAGCCGGGCTGACAAAGCGCGCCTGCTCCTTCGCGGTCTCGACCACCGAGCGGAAGATAAACAGGCCATCGGTCCCGCCCAGCACGGCCTCGCCGCAGCGTTCAGGGTGGGGCATCATTGCTGCTACATTCCCCTGCGCATTCACAATGCCAGCAATGTTATGGCGCGAGCCGTTGGGGTTGGCGTCCGGCGTCACGCGGCCATCTGGCTCAGCGTAGCGCAGCAAGACGCGCCCCGACGCCTCCAGGTCGGCCAGCGTGGCCTCATCGGCGAAGTAGTTGCCCTCGCCGTGCGAGATCGGCACGCGCAAGACCTGCCCCGGCGCGCAGCAGCGAGTGAAGGGCGTCGCCGCGTTCTCCACGCGCAGATGGGTCCACTGGCAGCGAAACTCCAGGCTGGCGTTGCGCAGCATCGCGCCGGGGAGCAGCCCGGCCTCCAGCAGAATCTGGAAGCCATTGCAGATGCCCAGCACCAGCCCGCCCGCCTCGGCAAAGCGCGTCACGGCTTGCATGACCGGCGAGAAGCGCGCAATCGCGCCAGTGCGTAGATAATCGCCATAGGAAAAGCCGCCCGGCAGAATGATGCAATCGCAGCCTTGCAGGTCTTCATCTTGATGCCAGATATAGACCGCTTCCTCGCCCATCACATGGGCCAGGATATGGTGACAGTCGCGGTCGCTCCAGGTGCCGGGGAAAACAACGATGCCAAATTTCATCAGCGTTCCGGGTATCCTCTAGTATCTTCAGGCCGCTTGCAGCCGCAGGGGAAAGAGACAACTCCTCTTAATGCCCATTATACCATCTAGCTGGCTTGCAGGAAAGGCAGAGCAAGCGCCCAACTCGTCGCTGGCAAGCGCTGGCGTCTGGACAGCGCGCCGACAGCAGGGTATGATACCAGTGAGCGAGAGGCCAGGAGGGGCGCAATGAAAGCAGAGGACCATTTCCAGAAGGCGCTGCGGCTTGATGCAGGCCAGAGCCAGCTTGATGCCGCCCATTACAGCGAGTTGATCATCGAAGGCTGCTACATGGCAGCACACCACTATATCGAGGCGGGCGCCGAGTGGCGTGGCATTCCGCACCCACAGGCCCACGCGCACAAAGATGAGATACGCGGTTGCTCAAACAGGCAACCGCACCTAAGACAGTTCAAGATGCCTGGCGTACTCTGGAGACACTGCGCCCAGGTGGGATATACGGCAAAGAGGCAGACAAATCAGCAGGGGAAAAGGTGCAAGCCGCTTTGCAGGTTATCAAAGATTGGGCCGAAGAGGTACGACCTCACTCATAAGGCTGTCAGGCTTCTAGACCAAATCGGCCAGGAGGGGCGCATGAAGAACAAGGCGAGCCAGAAGCGCGCGCACCTCTATGTGCGTGAATATCCGCGCCTGCTCCGGCAGGTGAGGAGGCTGATAGAACTGGTGCCGCAAGACCCCAACGTGGTCCTCCTGGCCCTCTTTGGCTCTACCGCACGACTGGAGCCTGATCCCTATAGCGACAGCGACCTCCTGATACTCTTGCACAATCCCCGTGAACTCTATGCTCTCGATAAGACAGCCAGAATTGTGCAGTTGATAGGAGAAGCCGAGGAAGCGCCCTACGAGGAATGGTGCGACTGGCCGTTTTCAGGAATGGTTGGTAACGCGCAGGGCAGCGATCTCGATGCTGATTTTCTGGCAAACGTGGCCCACGATGGCGTGCTGCTCTATCAGCAGGAGGGCATGCCGCTGCCGCCCGCCCTGGCGGGGCTTGCGCCCTTCGATGCCTGGCTGGAGCGCGTGCAGGCGCTGCTCGCCGAGTGTGAGCGGACGCTGGCGACCAAAACATTGCCCCGCGATGTGCCCGCCTAGCGAGCCGCCAGCAGGGCGCTGGACACGATCAGATGTTTAGCTGCCAGACCTGCGCGGTATGGTCAGCCCCGCCAGAGGCCAGGCGCGTGCCATCGGGCGACCAGGCCACCGTAAAGACCGAGTTGGTCTGGCCGTAATACGTGAACTCCAGCGTTCCGGTGTTGGCATCCCAAATCTGGACGGTCGTGTCGCGGCTGCCGGAGGCGATGCGCGAGCCATTCGGCGACCAGGCCAGCGCGTAGACTGGCTGGCCCCGATGCCCCTGATAGGTCAGGATGGGCTGGCCGGTGTGGGCATCCCAGACCTGCACCGTGCCGTCGCCGCTGGCCGAAGCAATCTTGCTCCCATCCGGCGACCAGGCCACCGCCCAGACCGTCGTGGCATGGCCGGTATAGGTGAACAGCCGCTGGCCGGTCGTGGCGTCCCAGACCTGCACGTCTTCCTCGCCCGTATGGGTGCCGTTGCCGGTCGCCGAGGCGATAGAGCGGCTGTCGGGCGACCAGGCCACCGAGGAGATGCTGTTCGTCTGGGTGCTATACGTCAGCAGCGGCTGCCCCGTGCGCGCATCCCAGACCTGCACCGTCTGGTCATCGGCTCCAGAGGCGATCCTGGTCCCATCGGGCGACCAGGCCAGCGTGTTGACATCATCCAACGGCTCCGCCGCGGGCAGCACATGCCCGCTGTAGCGCACGATCAGCGCGCCGGTCCTGGCGTTCCAGACATCCACCGTATCCGCCGCCGAGGCGATCTCCGTCCCATCGGGCGACCAGGCCAGCGCGTTCACATCATCCGCCTGGCCGGTATAGGTGGTGATCAGCGCCCCCGTGCGGGCGTCCCAGACCTGGGCCGTGTGGTCATCGCTGCCCGAAGCGATCCTGGTCCCATCGGGCGACCAGGCCACCACATTCACCTGCTTGCTATGCCCGCGATAGGTGAACAACGTGGAGGTGGGCGCGGTCGTTGGCTGCGGCGGCACGGTAGGCGGCGCAACACTGGGGACTGTCGTCGCCTGGGTCGTTGGGGCCGGCGGGGAGAAGAAATTGCTGTTTTTTGCCGCGACCACCGCCGCTGTGCCGCCGGTCGCCACGACGGCGGCCACGACTATCGTCGTAATCACCTTGGCCTTTAGCGTGCCCAGCAGCGCCTGCCGCGCGCCATGCCTGGCAGCGCTGCCCAGCGCGTGCGATGCGGCGGGCGTCTGCCAGGCTGGCGGACCGCCCTGCATGGGCGGCTGCCCGCCGGGCATGGCCTGCCCCATGCCCTGGGGATAGGCGGGCGCGCTGGGCACGCCTGGATAGCCAGCCTGCGGATAAGACGGCGCGCTGGGCACGCCTGGATAACCAGCCTGCGGGTACGCGGGCGCGCTGGGCACACCTGGATAGCCAACCGGCGCGCCGGGGGTCAGGCTTGCCGGCGTGAGGACCGTATTGAACGCGCCAGGAGCCATCCCCGCCTCTGCCGCGCTCGCCAGCCCACCGAGCGCGATGGGCAGCGCGGCCATCTCGCCAGATTGGCGGCTCACCGCCGGAGCGGAGACGTTGACCGGCCTGCCGCAGCGGCCACAAAAACGATCCCCCGCCAGCATCTCCGTGCCACACGCGGGGCAGCGCGGCGCGAGCGACCCGCACGGCGCGCTGGCCGCCAGCGTAGGCAGGGCAGCCTGTGCATCTGGAGCGGATGCCGCAAGCGTGGGCAGCGCAGGCTGCGCGTCCGGCGGGGTCGCCGTGAGCGTCGGCAGATCAGCCTGGTTTTGGGGCAGATGCGTGGCAGCGGCAATGGTCGTCGCTTCATCGGCTGTCTCTGCCGCCGATGAACTCGCCGCGCCGCTGGCCGCGCTAGCTGGCGCAGAGCCAGACCCTTCGCGCTCCGTCGGAGCCGAGGCAGCAGGCGCACTGATCGGGCGACCACAGGCAAGGCAGAAGCGATCCGCCCCCTGAACTTCCGACCCGCAGAAGGAGCAGCGTTGGCCCAATGGCCTGGTGATCACCGGAAACAGCGGCGCGGCGCCGGTTTCCCTGGGCGGTTGCAGCCGCCCACAGCGCAGGCACAAACGCGCGCCTGGCGCCAGTTCCGCCTGACAATAGGCACATTGTCCCATAAAAGCCCCTCCTGTACGCGATGGCACAACACGCTCCCGGTCAATCGAAAGGAACGATTGACCCTTGACGCGAGCAAGTATACCATATTTCAGCGCGCGGGCCAAGCCCTCAGCTAGACACCAGCGACACCATGACTGGTGATTCCCGGTAGCACAGCAGGCGCATAGCTTGCCTTCTGTTTCAGAATATGATAGGTTTCACCCTATGCGAAACAGGGCTATTTCTGACACACCCGCTGGTTTTGATCACCCGCCGGATTTCCTGGTCATCGGCCATGTCACCAAAGACCTGCGCCCCGATGGCAGTTTCAGCGTGGGCGGCGCGGCCACCTTTGCCTCGCTGACCGCCCAGCGCCTGGGTCTGCGCGCCGGCATCGTCACCAGCGCCGCGCCCGATCTCCTGGCGTGGCTGCCAGAGGCGCTGCCAGGCGTGGCCGTCGCCGCCGTGCCTGCGGCTGAATCCAGCGCGTTCGAGAATCTCTACATCGACGGGCATCGCCGCCAGTATCTACGCGGTCGCGCCGCGCCGCTGGGACCGGGGAATGTTCCGCCTGCCTGGAGGCAGGCGCGCATCGTGCTGCTGGGTCCGCTGGCGCAGGAGGTGGCCCCGGAGCTTGCCACGACGTTTGACGGCGCGCTGCTGGGCGCCAGCCCGCAGGGCTGGCTGCGCCAGTGGGGAGCCGATGGGCTGGTCTCGCCCACCGCCTGGGCCGCCGCCGGGCAGGTGCTGCCCCATCTGCACGCCCTCATCCTGAGCCGCGAAGACCTGATCGCCCACAACGCGGGCAACGGGCAAGAAGAGCAGATTGAGGCGCTGCTGCGCGCCTGGGCGGACCTCACGCCCCTGCTGCTCTTGACCGAGGGCGCCCAGGGAGCGACGCTGCACGCCGATGGCCGCGCGCGCCATTTTCGGGCGTTTCCGGTCCGCGAAATGGACCCAACAGGGGCGGGCGATGTCTTTGCCGCCGCCTTCCTCATTCAGTACGCGCTGGGCCAGGACGCCGCTGCCGCCACGCGCTTCGCCAACGCGGTAGCCTCCTTTGTGGTCGAGCAGCCCGGCGCGCTGGGCATCCCCACGCCTCAGCAGGTTGCCACGCGCCTGCGCCAGAAGTCTTGACAATCGCCCATTAGCAATGCTATACTTCCAAGTGCTAGCACTCCCATGTCGAGAGTGCTAGCAGTCCAATGTGTCGGGTACGAGCAGTCGGGGAGCCTGATCGCCAGGCTGCTCAGGGCGAGGTGGCAGCATTCAATGGGCAAACAACTGACGCCGCGTAAAGAGGCCATTCTGCGCTCGCTGGTCGAGGAGTACATCCGCACGGCCACGCCAGTGGCCTCCGAGACGCTTCAGCGCAAATATGGGCTGCCCTGGGGCGCGGCAACGGTACGCAACGAGATGGCGAGTCTCGAAGAGGAGGGGCTGCTCTTTCAGCCGCATACCTCCGCCGGGCGCATCCCCACCGATCTGGGCTATCGCTATTTTGTCGAGCATCTGATGGTCGAATCGGCGCTCTCGATGGACGAGCAGCGGCAGATTCGCCACCAGTTCTATCAGGTCCAGCATCAGCTTGACGAGTGGGTGCGCCTGACCGCCTCGGTGCTGTCGCGCGCCTTGCAGAGCGCGGCGGTGGTCACACCGCCGCGTGCCGCCCAGGGGCGCTTGAAGCACTTCGAGGTTCTCTCGCTGCAAGAACTGGTGGCCCTGCTCGTCGTCGTCTTGCAGGATGGCGCGGTCAAGCAGGAGCGCCTGCTGCTGGAGACGCCCTCCAATCAGGAGGAATGGAGCCTGAGCGCGCAGAGGCTCAACCGGCTCTTCGCCGATCTCAACGCGGCAGAACTGGAGCGTCGGGCCGAAGCAGTCGGGCTGGATGTCAACGAGCGGATGGTGGTGACGGCGATCAGTCGCATGCTGGGCCAGTATGGCGACTTTGCCGCCGAGACGTTTTATCACGATGGCATCCTGCAAATGCTCGATCAGCCTGAATTCACTACCCTGGGGCTGGAACACGAACGCAACCAGCGCATCCGCAAAGTCGTAGAAGTATTAGAACAGAATCGACTCCTCCCGGCGCTGGCGGCGCAGGTGCCCGCCGGAGGGGTGCAGGTGATTATCGGCGGCGAGAATGAGTTCGAGGCGATGAAGGATGTGAGTCTGGTGGTCTCCCGCTATGGGACTGAGGGGCAGGTGGGCGGACTGCTGGGCATCGTTGGCCCCACGCGCATGCAGTACAGTCGGGCCATCGCGGTGGTTCGCTATATGACCGAAGTGATGAATGATCTACTAGCGGAGTTATAAACCATGACGCTGGAAGAGCAAGAAGCCGGGCAGCAGCCTGAGACCGAGATGACACCCCAGGAGACGGCAGAAGCCGTCCCTGCGGCGGAAGCAGTGGAGGCCGCCGCGCCTGCTCAGGGCGCCACACAGCAGGCGGCTCCTGACCTGGCCGCCGAACTGGCCCGCGAGCGCGAGCAGGCCACTGATTATATGCACCGCTGGCAGCGCGCCCAGGCCGATCTGGCAAACTACAAGCGGCGCATCGAGCAGGATCGCGAGCAGGACCGCAAATATGGCGCCTTCCCGCTCTTCCTGGAACTGCTCAAGATTCAGGATAACTTTCAACGCGCCTTCGAGACCCTGCCGGTGGAGCTGCGCGAGTTTTCCTGGGTGCAGGGCGTGGCGCTGACCTACGCGCACCTCGATGGGCTGCTGCGCCTGCATGGCGTGACACCCTTCGAGACAAAGCCAGGCCAGCCGTTCGACCCGGCAGTGCATGAGGCCGTGACTCACGAGGAGACCACCGCCTACCCCGACGGGGCGATCACGGCGGAATATCAGCGCGGCTATATGCTGCACGAGCGCGTGCTGCGTCCGGCGCTGGTGCGCGTGGCAAAACCCAGGGCGGCAGGGACCGCTGCCCAGCCGGAACAGAAAGAACCATCGGGCGAACCGGCAGTGGAAGCTGGCGGTTAAAACCGCGCCCGCAAGCGCCCGTCGCCGCAGGCGAACCTGGTGGCGGAACGCCCTTAGCGGCGAATTCATTCGCCGACGGGCCGGGGGCGGCGGCAAACGAAATACAGCGTTATCTAGCAGAATTATAGAGTGTCTGATGGAGGAGCCGCGACGCGAGTCTGAGCCGATCAGACCGCGCGGCCCTCACCAGAGGAGGACAGAACGTGGCAAAAGTTATCGGGATTGACCTGGGCACGACCAACTCGTGCGTAGCCGTGATGGAAAGCGGCGAGCCGGTCGTCATCCCCAACGCCGAAGGCGCGCGCACAACTCCATCCGTCGTGGCGTTCACCAAGAGCGGTGAGCGTCTCGTCGGTGAAGTCGCCAAGCGCCAGGCCATTACCAATTCAGAGAATACCGTCTACTCGATTAAGCGCTTCATGGGCCGCAAGTTCAGCGACACCGAAGTGGACCGCGAGAAGCGGCTGGTGCCCTTTAAGCTGGTCCAGGCCGACAATGGCGACGCCTGGGTGGAAGTGATGGGCAAACGGTATAGCCCGCCGGA
>JBJKSJ010000405.1:0-20502 GCA_046704085.1 Ktedonobacterales bacterium | reverse complement strand
GGATAAAATCCCCAGCGTGGGGGACGAAATCAACTATCAAGGTCTCACCTTAACGGTGCTTTCTACCAGAGGCCGAAGGATTACCAAGATCAAGGTCGTGCGCCATTCTGCTAATACTGGGCTGAGGGAGACCGACGAAGAGTCAGCCGATCAACACCAGAGCAGTAACGGCGTCCTTCCCCACAATAACCACAACCATCAAGAGCGCGCCAGTACAAGCGCCAGCCAGAGCGGATAACCACACCTTGTTCACCCACGCCCTGAGGCAAAACCCCACAAGCAGCCACAGCAGGCATACGACGATAGTCTGGACAAGCTATGGTACAATACTACAGAGAATGAAGTATGTGGATTGAAGGGAAACAGCAAGCGAATCCAGCAGGCAACGTGCTGATAAGGAAGGATCAAGAGTAATGATGATCTGTATTGCCAATAGCGCGCTGAGCCTTTCTCAGCCTGCTATGGCCGAAAGCGAGGGGCGTTGGCCGCGCATCTGCGCCCCAGCCCATGAAACCAGCCAGCAAAGCGAGGCGCGCCATGTGCTTTAGAGTCGCCATGCTCAGCCTGCATACCTCGCCGCTGGCGCCCCTTGGCAAGAGTTCGGATGCCGGAGGCATGAACGTCTATGTACGTGAACTGGCCCGCGAACTGGGCAAACGTGGTTTACTTGTTGACATCTTTACCCGCTGGACTGACCCCACCACCCCTCGGATTCTCCCTCTCGGCGAGTACGTGCGCGTGATACAGGTAAAAGCTGGCCCCATCGCCAAACTTCCTAAGAACGATCTCTTCCAGCATATCCCTGAATTTGTCCGCCGGGTGCAGCAGTTCGCCGAACACGAGCCGCACAACTACGATGTCATTCACAGCCATTACTGGCTTTCTGGCGTGGCGGGCATGCAGCTTGCCGAAGCCTGGGATATTCCCCACCTGACTATGTTTCACACCCTGGCCCAGCTCAAGCAGCAGGCACGCCCCGATGAGGCGGAATCACCACTGCGCATTGAATATGAAGGCTGCATCATCGCCAGCGTAGACCGCATCGCCGTCGCCACCCCCCACGAGCGCGAGCAGATCGCGCGCCTCTACGGTATCTCACCCCAGCGCATGACCATTGTTCCCTGCGGAGTAGACCTCCAACACTTCCAACCCCTGGACCGCCAGCAAGCCAGAGCCTCGCTGGGGTTGAACGGCAAACCAACACTTTTATTTGTCGGACGCCCCGACCCCCTGAAAGGCGGCGACCTGCTGATCCAGTCTGCCAGGCTGCTGCGCCAGCCAGCAGAAGTCGTCATGGTTGGCGGCAACCTGGATGGCGATCCAGAGCTAGAGCGACTCCGCGCCATCGCCCGCGCGCAGGGTCTGGAGGAACAGATTCGTTTCGTCGGCGCCATCCCCCAGGAAGACCTGCCGCGCTTTTACAGCGCCGCTGATCTCATGGTCGTGCCATCCTTTTATGAGAGCTTCGGACTGGTCGCGGTAGAGGCTCTCGCCTGTGGAACACCCGTCATCGCTACCAGAGTGGGAGGGCTGCAATATCTCATCCAGGATGGCGAGAATGGCTTCCTCGTTCCCTGGCGCTGCGCCGGACTCCTCGCCGATAAAATTGACACCGTCCTCAGCGATGCCGCTCTGCTAGAGAACTTGCGCGCTGGCGCGCGGCCATCCGTCAGCCGCTATAGCTGGCGCTCGGTTGCCGCCCAGATTCGCCAGGTCTATTATAGCCTGACCGCTGAGCGCCGCGCCGTCGCAGCCTGTTCGTGCTTCTAGGCCGCCAGGCAGGTGAAAGCAAAGGCGGCAGGCCAATCGAAGGCAACCGGCCTGCCGCTTATACTCACTGCTTCAATCCTTTTGGATGTGCTGCGTCCAGGTTTCAGCCAGGCACAGGCGCCTCTCTGTGCAGAGCATTTAGATGGCCCCAAGCACATGGGCAATATCGATAAAGTTTGGCGTCCCCAGACCAGTTGTAAAATCCCAACCGGGTCCAGCATGATAAGCGAAATTATCGCCCTGGGTAATATCATGGAATGGATGGAACTTCCCCGGATGGTTGGCAAGAGCGTAGATATTGGGCACCCCACCAAGCAGCAGGTCCCCTTTCTTTTGCAACGCCTGATCGATGATCACAGCCCCGGCTGCCCAGATGGGCGTCGCCGCGCTGGTGCCACCTACCGGCTGCCAGAACCCCTGATAATAGATCGCAATGTTATCGGCAAGCGCAGCCACATCCGGCACCTGGCGGTTTCCATTTGACTGTGAATTTTGCACGTTAAGGCCCATCTGCCAGGTCGGTCGTGGAAAGCCCCTATCCTGGCTCACACCGCCCCCCGTACCCCAGGAATTCTTGCACTGCGTCTTATCAGGGTTTGTCGCCCGCCAGGCAACCTCGTTATTTCCTTGAAAGCTCGTCCCGCCAACCGCAATCGCCCAGGGAGCGCTCGCCGGAAAACTCACCTGAAGCTGCCCAAAGACCCCATCGGTATAAGCCGCGCAGTCCCCACTGGCAATAAAGACGCTAATCCCTTCAAGCGCCAGAATCTCCAGTGTATCATTCAGTTGCGACAGAAAAGATGTGTCGAACTGATCCTCACCCGCCCCATAGCTGACGCTTAGCGCCTGCACCTGATCATCCCCGGCAACTTTATTCAGCGCATCCAGGAAGCCCACATTATCGGACTGGGGCGTCTGATAATCCAGAATCTCCGCCTGTGGCGCTAACCCCGCGATCATCTCCAGGTCCAGCGTTGCTTCGCCAGCGCCAGAGCCAGGAGGCAACGGACCATCAACCTCGACATTGCTCAGGTGCAAGCTCTCCCCATTACACAGCGCATAATTGGCGACATCGTTGCGACTATACGGATCGCCCAGTTCCAGCACCCCGATCTTCATACCCTGGCCCTGAAAGCCCTTTTTAGACAACTGATCCAGCGCGTAGGCATGCGCAATCTGCTCGCTCGTCATCGACCCTAGAGCGCCGTAGAGCGCGCAATCGCCAACGCTGGGCTGCTGGCTCCCCTGCGGAGCGCGTGCATTCACCGTGTTCAGCAGCGGCGGCGCGTGGATAATCTGGGCAAAATTACTCAGTCCCGTAATGGAAGTAACCAGCGGCGCAATATCCGAGGGTAAGGTTGGAGCGTTCGTTGGCCCAAAGAAGGTGCGCCCATCAAGTGTGCGCAGTTGAAGCGGCGCCTGAAACGCCTTGACAATCTGGAAGACATTCGCCTGCACAATCAGATTCGTATGCAGCGGGCTGAGGCTAACCTGAAAACCCTGGCCGGTAAGCCAATCGCTCACCTTCTGGATGGTTTCCTGGTCTGCGCCAAATTGCTGAGCAATTTGCGCGGACGTCAGGAAATGACCATAGCTGGGGGAAGAGCTATCATAGATGGCTTGCGCCGCCTGAGCCAGCCCTTGGCGGTCATCGCGCAAACCAATGTTTAATTGCAGCGTCGCATCTGGCTGCATCAACCCCGTAATCTGCCCCTGCAACGCGGCCAGCGGCAGGCCAGAAAGTGGTGGCAGCGGCGGCAACGAAACTGAGGAGGTAGAGGTTGTGGGCTTTGGAGGCGAGGAGGTAGTTCCCCCGCAGGCGCTCAGGATAAGCAAAGCGCTCAGCGCACCAACCAGCCATCGAATATTCCCTGGCTTCTTGAGTAACCCCGTCATCTGTAGCATACACATAGCGGCTCACGGTGCGATCCGACCGCATCCTCCTCTCATACACGCTGAGAGACCTTTCGAGCATCATTCTGTCTCGCGCCAACCAGAGAAAAATCCAGCAATAGCAGACTTCCAGAGCCTACTGGCTAGTATAGCAGATATGACCCTCCGGCGCTATCGCTCACAGCATACAACAGCGGTGAACCCGCTCACAACGAACCTCCATCATCTTGCCAGGCGTCGGTACATATCTTGCACGCTGAGCTAGAGAGAAGCATCTGCGGGCATTCTGCATAGAAACAGCGTTTACCGGAACAGCGTATATTTGCATACAAAAGGGGTGTCATCAATGCAACAGCAAACTCCACCTCAACCACCGCCTGGCGACTCATCATCTCCACCTACCCAGCCCTTGAGATCAGCCTCAGAGCAGCAGCCTGATAGCTCTTTTATTCCGCAGTCTGCACCGCCATACCAGGCGGCGCCGATGCCCGGACCATCTGCCGCTCAGCAGACACAACCGGCAATGCAGCCACCATACCAGGCGTCTGATACTTCGTATGCCCAGCAAGCTCAACCGCCCACTCAAGCGCCTGTCGGGCCTTTTGCCCAGCCATCTCAGCCACATCAACAAAGCGCAGCCATCCCGCGCACCAATTGGATCACCTTTTCACAACTGCGCGGACATCCGCTGGTCGATCTTGCCGAAGGCGTCACGATTGGCAAGGTGAATGACCTGCTCTTTGACGACCATCGGCGCATTATCCAGGCTTTCGCTACCAAAGGGGGTCTTCTGCATGGACCAACCTATGTTCCCGCCCTGAAAGCCCGCATTGGCCTGGACGCCGTAACGTTTGAGCCAGGGACGCTCGCGGGGCAAGATACCTCCTGGCTGGATAAACTGCCCAAAGCAGCAGACCTGATCGGGATGCGCGTCCTCAGCAACAGGGGAAGATTGCTCGGAACCGTCAGTGATCTCCGCATCGACCCAGGCAATGGCATGTTACTGGCGTTTGAACTGACTCCTGAAAACCCCGGCATCCTCCACCGCCTGGGCAGCGGGCGCCGCCTCCTGCCAGCAACCAGCGTCAACAGTTATGGCCCTGATACCATCATCGCCATTGAAGGCTCGGTGACAGAAATCTAACCCCAGCCCTGATCACACACTTTGTATGCTGGACTTTCAGTGTTAATGATGGTATAATAAGCTCATTCACGTAATGGGTGGCTCTTCACCGGAGAGTAAGTAAACTCCAGGGGTGCTAAGAGGATGCCAGAACTGCTGATGATGAGCATACCCCCTGTTTCGCCCAACAGCGCCCAACAGGGAGATGCACGACATACCAGGAAGCACTAGGGGATTTTTGCCCTGGTGCTTTTTTGTATGGGCAGCAGTCGCACAGATCAGGTTGAATATCTCGCGGGCAATGTCGCCCTGTCTTATGGTGGATACCCGTCAACGGGTCCACAGCGGCAATGAGGTCCAGCCGCACTGGAGAGGGGGTGAGGCCACGACCGATAGATAGCTCATCGGTATCAGATGCAAGCGGCATAACCACGAACATCATCTACGGATACCTTTGCGCATCCAAAGATGTCATTGTTTTATCAGAAGCCGACCAGTCTACCAAGGAGGTGCCCGCCGTGCATTCGAGTATGATCGGCAAAATTGCGAAGGCGAAGCGCTACGCGGAAGAGCCAGATCGCATTCAATTCAACCGCTTTGAAGCGACCTTCCGAGGCGAAAATGATTCCTACACCACGACCTTCCAAGAGGGAAAATGGAGTTGCACCTGCCGCTTCTTCTCTGATTGGGGGACGTGTTGCCATACAATGGCTATAGAGCGTGTCCTGGGCGTCACTATTCCAGCTTCCCAACGCCAGGGGGAACCGATCACCAGCGGCTATCTCCAAAGACGCTAAGCGTGCCTGAAGAGAGCGGTTCCAGGATCGAAGTAGCATCACGATCCTGGAACTTTTTCTTTTGCTGATCGCCAACGTTACCCGCGCAAGACCCGCTGAGTCACCTATTTATAGAATGGTAGCACGTGCGGCAAGATAAAAGTCAGCGCGATGATGACGGCAAACATGGTGACAGCCAGCACCGCAATGAAACGCAAATCTTTCAGCGCATAGCGATAATGCTCCGCACTCACCAGATTTGCCTGGCGGCCAACCGTAATACGCGAACCAGGCCGCACTCCAGGTCGCTGACCAGGACGCCCCGCACGTTGGGATGCAGGCAAAACGCGGGTGGCCGGAGCGCCGGTTTTCGCCGTAGTTTCTGGTCGCTTTCCTGCCGTTGCGCCAGGGCGCGGTGCTGTTTTGCTTACCTCGCCAGAAGGCTTCGTCTTCGTCTCCCCCGCCTTGATCGTCTCCCCCCCTGGCTGTGCTTCTCTCTCTTCTTCTCCGTCTCCCTCCACAACCTCAGTCGCAGAGCTTGCTCGAACCAGCAGCACATCCTTCTTCTTTGGCTGAGGCCGATGCTGGTTAGACGAATGGCGCGCAGGTGGCTTTTTGGGCATAACGCTGATTACTCCTGAATGCTGGATAGTACATAAGTCCAGGTGCAGTATAGCCGAAATCACGTCTCTTCGCAAGAAATGACGAACCAGCCGGGAGAAATGTCTCAGGGCTTTATAGCCCCATCATAACACCAGGAGGCAGGAGAGCATGCGTATACGCATGCTCTCCTGCCTCCTGAATTGTTCCAGCTTATTCGCGGATGCGCCGCGCAGGCAGCGGGCGCACCAGCGGCTCCGGCCCCAGCGGCCCATCCTCTGGCTTGCGCGGCACCCGCTGGCGCACCAGATAATTGGGCGCATTCGCCAGATCATCCATATGCAGGTTGATGCCTGGACCAAAGCGGTTGTAGAACGACAACTCGAAGTTCGGCGTCTCGCCCAGCGCCCCATGCGGGCAGACCTCCACGCAGTCACCGCAGAAGATGCAGCGGTCCAGCGCGAAATCGTACTTCACCAGTTCGCGCTCGGCCATCATCAGCGAGCCAGTTGGGCAGACCTGCACGCACGCGCCGCAGGAGACACAATCGGTATCATGCAGCGAGACATTGAACGGCGTCGAGACAATCGTATCGAAACCCTTGCCAAACATCCCATAGCAATTCGGGCCGATCACATCGTGGCAAACGCGCACACATTGCGTGCAGTTAATGCACTTATTCGGATCACGCAAAATGAAGCTGTGCGAAACATCGACTTCATAATCGTGATAATCATACGCCTCGCCATCATGGAAGCGGTTATCCGAGAGGCCATACTCGATGCTGAACTTTTGCAGATCGCACTGCCCAGCCGCCGGGCAGGCGCACTGCAAACAGCGCGCCGACTCGCGCTGCGCCTGCTCCTGAAGGTAGCCCGCCTCGATCAGCCGGAAGTTGCGCTTGCGCTCCTCATAGGGCAGCATCGGCATCTTCACCTGTGGCTCAACCGGCTTGTAGGGCACAATATCGATCAGGTCAGGATGGCGCTCCTCCACCTCGATGCGCCGCGAGATCTCGGTCATATCTTCGCCGCGCAGGTAGGCATCAATCGTGCGCGAAGCCAGCTTCCCCTGCGCTACGCACTCAATCACCGTTGACGCGCCGATCACCGCGTCGCCGCCCGCGAAGACGCCCTTGCGCCCCGTCATAAAGTTATACGGATCGGTTTCGATGGTGCGGCGCTTGGTGACAGCCACGCCCGGCTCATTCTTCAAGACCGCTGTATCGAGCGCCTGGCCGATGGCCGGAATGATCGTATCGCAGTTGATCGTGAATTCCGAGCCTTCGATGGGCACCGGGCGGCGGCGGCCCTTCTCATCAGGCTCGCCCAGCTTATTGCGCACAAACTCGATGCCTGCCACGCGGCCATCTTTTTCGATGATGCGCGTCTGGCTCGCCAGGAAGATCATGTCGGTGCCTTCGTTTTCGCCATCTTCGCGCTCTTCAGGCGTCGCGCCGATCTCTTTGATGCCCCGGCGATAGACCGTATGCACCTTCGCGCCCAGCCGCAGCGACGTGCGCGTGCAGTCGAAGGCGGTAAAGCCGCCGCCGACCACGACCACCTCTTTTGAGTCATCCACTGGCACCGGCATACCCAGCGTCTTCTCGCGCAGGTAGGTGATCGCGTTCACAAAGCCCGGCAGGTCTTCGCCTTTCAGGCCAAGCTCGTTGCTGGTCCAGACGCCAATGCCCAGATACACTGCTTCAAAGCCCTGGGCAAAGAGGTCATCGATGGTAAAGTCTTCGCCCAGCTTCACGTTCCCCTGGAACTCGACACCCAGCCGCCAGACGCTCTCCAGTTCTTTATCCACCATGTTCTTTTCGAGCCGGTATTCTGGAATGCCATAGCGCAGCATGCCGCCAGCCTGGGGCATCATATCGAAGACCTTGACCGAGTGGCCTTTGAGCGCCAGATAGTACGCGCAGGTCAAGCCCGCCGGGCCAGCGCCCACCACCGCAATACGCTTGCCAGTAGGCGCTTCCATCGGCCAGGGCGTGGGCGGGTCTTCGATCACCTCCTCTGCCGCAAAGCCGTGCATGCGGCAGATAGCAATCTCTTCTTCCACCAGACCGCGCCGACACACATCCTGGCACGGATGCGGGCAGACCAGGCCCAGGATGTACGGAAATGGCAGCACCTCTGTCACCAAGCGCGCCGCCTCGCGGTTCTCGCCCCTGGCGATCAGTTCGAGATAGCCGGGAATATCGATATGCGTCGGGCAGCCAATCTGGCACGGCGGCTGGCAGTAGGCGTTGTGATCGGAAAGCATCATCTCCAGATTCGTCCGCCGGATATGCACCAGCTTGTCGGAGCGCGTCTTCACGACCATCCCAGGCGCCGCTGGCGTATTGCACGACGGCAAAGGCCGATCTGAACCTTCAATCTCCACCAGACACATCCGACAGGCCGAAGTCGGCTCCAGCTTCTCATCATCGCAGAGCGTCGGAATATCGCTGATGCCGTTCTCAACGGCCACGCTCAGGATCGTCTGCCCTTCGTAGGCGCGTACTGTTTTGCCGTCAATGCTGAGTGTAAAGGTGGGCTGGCCCACCTCATTGCGCTCGAAAGGCTGCGCCTGTGCAGAGGCGATATTTTTAATCTGAATAGCCATAAGTTCCTCCAGAGGGTCTGTATCCCCACCCCTCACAGGACATGCTTTTTGACAAACCGATGCACGCGCAATGGCACGCAGGCGCCCGTTGGGCAACGCTGATCTTGAATATGCGCCCGGAAATCCTCGCTAAAATAACGCATCGCAGTCGTCACCGCGTTGGGCGCGTGGATGCCAAAGCCACACAGCGACCCATCGGGTACATAGCGCGCAAACTCTTCCAGCACCGTCAAATCATCCATCGCGCCCAGGTCGCTAATGATGCTCTCCAGCGTGCCTGTAATCCGCTTCATCCCCAGACGGCAGGGCACGCATTTGCCACACGACTCACCAGTGAGATACTTACTGCGCTCGTAAGCCCATGCCACCATGCAGGTATTCGCTGGCAGAACTTCAATCGTCCCGGACCCAACAATCGTACCCACCTGCTCAAGCGACTCGAAATCCAGCGGCGTATCGTAGAGGCTCGGCGGCAGGACACCACCCTCCGGGCCACCCACCACCACGCCGCGCGCCGCGCTATCATTCAGGATTACGCCTATCTGGCGCAGCGCCTGGCGGACCGTCGTGCCCAGCGGTGCCTCGATCAACCGGGGCTGTCCATCTGCGCCTGGCCCATAGACCGTGAAGAGCTTCGTACCAGGACTCAGCTCGGTTCCCACACGGCGAAACGCTTCCGGGCCACGTTGCAGAATCACAGGCACATTGAGCAGTGTCTCCAGATTATTGATCACCGTCGGCTTATCCCACAAACCGAAAATCGCCGGATACGGCGGGCGCTGCTGGGGCATCGCGCGCCTGCCCTTGATGATCTCGATCAAGGTCGTCTCTTCGCCGCCCATAAAGCCGACATCAACCGCCACCAGGGTAATCGAACAGGTGAAGTCACTGCCCAACACATCGCGGCCAATCGTGCGTGCCTCCAGCGCCTCGCGCAGCGCCTCCTGCATCGCCGCAATGCCTTCGGTATAGCCGCTGCGGGTAAACAGATAGGCATCCTGCGCGCCGACGGCATAGGCGGCCAGCGCGATGCCCTCAATCACCTGATGCGGATTCTGCTCCAGCATGGTGCGACTGATACGCGAAGTCATATCAGCGTCGTAGGCGTTGCAGATAACGTATTTCGGCTCCTCGGTCTCATCATGGGCAATGAGCCACTTATCAGCAACGGGCACGCCTGCGCCGCCTCGCCCACGCAGTTTGCTATCTTTGATCTGCTGAATGACCTGTTCGCGGGAGAACTGCTGGAGCGCGCGCTCCAGCGCCTGGTATCCTCCTGCCCGGCGATACGCCTCCAGCGTCCGCTTGGCAGGCGCGCCAGGCTGCGGCAAAAGCTGATACTCTAGCTCAGGCACTCGGTCCCCTCCTGTGGTTAATTTCTCCAAACTTCCCACGAGTCGCCGACGAGGGGCCGTGTTCCATCTGGTCGTTGCGACGTATCCCTTTCGCCAGTGGGGCAGGCTTGAACTTTGGACTCATCGTTGCAATGCCAAAAATATCGCTCAGGTCCACGCCGCGTACCTGCACGATACGCTGCGCCGCCGCCAGAGGCAGATAACCATAGGCATCGATCACCAGATCAATAATACCGCCGAGATCGTAGGCGTCCAATGAGGATCGGTCCAGAATCTCATCCACTTTGGTGAGATCGGTCTCTGGCTCCAATTCCAGGCTCGTCGGCATGGCAACTACCGGCGGCACCGGCTTATGCGGATAATTGGTCGCATACTCAGAGATACGCGGCGTATAGTAGCCAGCGATAGACGTTGGCGAGAAGTAAGGCCGCTGGCGAAAACGATGGGTAGGCTTGTATTCAATCGTAATAGCACGTGGGGGGCACGCCTTCTCACACAGCAGGCACGCCTCGCACCTCAAGTTAAACGGGGTATCCTGGCCCTCTTCCTGAATCAACTCAATCAGGCCACGACTACGCTCCGGCAGCTTCCGCTTCTCATACGGATAGAGCCGCGTCACCTTTGGTCGGAACAAATGGCTGAGCGTCAAGCCCAGCCCAGTAAAGACTCCGCGCATGAGCGATGCTCCCTATTCTTCACCCTTGAGTTTGAGACCCTGTTTCTCGATCTTCTCCCTCAGCTTCAAAATGCCTTCGACCAGCGCCTCTGGCCGGGGCGGGCAGCCGGGGACATAAATATCAACCGGAACAATCGTATCCACACCCTGGACGGTGTAATACGAGTCATAAAACTCGCCGCCAGAGTTGGCGCATTGCCCCATGCTCAGTACCCACTTCGGATCAGGCATCTGCTCCCACAGGCGCCTGAGGCGCGGCCCCATCTTATTCGAGACTGTGCCCGCCACAATCATCAGATCGGCCTGACGCGGACTGGAGCGGAAGACCTCATAGCCAAAGCGTGAAAGATCATAATGCGCCTGCGCCGCCGCCATCATTTCAATAGCGCAGCACGCCAGGCCATAACCCAGCGGCCAGATCGAGCGCGAGCGCGCCCAATTTTGCGCCCAGGTAATCATCTCGCGCAAGCTGGTAATAGCAACCGGCAGTTCCTGGTCGCCAGGGATATACTCGGCAGGCGACCTGGCCTGCATGATTGGTAGTGGCTGGCCTTTACCCGATTTGATTTCACTGCTCATAATGCAAACCTCCTCAACCAAGGTAGAGCAGCACCTTGCTCGGCAGGATATGTAAGAGTGACTCTCATGCCCTGGCAGTATTATAGCATCTCACTCTTGCCTGTGCCATGCACCAGCAGCGCCTCGGCACAGCAGCCTCTCTTGACACGCCCGATGCTATCAGACCATCATACAGCGTGGGAAGATGGAGGGTAGCTGAGAACATCTCGGCTACTTTCCAGGGGAAATCTCTTCTTCAAGCCCCCTGAGTAAAGATACCGCTCGAGATAAAGAGGCATAAGCTGATGGATGAAGCAACCAAAAAACAGGTTCTCCGCATGTTTACTTACGGACTGTATGCCGTTTCTTGCGCCGATGGCGGCGAGGTGAATGCCTTCACCGCTAACTGGCTTTCCCAGGCATCGTTTGACCCGCCCATGCTGATGGTTTCCGTCGAGAATGATTCCAAGTCGCTGGGCATGATTCAACGCTCGCAGCATTTCGCGGTGAATATCTATGAGAGCGGCCAGCGCGAACTGGCGGGCGCCCTGGGTAAAACCGCATTCAAAGTCCCCGATAAGCTCAAAGGGCTGGCCTATGACCCTGGCGAGACCGGCAGCCCCTTACTGCACGACGCACTCGGCTGGGTTGAGTGCCGCGTCACCGCCAGCGTGCCCGCTGGCGATTCGACCATCCTCGTGGGCGAAGTGATCAACGTCGGCCTGCGCCGCGAAGGGACAGCCCTGACCATGAAAGAAGCTGGTTTCCGCCACGCCGGATGAGATCAAAGAAAACTGCCCTTCTCTCACCCAGGCTTCCCCCTTGCATTTTGCAGATAACCCTGCTACTCTTGGGCGCAACATTTTGATGCTCCGCTGCCCACAGCGGTGAGACAGGGATTGATGTAATGCAGCACTCACAAGAAAAGCTTGTTCAGACCAGCGGAGTTTCTAACGCCAACAGCGTCCTTCGCCATCCCCAACGGCAAGCCGCGCCACGTCGCATCAAGCTACTCACCAATCTGACGCTGGCGGCGTTGCTCGGCGTCCTCCTGCTCACACTGAGCCTCTGGCTCGGCGGCTTCCATCTCCTGCCCTTTCTCCCAGCCACCCCCCCTCAGCCCAGCCTCACCATCAGTAACGGCCCCTATAAAGTGGGCAGCGTGATCACGCTCCAGGGCGCCAACTTCTCGCGCTACATTATTGTTGCCCTGCTCCTGGATGGAGAACCAGCCGTTGATAGTAAGGGGTTGCGCCAGGCAGTTGACAGCGACGATCAAGGCGCTTTTACCGCTGCACTCACCATCACCCCTGATTGGGGCGCTGGAGATCATATCGTTGGCGCCGAAGATACCACCACCCGGCAACAGGTTTTCGTCAGCATTGCAGTGGAAGACAGCCTCGATCATCGTGTGGCGCTACAAGCGCCTGGCGGTGCCGCCAATCTGCTTGCGCGCCACAGGCAGCAGCGGTAACAGATCGCCCGCCAGCAGCCCCGCGTCACCCAGCGTCTCACAAGCAATAGCCCCAGCGCGACTATGCAGAAAGACTCCAGCCGAAGCCGCTGCATAGGGCGCCATCCCCTGCGCCAGCAGACCAGCAATCGTCCCCGCCAGCACATCGCCAGTTCCGGCTGTCGCCAGGGCCGGATTCCCGCGCCAGTTTATGCGCGCGCGGCCATCGGGAGCCGCAATAATAGTGCAGGCTCCTTTCAACACCACTATTTGTCCCCATGCCCGCGCTTTGGTCTGAGCAATCTCCAGGCGATCTGGCCCGCCCCCAGAGACATCTTGCCCACCGCAGAGCCGCCGCATCTCGCCCGGATGCGGTGTCAGGACACTCTCCGCTGGCAAATGTTCCCACCAATGCTCAAGCGTCGAAAGATTATTCAGCCCATCAGCATCAATCACAAGCCGGGGGCGCTCAGCATCCGCCATCGCACGCACGCCCTCTAGCACCTTCAGCAAAAATGCGCGCGTCGCCTCGCTGCGTCCCAGCCCCGGCCCCATCACCAGCGCGCGATACCCCTCCAGCGCCCCAAGCAAAGCGGCTGCGCGCTCTTCAGGTGCCGCCCGCTCATCGGGTAAGAGGGCAAACGTCACTTCAGAGAGCTTGACACTATAAATCGGCGCTAACTCCGGCCCAACCGCCAGCGTAATCAAGCCAGCGCCAACCCGGCCAGCGGCGGTTGCCGCCAGATACGCCGAGCCAGGATAGGGTGGCGAGCCAGCCAGCACCATCACCTTACCAAACGTCCCCTTATTGCTCTCCAACGGACGCAGCGGCAACTCCTCGCGGACCAGCGCATCCGTCAGCATCTCCAGACGAATGGCCTCATCCATCCCGGCTGGCAGGCCAATGCTCCCCACCACGAGATCGCCTACCAACTCTGCTCCAGGAAAGAAAAAGAGGCCCAGCTTAGGATTCGCCAATGTGATCGTCAGATCAGCCGGAATAGCCCCCTCATCGGCCTCACCTGTATCCGCATTTACCCCGGTGGGCAGGTCTATGGCTACCACGCGCAGGCCAGCGCGACGCTTGCGCTCATCGCGCGCCATTGCCAGCGCCGCGCGCATCGTTACGTCCAGCGGACGCGAGCGCCCCGTGCCCAGAATAGCATCCAACACAAAATCAGCAGAGGCCAGCGCCACACGCAGATGCTTCAGATCTTCTCTGACAGGGATCGACAGGCCACCCTCGCCCCCCAGCACTATCTGCCCCTCTTTCCAGAGGTAGAGTGTGATCCGCGCGCCCCAGCTTTTCAGATGCCGCGCAATGACCAGTCCATCACCACCGTTATTCCCCGGTCCAATGAGCAAAACGATATGTTTCCCGTCAAGATCGCCAGCCCATTGACGAAACAGATCGGCGGCGCTGAGCCCGGCGTTTTCCATCAACACACGCGACGACAGACCCAATTCGCGTTCCGCCCTCGTCTCCAGTTCGCGCATCTGATCAATCGTGACAATCTTCATAGCCTGGCGCTCCTGCTCTGCATAAACCCTTTGCACCACATCTCGCACCTCCCCTGACGTTCTTCCAGTCATTCTAGCACGGAGCCTGCCATCGCAGAAACGAAAAAAACAGAGATGCTGGTATGAGTCGTCATACCAGCATCTCTGCTCTTATCTGAGAAATGCTCCCCTAGACCTACATTTCCTTCTCCACCTGTTTCACCTCTACCTGCTCAGTCGTTTTATCCACCTCCACCGTCTCCACTTCCTCCACGACCCTAGACTCCTCGACCATCTCGCTAGAAAGCTCTGCCACGCCCGATTCCAGGGACGGCTCCAGGAGGGGTTCTGGCGGGCGCGAAGTGATGCAATGCTCATCGGCAGGATCAAACAAGTGCGCCCGCTCCATCTCGACAAATAACGCGATCTCATCCCCTGGCCGGATGACCGCCCGCGCATCTACCCGCGCCACAATCTGCTTGCCCGCCAGCAGTCCATAGACCATCTGCTCATTGCCCAGGTTCTCCACCACATCCACCTTCACCGGCACACTCTGCCCCGCCATATGGGCCACGCTCTCCGGCCCCAACCGCTGGCGCGCCGTCTGCCCATCTTCCAGATGCTCGGGCCGGATGCCCAATATGACCGGCTTGCCGATATACGCTTCGGCCCGCGCGGCAATGGCCTCCGGCACGCGCAGCGCCACCCCTTCGGCCAGATGCAGAGTCAGCCCGCCATTCTGCTCCAGCTTCGCCCCCTCAAAGAAGTTCATTGCCGGGCTGCCAATGAAGCCGGCCACAAACTTGTTGGCCGGGTAATCATACAGGTCGCGCGGCGCCCCCAACTGCTGAATCTGGCCGCCATTCAAGACGGCAATGCGACTGCCCATCGTCATGGCTTCCGTCTGGTCATGGGTCACATACACAAAGGTCGTCTCGACCCGCTGATGCAAGCGCGCAATCTCCGCCCGCATCTGCACCCGCAGCTTGGCATCCAGATTGCTCAAGGGTTCATCCATCAGAAACACCTGCGGACTACGCACAATCGCCCGGCCCAGGGCCACCCGCTGCCGTTGGCCACCGGAAAGCTCCTTGGGCTTGCGCTTGAGATACGACCCCAGCCCCAGGATGTCGGCGGCCTCCCCTACCCGCCGGGCAATCTCGGCCTTGGGGGTGCCGCGCAGCTTCAGGCCAAATGCCATGTTGTCGTAGACGTTCATGTGCGGGTAGAGCGCGTAGTTCTGGAAAACCATCGCAATGTCGCGGTCCTTGGGCGGCAGATTGTTGACCACCTTGTCGCCGATCCGGATCAAGCCGTCGCTGGCCTCTTCCAGCCCGGCCATCATCCGCAGGCAGGTGGTCTTGCCACAGCCGGACGGCCCCACCAGCACCAGAAACTCGCGGTCGCGCACCTGGAAGGTGATGTCGTGGACGACTTCCACCTTGTTGAACCGCTTGGAGACATGCTCGAAACTCACTGATGACATCAGACACCCCCTTGATTAACCTTTGACGCTGCCAATTGTCAGGCCAGATTTGAAGTACCGCTGCAACCAGAAGAAGATCAGCATGATCGGAATGGCAACCCATGACCGAGGCTGCCGCGAAATAACCCCAGGGTATACGGTAATCATTTTGCAGGGCATAGATACCAGGAGGAAAGGTGATATTCGTGCCCAGGCTCTCCCCACCCAGTCCATTCGAGTTCAACAGAATACTTGCCAACGCGAACACATTCCAGCCCCCAATGAAGATGAAGAGTGCCTATGTTGCCAACACCGGACCGGCCAGTGGGAGCGTCACGCGCAAGAATGGCTGAGTATGGATGGGCCTGTCCACCAATGCCACCTGCTCCAGTTCCACAGGTAGTGTATCAAAAATTCCTTTCATATTCCAGCAGCTAAAAACCACTGCGCCTGCCGCGTAGACTACCGCCAGCCTTCAAGCGTATTAATGACGCCCAGCGCCTGCAACAGCAGATAATAGGCCAGCAGCGCCAGCAAGATCGGAAACGACTGAAAATGCCAGCAGCACAACCAGCGTTATCTGACGCCCACGAAAGCGGAAGCGCGAGAGCGCAGATGCGCCACAGGCGTCCACAGCGCCGACAGAGACGAGGTATTCGGCAGAGCCGTGCCCAGCTTCGCCTGCGCCGCAAAGCCGCCCACTGAGGGCAGGCGCCCGTTGTGCCAGCAAGGCGCGCTCCAGGCGATCCACAATCCCGGTAACGTTACTCTTATCCGTCAACAACAACTGGCATCAAAGAAAGTATAGCCAAAAACAGTCTGGTTATCAACTGTCTAACAGGCCAATTTTCCCTTTTCAGTGTGAGCGTTGTTCAGTCTCCCTGATGGTGGGTGAGTCCGACGGCAAAACAACAGAAGAGCGAGCGAGCAGCAGGGCAGTTCGCTGCTACCTGGCTCGTCGTCTGACCTGAGGCTATTTCTGTGCGAGCAACGCTCCCCCCAACGCCGGTAGCTCTAGCTCCACTACTCCATCTACCAGCCAGAACTCCGGTGGGCTACCCGGCGCCAGCGCATCATACAAAACAGTGACACCAGCGCCATCAAGCTGGAACCTGGCCAGCGTTTCGGCCAGATGCGCCCGTATCGTAACCGGCTCCTCGGCATTATTCAACACCACCACCATATACCTGCCATCCATCCAGCGCAGATAAGCGCCCACCTGCTCCTGCACCGCCACCGACGCGCCAGGCGCCTCCACAGGCAGCCGCATCCTGGCGCCACACCGCAATGCAGGATGGGCTGCGCGCAAGGTGATCAACCGGCGATAGTAGGAAAGCAGCGTCTGATCTTGATACCCATCCCAAATCATTGGAGCGCGCGCGTATGCGTTTTCCTGATGCGCATCATTATACTGTGACAGCCCCACCTCGGTGCCATAATACACAATAGGCGTCCCCTCCAGCGTCATCTGACAGAGCGCCGCCAGCTTGAGACGCTTCACATCGCCCCCCGCCAGCCAGAGGAAGCGGTGCATATCGTGATTATCCAACAGGGTCGCGCGCGCCATCCCAAGAGGCAGTTCAGGAATACGCTGGTCCAGGTACGCCAGCAGGTCTGCCAGCGGCGCACCTCTTCGGGCAAAAACCCGGCGCAGCAACTCGGTCAGCGGAAAATCCATGAAGGCATCCATCCGTCCGGCATAGGTCGCAATCTCCGGCAGCGTCTCAGTAATCTCCCCCACCGTCAGCGCCTCCGGAAAATGGCACTTTACCTCTCGCTGGAAGATCGCCCAGAAGGCATGCGATGGACCAGGCACATAATCCAGCCGCAGGCCATCGGCGCCAAAATGCCCCAACCAGTGCAGCGCAGCATCAACCAGATAGCGTTGCACCTCCGCATGCTCCGTCGCCAGTTCAGGCATACTGCGCACCAGCGCGTAGGTGCGATAGCCGTTGGGCGGCCAATCACCAAAGGAATACCAGCGCGCCGCCTGGCTCTGTGGATGCGCGCGCCCCTCACGAAACAGCGGATGCTCATCCGACGTATGGTTTGCCACAAAATCCAGCACCACCCGTAGCCCACGTTCGTGCGCGGCGGCGATCAACTGGCGCAGCGTCTCGTTGTCGCCAAAACGCTCAGCCACCTGATAATAATCCGAAGGGTTATAGCCATGATGGCTGGGACTCTCAAAAAGAGGCGAAAGCCAGATACAATTCGCCCCCAGCGCCTGAACATATTCCAACTTCTCCAGCACCCCGCGCAGCGTGCCACCAAAAAAGCCGGTAATGCTTCCTGGGTCGCGCAGCGGGACTTCATTGCTGGCGGTGCTAAAACGATCCACAAAAATTTGATAGATCACAGCATCATCCAGCCACGCGGGCGACTGGCAGCGATCCACGTTATAAGCAAAGACACGCCCATACTCAGGCGGCATTCCCACCGGGTCTACGGCATCGGCATACCAATGCGCCTCTGCATCCTGCATACTCCAACCATCCGCGCGATAGCGCACCAGTGTGCCTTCAGGCTGGCCGGGAATCACCGCCCGCCAATGCTGCATCGACAAGCCCAGCGCAGCATCGCGTTCCATCTCGCCAGGCTCAGCCAGCACAACCTCAGCAGACGCCGAGACCCCCAGGGCGCCCGAAGGCTCCGTGCCATCAATGGTATAATAGACCGCCACCCGCTCGATGGGCAGGTGCGCATTCGCACTGAGCAGCAGCGTCACCGGCTCGCCTGGCTTCGGGTCGCGTGGCGCTATCTGACTTCCATGCGCCAATCCATCCCGAAGCGCAGCGCGGCGGCGCCGCTCCTGGGCAGTCAGGTAGGAGGAAAAAAATAATCAACCACTTCTGCCATAGGCTCTCCCTCTCATTCTCTGGCTTGCCTGCACAGCTTGCGAGATAGCTCAATAGTTTTCAATAAAACTATTGAGCTATCTACATATCCGTAATGTACGGCCTTTATGCCATCCCGTCAAGCATCTTCTCAACCAGCCAGGACAAGCCCTTCTAGATCAGTGTCCCCATCCATTCCAAGAACTAGCCCATCATGGTAGCAAGAGAACTTTGGAGGAAAGCGAGTATGATATAATACGAGTCAATCGGTCAGCTTGCTCAGTCGCCAGCTTCTGCATCTGAAGGTTGGCTGCGGTCTCTAGCTGCCCACTCCCTGATATTCCCGGCCTGGGCTGGTAATGCCAGATACAAAAGCGCAATCTTGCAGGTGTAAACACAATGGATCAAGAATCTTCTGAACAACAGAGACATCTAGCCAATGAAACCAGCAAATCAGAGACAGTCGCAGATCAATTCCAGGCAGCCGATTCAGAGCAACCACCAGACCAGCCCCCTGACTCACGCCAGCCTGGTCAGCGCCTCTCCCGGCGCAAGCTCCTCATCGCCGGGTCGGCAGCAGGCGGTCTGGTGGTTGCCTCCTCGCTCGGCATCCTGGAACTCAAACACCTGCTCCAGCAGCAAGGCCCAGATATTCTTGGCAGCTTCCTATTGGGCGCCAGGCGGCGCCAACCCCCACTCAGCATTCAGGGGCCAATAACCACCCCTGATGATATCGTGATCTTCTCAGGACGGCTCAGCCAGGGCTGGAATGATTGGTCCTGGCCGGGCAAATACCCTGTTGTTTCTTCTCCCGCTTTCACCGACGGCTCGCCCGTCATCAAATTCACCCCAGACAACTTCAGCGGCCTCTATTTGAGCCATGCCCGCATCCAGACCACTGGTTTTGGCTTCTTTCAATTCTGGGTCAACGGCGGCTCCGTCGGCGGGCAACAACTCCTGGCAGGCACATCTGACCAGACCTATACGCTACTGAACGAACCTTCAATCAATGCCTACATCCAGGGCGGCTTCGTCCAACTCAACCAATGGCGCCTCGTCCGTATCCCGCTAGCAGCCTTGCAGAGCGCCGATAGTACCATTGGCGGCATCATTATCCGCGACGGCTCCGGCTCTATACAGCCTGATGTCTTCCTGGCCGATCTGCGTCTGGTCCATCTCCCCGACCCCAACGAGCCGGTCCTCCTCTCCGGCGACGCGCCCGACCTCAACGCTGTCCTGCTCTTTTTTGATCGCCAGATGCGCCTGGAGGATGTCCAATCCCTTCATTTCTACCAGATCAGCAGTCTGGAGGACGACAGCTATTTGCGCGCAGTCCAGCCGGCCAGCGCCCAATACCACGACACCAATAAGAGCGTCAGTTTGCTTGTACCCAATTCCATGAAAACTGGCAAGCAATATATAGTAAGCGTCGGACGGATCCATTCGATGGATGGCCCAACCCTGGCCGATGCTTCTACGGTTACTGTCACCGCCCAGCCGCTGGAAATGACTGTTGACATCAGCAAGCGTGGCCCAGCCATCAGTCCCTATATCTACGGCGTAAACTTTACTCCTGGCACTGACTATCTAGCAGACCTGCGCCCCACCATCAACCGTTGGGGCGGCGAAGGTGTCAGCCGCTATAATTGGAAGCTAGGCAACGCCTATAACGCAGGGAGCGACTACTACTTCGAGAACGGCAACTACGGCCACACCTCGCCAGCCGACCGCCAACCTTCAGGCGTCGCCGACCAGTTCATCCGGGCAAACCAGCGCGCTGGCGCAGAAACTATTTTAACCATCCCCACGATTGGTTGGGTTGCCAAAGATGATCTGGCAAGCACTGCCTCCGTGAATGTCCCTGGCGCCTACCTCGTCAGCCC
>JBJKSJ010000404.1:0-2468 GCA_046704085.1 Ktedonobacterales bacterium | reverse complement strand
GGCGTGGTGGGTGATCCGGGCTATGAGGTGGGAGCCTTGTTCTATAACCCTATGCCTGGCATCATTGAGGTGCCCGACCTGGAGCAGATGCTGGCCCGCCGCGTCGCGCAACTGAGCGAGGAACTGGACATGGACCGGGCGCGCATACGCGGCTGGGGCTTGGTAAAAAGTGTGCTTACCGCGTGGGACATGGTGAGGCTTGACCTGGAGAGCCTGAACCCGCGCGGCATCCTCAGATGCGCGGAAATCCTGTCGCGTCTCAATGTGTGATGCTCGGCGCCGTCTCGTTTGTGCTTCACGGGCACGCGTTGTCAATCTACTCCTCCTGGGTTGGCGCGGGCATAGCGCGCAGGCTGGGGAGGGGTGAGAAGAAAATGGCCGCCAGCGCGATCAGAAAGCCGATTGCGGCCACCCAGAGGCTGGCGCGCAATCCGATGACCGCGCCCAGGACGCCAGCGGCGAGCGGGCCAAGCGTACCCGCCCCAAAGGAGACCATCCGCAGGCTGGCGCTGGCCCGCCCCAGCATCCGATTGGGCGTCACCGCCTGGCGCAAACTGATCGTCAAGACCTGCCAGATGCCCAGCGCCGTGCGCACCAGGAAGAAGACGGCGATAAAGACGGCGGCCACCAGCGTCTGCGGGCCAGTCGTTGCCGGGATCAGCAGCCAGGGCAGGCTGCCCAGCGTGAACGTGCCGCAGAGGACAAAGCCCAACCGGAAGCGCCGCGCCAGCGCGCTGGCTATGGCCGCGCCAAGCAGACCACCCACCGCGCCCACCGCATAGACCAGGCCGAGCAGCCCAGGGCTGAAGCCAAGCTGGCGCACCGTATACAGCAGGAAGATGGTTTCCAGCAGCGCGAAGCAGAAGTTCCAGGCGCCCGCCTCGATAGCCAGGATGCGGAGATAGACGTGGCCGAACAAAAACCGCATGCCTTCGCCGATCTCCTGGAGCAGCCGGGACTGCGGCTGGCGCGCCGGGGTTGGTTCTGGCCGCCGGATGAGCAGCAGCGAGATCACCGAGACGACATAGGACAGGCTATCGGCCAGCAGGGCGATGGGCGCGGTAAGCAGTTGCACCAGCGCGCCGCCCAGTCCTGGCCCGCCAACCTCGGCAGCGGCAGAACTGGTCGCCACCTTGCTGTTGGCCTCGATCAGATGCTCCTTCGAGACGACGCCGGGCACAAAGGCGATCCAGCAGACCTCAAACAGCACGGTGAAGACGCCCACAGAGAACGCGATGATGGCGAGCGGGAGCAGGCGCAAGCCGTGCAAGACGGCGAGCAGCGGAATCAGGCCGATCAAGACCGCCCGCGCGGCGTTCGCCACGATCATCAAGGGACGGCGGCGCCGCCGGTCCACCCAGGCGCCAAAGAGCAGGGGGAAGACCAGATAGGGCGCGTTTTCCAGGAAGCGCAGCATTCCAAGCTGCTCGGACGTGGCGTTGAGCGCCAGAACGGCGGTCAGCGGCAGGGCCAGCAGCGTGACCTGCGTCCCAAATAAGGAGATCGTCTCTCCGGTCCAGAACTTCATAAAATCGGGGTTGCGCCAGAGCGCGCCCCAGCGTGGCCGTCCATGTTCACCTGCGGGCGCTGCTGCGGGAGTATTAGGAGTGGACTGCTTAACTGCCATTGCGAAGAAAACACCTCTGTCATATTTTGCGTCTGCACTCTGAGCTTGATCCCACGAGGAATCTAGAGATAGGATACCAGGGCATATCTGTCACCTGTGTGTCATATATCCTGAAAGGATCGTCGTGGAAGTTATGCAGCGCTTCGACCGCATCCTGGGCATCTTGCTCTTTTTGCGCAGCGGGCAGATGGTTTCGGCGTCCGCGCTGGCACGCCATTTTGCCGTGTCAACGCGCACTATCTACCGCGATGTGGAGGTGTTAAGCGCCCTGGGGGTGCCGGTCTATGCCGAACGTGGGCGCGAGGGCGGCTTTCGGCTGCTGGAGGGGTATTTTCTGCCGCCGCTGATGTTTACGCAGGGCGAGGCCATCGCGCTGCTGGTCGGGCTGACACTTCAGCGCAGCCTTCAGGCCACGCCGTTCCCAGCCGAGCGCGAACTGGCCGAGAAGAAACTGCTGGCCGCGCTGCCCGACCGCCTGCGCGCCATGCTGGCAAAAGCTGAGAAGCTGATCGGCTTTGAGCAGCTTCCCCACGACATCTTTCATCCCGAACCTGCGGCGCCAACGCCACTGACAGCCGCGCCTGCGCCCTCGGTGGCATCCGCCGAAAGCCAGGTGATCAGCATCTTCCTTCAGGCCGTCCTGGACGGCATGCTGGTCTTCGTGCGCTATCATTCCCCCTACAACACGCAGCCCTACGACGCGCTGGTGGAACCGCTGGGGCTGTTCTGGGATCGTGACCACTGGTATCTGGCCGGGAAAGAGGTGGAGCGCAAGCAGACCGTGCGGCTCTGGCGCGCGGATCGGGTCATCCAGATCAGATCTCGCCAGCCAGCGGCGCCG
>JBJKSJ010000403.1:0-15847 GCA_046704085.1 Ktedonobacterales bacterium | reverse complement strand
TATGACTTATTGTTGCGCTCATGTTAATAAAAATTGTATACGTGGTGCAGGGGTGTTCTGCATGTATGGGGGGGCCGCCCACCGCTGCGGTTTTGTGGACTATCAAGGCGGTTCACGGGACGGGATACCCAATTTAAAACTACACAAGTGGAACCTGATGAAGCCGTACACATCGTGCTACGGCGGGTTCTCAAGGTAAGTTAGAATGCTGAAGGAGGAATGAGGTGTAATACAACACCTCCTCCCGCTGCTCGGCTGAGCAGCGTTTACTGATCTTTGGCTTGACATTGCCTGTATGATGGTGCCATCACTCTGCCTTTATTAAGAACGGATTATGGCGCTTTCTCTTAATAAGAGGCGAACATTGAGGACCAAGAGGAAGTGGCAGCATGGGAGTCAGACGACGCTTTTGGTGGATTGTCAGCACAGTTTTAGGATTGCTTGTCATCGGTGTCCTAATCTTCGCTGTTTATTATCTCAACTGGATGTGGGCAGGTTTTACCAGCAAGACCCTGTGGGATTGGATGCAATTGCTCATCGTTCCAGCGGTCTTAGCCATCGGGGCGTTTCTGTTCAATCTTGCGACAACGCAGAGTGCTCAGAACATCGCGTTAGACAAACAACGAGAAGATCTGTTTCAAGCCTACCTGGATCATATGTCAGAGCTTCTTGTGACAGGAAACCTCCGTTCATCACCAGTCGATGCCGATGGGCGTATTCTCCTGCGAGCACGAACGATTACCATCCTTTTTCAATTAGATCCAAGACGCCTTAGTTATGTGTTCGCCTTTTTACGAGAGTCAGGGCTGATGTCTCAGTCCCCAGATAGTAATATTGTCAGCTTATATGGGGCTGACTTGCGCCAGATCAATTTTAGTCAAGCCGACCTCCATCAAGCCAATCTGAGCAGAACCTTCCTCTTTAGAGCGAACTTCAAAGAAGCCTACCTCCAGGGAACCAACTTCAGTGGGGCAAATCTCAGCGGAGCCAACTTCACTGGAGCCAATCTTCAGGGAGCCAATTTCACTGGAGCGGACCTGCGCCTTGCCAACTTCACTGGAGCCGACCTCCAAAGCGCTACCTTTAAAGAAGCCCACCTTAGCCCCACCAAACTCAACAGAGCAAACCTCAGCGGGGCAAACTTCAGCGGAGCAGACCTCACGGGCGCTCTCCTCAAAAAAGCCAACCTCAGCGGGGCTATGCTCAATGCTGCAAAACTAGAGAAAACAGTGCTGACAAAAGAGCAACTGGCCCAAACGCAGTTACCCAGCCCTATATTCCAATCTTTCGACGATATGATAAGCGGTCAATAATACCTGATGAGATCACTGGGATAAGGGAAGCCTAAAGAGGGTTGTGGATAAGATTATCTGAAGTACCATAATTAGGAATGGTTGATCTGCTCCCACCCAGCATGATCGCTATTCTCGCTCATCTCTTTGCCCCACAGGAGGGTTGCCAGGATTTCGGCGGATTCGACGAGGCGCGGGCCGGAACGATTGAAATACTGGTTGCCATCGATGGAGAAGACGCGCCCGCTGCGGACGGCGCGCAGGTTGGACCAGCCGGGGCGGGCTTCCAGCAAGGGGATGTCCTGGCGGGTGCGCTCCAGGGTGAAGCCGCAGGGGGTGAGGATGAGAACATTGGGATCGGCGGCCAGCAAGTCGTCCCAGGCCAGCCAGGGCGAGTGTTCGCCAGCGGCGCCAAAGAGGTTGACGCCGCCCGCAAGCTCGACCAGTTCGGGCGTCCAGTTCCCGGCGCCCATCGGCGGGTCCAGCCATTCCAGGACGGCGACGCGCGGATGGTTGGGCTGGGCGGCAGTGCGGCTGCACAGCCGGTTCAGGCGCGCCTGGTAGCCTGCAACTAATGCCTCTGCCTGCTCCTGGCGATCCAAAGCTGCGCCCACGCGCAGCACATCCTCCCAGACATCGGCCAGCCGATAGGGGGCCAGCGAGATGATGCGCGGCTGAAGGCTGGTAAGCTGCGAGACGGCGCGCGTTACGTCGCGCTCGCTGACGGCGCAGACCTCGCACTGCGTCTGGGTAAAGATGATGTCGGGGCGCAAGCGCTGCAATTGCTCGACATCAATGCGATAGATGCTCAGGGCTTTGAGGGCCGGGTCTTCCTGCTGCGCCGCGCGGCTGAGAGCTTTGATCTGGGTGTCAATCTCGGCGCTGCTGGCGCCAACATCAATCTGCGCCAGGCTGACGACGGGGAGCGTCAGCACCGCTTCTGGATAGTCGCATTCGTGGGAGCGCCCAACCAGTTGATCGAGGCAGCCCAGTGCCGCGATCATCTCGGTGGCGCTTGCCAGCAAGGATACGAGCCGCATGAGGTTCCCTTTCTATTGAGCAGGAGGGCTATGGCAATGCTTTGGGCACAGGCGTGTCATCCAGCAGGAGATCAACCAGCGCGTAGCCAGGCATGGAGAGTTGTTCGCCCAGCCGGATGGGCACGGGATGGCGAAAGAGCGGGCCGTTGTGGACGAAGGTATGGTATTCGCCGCGCTCGCCGCAGAGGTCGATGCCCGCTGCGGCAAACTCGGTGAGCAGCGCCTCGCTGAGCGGCTGGCCCAGCCAGGTTTCTTTGGCGCGCGCCAGTTCCACGCTGGTCAGGACGGCATGATAGCCACGCTGAATGACCTCGCGCGCCAGGGTGTCAACGGGTTCACCCCAGAGTGGCTCCAGGTGTGTTAGACCCTTGCTAGTGGTCCGTTCCTCATACCAGGCGCGCACATCGGCCAGATGAATGTTGCCGAAGATGATCGCGTCCACGCCGCGTGAGCGCAGGTCGTCCAAAGTCGCCAGAAAGATTGCCTCAAAGTTTTCCGGCTGCGTGGGGGCGAGCAGCACAGGAATGCCCAGCGCGTCGGCCTGCGCCTGAATCAGTGCTTTGCGCACGCCATGAAAGCGTACCCGCTCGCTGGCGGCGTCGTAGAGATTGACCAGATACCTTACAGGCCAGCCGCGTCGGATGGCGCGGTCCAGCGCGAGCATCGAGTCTTTGCCTCCGCTGAAGCTGAGGGCGCAAGAGGTGGGTTGGCCGGGCATGCTGCTCTCCTCCTGATGGGTTGCAATCGGTCCTCCCTACACTATAGCGCCTCGCGCTTCAGCGCGCCAAGAGGAGCAAGCGTTTTCGCTGTCAAGAATTGCCAGAGTTGCCAGAGTTGCAGGTATATGCGCTATTCCTCATTCCTCTAGCTGTGGTTCTTTCTTCGGCTCAGGATTGGGTGATACAATGAAGCCCTGGAGTTCAGCTTTTCTCATGCTCCGACTATGCGTGTTCTCGCTTGAGAGAGGTAGTGGTTTGCTTTTTCCCAGGGATGAACGGCCCCACATACGCTTTTATGAAGTCCAATTGACCGGCCTCACGCGCGAGGGTGATGCAGTTGGGCAGGTGATCGCCAGATTGCCAGATGCCAGGCCGCCAGAAGAGGAGTCGGGCGCTTCCTATAGCCCAGGCGCGCCTGATGAGGGCATGGATACGAGCGGGCCAGATCGCAATTGGCAGCGCGCAGGGCAGGAAGCGCCCGACCAGACTATGCCCCAGGAACTGCGCGTGCCGGGAGGCATTCCGGGCGAGCGAGTGATCGTGACGGTGGAGGAGGCGCCGCCGAGGCTGGGTAGGCGCAAGAGGCGGCAGCGTCGTCGCCCGCCGCGCATCTCCATCGCGCAGGTGCTGGAACGTTCGCCCTGGCGAGTGGAGTCGCCCTGCCCGCATTTTGGCGTCTGCGGCGGCTGTCAGTTCCAGCATATTGACTACGCCCGGC
The DNA here is from genome assembly GCA_046704085.1 of Ktedonobacterales bacterium. Classification (GTDB taxonomy): domain Bacteria; phylum Chloroflexota; class Ktedonobacteria; order Ktedonobacterales; family DATBGS01; genus DATBHW01. The sequence goes on along the minus strand of JBJKSJ010000403.1, from coordinate 12,078 downwards.
AGTTGGAGATCAAGCGCGAGATGGTGGCTGACCTGCTGCGGGGCGAGGGTGGCTTTGCCGAACCGCAAGTGCTGCCGACGCTGGCCTGCGCGGTTCCCTGGAATTATCGCAACCACATGCGCTTCTCGGTGAACCGCGAAGGGCAGGTGGGCCTGACGGAGCGCGGGTCGCATCGGGTCATTCCCCTCAATGAGTGCCCGATTGCGCACGAGTCAATCAATCGTGCCTTGCAGGTGCTTGGGCAGACGCCGCAGCCGCGCCCGCAGGCGCTGGTGCGCTGCGGGGCACATACCGGCCAGCTTTTGCTGCAACCGGCGCCCGCGCCAGAGGTGCGCGAGCAGTTGGAGGCGGCAGGATTTGCTGTGCGCGAGGAGAGTATGGAGGAGGAACTGGCCGGGATGAGATTTCGGATACGGCCCAGTTCCTTCTTTCAGACGAATACCGCGCAGGCGGAGCAGATGGCCGCGCTGGTCCTGCGTGGCCTGGAGATCAGCGCGGAGATGACGGTGGCCGATGCCTATTGCGGCGTGGGCACGTTTGCGTTGCTGCTGGCCGCTCACGCGCGGTGGGTGATCGGCATCGAGGAATCGGCCAGCGCGGTGCGCGACGCGCTCTGGAATGTGCGCGAAGCGCCTAACGTGCAGATCATCCAGGGCAAGACGGAACTGATCCTGCCGACGCTGGCAGAGACAATTGATGGGCTGGTGCTGGACCCGCCGCGCCAGGGCTGCCAGCGTCCTGTGCTGGACGCGCTGGTGGAGCGGCGGATACCGCGTGTGGTCTATGTGTCGTGTGACCCGGCCACGCTGGCGCGCGATCTTCGCTATCTCTGCCAGACGACGGCAGCCTATCAGTTGGCGCAAGCGCAGCCGCTAGATATGTTCCCGCAGACGGCGCACGTGGAAACCGTTGCTCTTTTGCATAGAAAGCAGGCGTAATTACCAGGAAGAAAGGTGGTGCGGAGATGGAGTTCTTTGACATCCTTGACAAAAACGGCAACGCAACCGGAAGTGTAGCCCCAAAAGGATCGTCCCTTCAGGACGGCCAATACTACCTGGGAGTGCATGCGTATCTGTGTAATGCGCGTGGGGAGTATGTGCTGCAAAAGCGCGTGAACACCAAAGCCTTTTTACCTGGCGGCTGGGAGGTCCATATGGGGCACGCGATGGCTGGGGAAAAGGCTGTCATGGCGCTTAAAAGGGAAATCTATGAGGAAATAGGAATACTGGTCTATGACCATGAAATAGAACCCATTATGCGGCTGATCTGGGAAGAATATCACCATCTGGTAGAGGTCTTTTGGATCTGCAAGGATGTCACCCTTGACGAGATGAAGTTGCAGCAATCAGAAGTTGAGGCGATAAAATATGTTTCTAGGGAGGAAATGCTTGAGATGGTGACGAGGATGACCTATAGACCTGAAGAGTATCGCAAAACGGTGTATCAGTATCTGTCAGCCAAGGCGTAAAACAAATTGATCGTTGTCATATGTTCAGCAGGATAGAGCGTGTGGATAGGCAAGATAACTTATTAGCTGTTGGGCAAATGCGCCCGTTATTGCTGGCGTCGGGGTCGCCTCGCCGACGCGAGATTCTCGGTAGGCTGGAACTGTCGTTCAGGATTGTGCCTGCCGATCTGGACGAGGAGGGCTTTGCCAGCGCATTTCAGGGCAGCTTTCCTGAACTGGTCGAGGCGCTGGCGGTGGCGAAGGCGCGCGCGGTGGCAGCCAGCGAGCCGTCGTTCGATGGCTTGATTCTGGCCGCCGATACAACGGTAATTCTGGATGGTGAGATGCTCTCCAAGCCGACGGACAGCGCCGATGCCAGGCGCATGCTTCGCCTGCTGCGTGGACGGGCGCATCAGGTGGCGACAGGTGTAGCCCTTTATGATTGTCGGGATGAGGTGTTGACATCTGGGCGCCTCTGCACGACGGTCTGGATGCGCGCCTACAGCGAGGCGGAGATCGAGGCATATGTGGCGACAGGTGATCCGCTGGACAAGGCGGGCGCCTACGCGGTGCAGCATCCGATTTTTCATCCCGTCGAGCGGGTAGAAGGGTGTTATCTCACGGTTGTTGGGCTGCCGCTGTGTCTGGCAACGCGCCTGCTGCGCGAGCGGGGCGTCATTATTCCTCCGCTGCTGTCTGCCTCTGCCGGGGCGTCTGAGGGTTGTTCCTGGTCGCCACAGTGCAGGCCGCCGCTGCCGCCGGGAGCGGTGGGAGCAGCGGGAAACTGAAGCGTATCGAATTGCTCCTGGCTGCGCCATCGCCAGGCGTATATTTCATGTAGCCATGAAGAGACAATCCATTCGTGGGCGCTATGCCCCCAGCCCAACCGGAGACCTGCACCTGGGCAATGTGCGCACGGCTTTGCTGGCCTGGCTCTTCGCGCGCAAGGCGGGCGGGGCGTTTGTGCTGCGCGTGGAAGACCTGGACCGGCCTCGCGTGCGCCCAGGGGCGACGGCGCGAATGCTGGAAGATTTGCGCTGGCTCGGCCTGGATTGGGACGAAGGGCCGGATTGCGGCGGCCCTTTCGGCCCGTACCTGCAAAGCGAGCGCCAGGCGATCTATGACGCCTATCTGGCGCGCCTGCGCGCGGCTGATCTCGTCTACCCCTGCTATTGCAGCCGAGCAGAGGTGGCGCGTGCCGCCAGCGCACCGCAGGGCGCTGGCGACGAGGGGCCGCGCTACCCAGGAACCTGCCGCGCCCTGAGCGCGGCTGAGCGTCGGGCGCGCGAGGCCGCCGGGCGTCGCCCCAGCCTGCGCTTCCACGCGCCAGATCGGCTGATCCAGGTTACCGATCTGGTGGCTTGTCCGGTGGCGCAGAATGTGGCTGAGGCAGTGGGTGATTTTATTGTTGCGCGCAGCGATGGCATACCGGCCTATCAGTTTGCCGTCGTAGTGGATGATGGGCTGATGGGCATCACGCAGGTGGTGCGTGGCGCAGACCTGCTGAGTTCTACTGCCCGGCAAATTGCGCTCTTTGAGGCGCTGGGCTTTGCGATCCCGACGTTTGGGCATGTGCCGCTGGTGGTGGATGCGCAGGGGGCGCGGCTGGCGAAGCGCGACCACGCGGCTGGCGTTGGGGCGTTGCGCGAGGCGGGTTTCTCCGCCCGGCGCGTGCTGGGCGGGCTGGCGGCAAGTTGCGGACTCTGCCCGCCGGGCGCTTCGCCAGCCGCCCATGATCTGCTCGACTCTTTCGAGCCGGAGTGTCTCTCCGGCCTGGCTGCCGGGCCGGTCGTTATTTCCTGATGCGCCGCTTCATCCTTCCCGATGGCTTTGCCCAGACCTTTTGATCTGCTTCATGCGCTCTCTCCCACCAGGAACTTCCGTACTGGCCCAGCCAGGAGCCAGCGTGGGGCTGTGATATAATGACGGCGGAGGGGGAAGACTCAGGTGTACGATACCGTTGCTCTTGTGGTTGCTGGCAGCGCCCCGCTGCCCATCCTTACCGGGATTGCCGACTATATCCAGGCGCAGCCCTATCTCTTTGGTGTTCAACTCGGCGGCTCTGTGCTGATTGCCGCGCTCTGCCTGCGCTTTGCGCATAGCCTTCAGCGCGTGACCACCGAGAGTCTGCACGTCGGGACTGGGGATAGCCTGGGGAAGGCGCTTGGGCGCGTCGCCTATCTGAGCCTTCTGGGTCTGGGCATTTTGCTCATCATCGGCCTCTGGGGGATTGGCGGCTATCAGCAGATGTTGGCTGGGCAACTTGCAGCGGCAGCCCCTGGGTTCGCCCGTAATATCGGACTCACCTTGCTGGTGCTGGCGCTGATGCTGAGCGTCGGGCGGGTCTTGCAGCGCGCCTCTATACGGAATATGGCGCGCGGGAAGATCGATATTAACCTGAGTGTGCTGATCAGCCGCTTTATCTATCTCTGCGCGCTCGGCGTCGGCGTCCTGATCATCCTGGCAGTCTGGGATGTGCAACTGGTCATCCCCGTCACGGTGCTGGGCGCCGTCACAGTGGCCGTTACCTTTGCGCTGCAAGACATCCTTAAAAATCTGGTTGCCGGAGTCTATCTGCTGGTGGAGCGGCCATTTCGTATTGGCGATGAGATTGTCGTGAATACATATGTGGGCCAGGTAGAAGATATTCATATGCGCGTGACAACCTTGCGAACGACCGCAGGCGAGCAGGTGTTGATTCCCAATGCGATCATTTTTAGCTCTGCTGTGACGAACAATACCGCCTATCGGCGGCGGCGCGCCCTGCTGACGGTGACATTGCCTGAGGAGGAGCAGACGGCTGCGGAGGGCGAGGTGGCAATTCTAGAGGCGCTCAAAACGGTGGAAGGGATTCTGGCAGACCCGCCGCCAGAGGTCCGCATCAGCAGCGCCGCAGACCAGAAACTCACCCTGGCTGTGCATTTCTGGGTGCCCACTGATCGGCTGGATGTGCTATCTGCTGCCCTCTTTCATGTGAAACGCGCGCTGCCAACGGGGGAAGTTTCGGTTCCTGGCGTGGCTGGCGTGGCCTGAAGGCCAGCGCCTGGGGCGAAGGGATGGTTTATCATGGTGCAATCTCGCCGGTCTAGCGCGCAATCCTCAGCGCGCTCAGCGAAGCGCCAGTTTGGGGTGCTGGGAGGAACTTTTGACCCCATTCATGTGGGGCATTTAATTATTGCCCAGGAAGTCGTCTCGGCGCTGCGCCTCGATCAGCTTTTCTTCCTTCCTGCTGGCGATCCTCCCCACAAGCGCGACCACACGATTACCCCCGCGCCTCAGCGCGTGCGCATGGTGGAACTGGCGATTGCGGGCAATCCAGCTTTTGCGTTATCCCTGGTGGATGTCGAGCGGCCTGGCCCATCTTTCACTGTCGATACGCTTAAGCTGCTGCACGAGCAGTGGGGGCCGGAAACGACCATCGCGTTTGTGATCGGCTGGGATATGCTGGATGATCTGCTGACCTGGCACGACCCGGCAGGGGTGGTTCAGCAGGTGGATAAGCTCATTGCCGTGCATCGCCCCGGCTATCAAGTGGACCCAGACTATCTGGCACAGCTAGAAAAAGCGATACCCGGTCTGAAGAGCCGACTTACGCCGCTGGAAGCGCCACAAATTGCGATCAGTTCCAGCGACCTGCGCGAGCGGGTCGCAAGTGGCCGCACTGTTCGCTATCAGATACCAGAAGCTGTAGAGCAGTATATTTTGACGCATGGGTTGTATCACCGGCTTGCTGTGAACTGGCAGGGGGCACACCAGCCAGCGCCGTTCCACGCGCCTGGGCAGTAGGGCAGAGACAGACACAAAGGGCAAGAGAATGAAGTTTGTACCATTGGCGCTCAATGATCGTATTCGCTTGCGCAAGCCGCACCCCTGTGGCAGCTATGATTGGCTGGTGGTGCGCCTGGGCGCGGATATTGGCCTGAAGTGCGAGGGCTGTGGTCGGCGCGTCTTGTTGCCGCGCAGCGAGGTAGAGCGACGCTTAAAGCAGATTCTCAGCCACGCAGCCGAAACCGCAGGGCCTCAGAATGAAGAGCAGGCGTAATATTGCCGCATGCTCCCTCCATTTTGTGACCAGTTGACCATCTCAATCGATTTGTTAGTGGTAGAAGACGCTCCCAGCCCTGCGGGTCTGAGTCACCTACCATTTGGTGTAGTTTGGGGAACGCATGACTGAGGTATCGCCGCATGTAGGCTATCGCAGCCTGCTGCGGAATCGCTTTTTTTTACGTCTGTGGCTGGCGCAACTGATTTCACAAACGATCCAGAACGCTGCAAATTATGGCCTGTTGGTGCTGATTGCCGAGGTAACACGCTCCACGACCCTCATCGGCGTGGCGATTATCTCGTTCAGCCTGCCAGCAGTCCTCTTTGGCGTGCCTGCTGGGGTTATTGTTGATCGCATCAATCGTCGGCAGGTTCTCTGGATCAGCAATCTGCTGCGAGGCTTCTGCGCGCTTGGCTTTGTGATTAGCTTGATAATAGATCGCCATGATGTCCTGCCGATCTATCTCTTGACCTTTCTTGTTGCGATCATCAGCCAGTTCTTTACTCCTGCGGAGGGCGCGGCCATCCCTCTTTTGGTGGATGAACGCGAACTGGTCAACGCGCTTTCGCTGTTTAATATCACCTTCACGCTGGCTCAGGCTTTGGGGTTCGTGCTGCTTGGTCCGGTGATCTTGAATGTCATCTCATCGGTAACGATCTCGCTGGGCGCAGCCTCCACCATGCTTGATCCCGTGGAGTTACTTTATTTCATTATCGGGCTGCTCTATTTTCTTTGCGCTGTCCTGACGTTCCTGATTCCGAACCGCTTTTTTGTGCTGGAACGCGCTGTGCTAATGCCAGCAGCGAATATGGCACGGATCAAGCGGGTTGTGGGAGAGATTGGGGAAAGCTGGCGCTTTGTTTATCGGGATCGGCGCTTGCTGATTGCGATTTCCCAGCTTTCGTTTGGTAACATCCTTTTGCTCGTCATTGGTCAGCTTGCGCCCAAGTTTGCCGAGGATCTGATGCACCGTCCGGCGGCTAATGCGGCGTTGGTCTTTGTTCCGGCGGGCGTTGGCCTGGTGATCGGGGCGGCGGTGATGCCGCGCGTGGTGAAGCGGCTAGGCAAGTCGCGCAGCATCAGTGCTGGCATTATTGGCCTGAGCATCACCAGCATTCTGCTGGTTGTCTGCCAGCGCCTGGCGCGCCAGATCGATCCGACGCAATGGTTCAATGACTGGCCCTTCCTGGCGCTGATTATGGTCCTGATCTTTGCGCTGGGCTGTGAACTTGATTTGATGAATATTCCGGCATTGACCCTGATTCAAGAGCATACCCCTGATACGATGAAGGGGCGTGTGCTTTCGTTTCAATCAATTGTTTTTAATGCGGCTTCGATTCCGGTGATTCTGTTCATTGGTGGTATTGCTGATCTCTATGGAATTGCTATGGTGATGTGGGTGCTGGCAGGCATGGTGTTTGTCGGCGGCCTGTTGAGTGTCTTTCTTGATACCCGCCCAGGCGCTCAGGCGGCGCGTGAGGATTCGGCGCGCTCATCTGTGGCGCCCAGCGAAGTGGCTGGCGCCTATGAGGAGCTTGAAACGCTCCTGCCCAGCAACATCCATACCTAAAGTATTGCGACTCTCAGGCATCGTGGCCTGTCGCTCAGGCGCCGCTGGCGCAGATCTTTGTTAAGAGCGAGGTAGGGGTTTTATGGACCGTTCTCTGAGTACATGGGCAAGTATTGTGTCCCTGGAGCCGCCAGAGCAGGCCGTGAACCTTGGCGGCGTCAGCAAGATGGCGCCAATGCCCGGCGAGCCGCGCAAGATTCTGGCGACGATCCTCTGCCCTATTGGGGATACCCTCCTGGCAACCCCTGCTCTGCACGCGCTGCGCAAGCGTTTTCCGCACGCGCAAATTATCGGCCTGACCTACCGCAGCAATTATGGCATTGTCGAAGGCAACCCGGACCTCGATCAAGTAGCGCAGATCAACCCCGCTGGCGCTGGTCCTGAATGGGCGCGGGGGGGGCGTGTGCTGTATCAGTTACGGCGCGAGCAGTTTGATCTGGTGGTCAATTTCTCGACACTGGGCCAGGTCTTAACCTCGATCAGTGTTGGCAGTGCGCGGGTGAACTTTCCCATGCCACACCACTGGTGGCTGCGCGCCACCCGCGATGAGAAGTTTGTCATGGGCCATGCCATTGATCGCTATCTGTCTGTCGTCAATCAACTGGGCGCGCCTTTGCTCACCGATGCCTCGGAGCGCACGCCACGTCTCTACCTGAGCAGAAAAGATCGCTCGATGGCTCGCTCCCTGCTGCGCAGTGCTGGCGTTACGGCCCGTGATACGGTCGTGGCGATTCACCCCGGCGGCGAAGGCTTCCGGGGGCGCAAGCAATGGGCGCAAGATCGGTTTGCGGCGGTGGCGCGGCATTTGATCGAGCAGTATCAGGCGAAGATCGTCCTGGTAGGTGGCCCATCTGATAAGCCATTGGCCGAAGCCATTGCCGCCGAGCTTCCAGAGGCGCCCATTGACACCACCGGACAGACGACCCTCAAGCAAACGGCAGCCTTAATAGAAGCTAGCACGCTCTTTATCGGCAATGACTCCTGTCCGCTGCATATGGCCGGGGCCGTTGGCACGGCGGCCATCGGCATCTTTGGTCCGTCTAATATCCAGCAGTTTCATCCAGTTGGGCAGCCTGGCTTTCGCTTTATCGCTGCGCATCGTGACCTGCCGTGCAGCCCCTGCTTCCATTTCGTGGGCAATCGACCACCCTGGCAGGTGAACCTCTGCCAATCGCGCCTCTGCTTGAAAGCTGTCTCCGTCGAGGATGTTCTGGCCTCGGCCCACGAACTCTTGCGGGTCACGGTATCCCAGGCCGAGGAGCGAGAGTTGCAGCCTCGCTAGACCTTCAGGCTTCTGGCATACGCGCGCACCTGCCGCACCACCTGATTGGACGGATCGAGCCGCTCGGCCATCTCCAGTTCGGCTTTGCCGCGTTTGGTCGCTCCGGTTCTCAGGAGCAGAGCCGCCAGATTGGCGTGATAGAGCGCGACGCCGGGAGCCACCGCCGCTGCGCGCTCCAGCAGATCAATGGCGCGCGTCGGGTCTTGCGTCTCCAGCAGCGCCGCCAGATTATTGAGCGCCTCGGTATCGGTGGGGGTGCGGCGGATGGCTTCCTCGTAGGCCAGGCGGGCATTTTCGCGCTCGTCCAGCGCGTGGTATGCTCTGCCGATATGCAGATAGATGCCTGGCAGATCAGGATTACGCTGAACCGCTTGCTGATAGCTCTCCAGGGCGGCGCGCGCGTCGTTGCGGCTCAGCTGGATGCTGCCAAGCTCGCCCCAGCGTTCAGCGCGCGTGGCGTCGAGTTCAATGGCCTGACGAAGCAGTTGCTCGGCTTCTTCAAGCCGGTTGGCGCGCACCCGCAGCTCTGCCAGAGCCTGATACGTATCAGCAGTGGGCGAGAGTGAGACGGCTTCTTCCAATGAAGCACTGGCGCTGTCCCACCAGTGCTGCGCGTTGGTATGATTCTCCTCCTGCATTTCGCGCTCGCCCGCCAGGAACTGCATGATGCCCAGTTGGGTCAGCAGCCGCCCCCGGTCGCCAAAGCGTTCCAGCATCTTCTGATAATAGGCGGCGGCGCGCTCGTACTGGGCAATGGAGCGCGCGTCCAGGGTGGCCTGATCGTAGGGGGCGCGATCCAGCGGCAGGCGCGCAATCAGCGCGTCGTCGTAGTGCAGCGAGGTGGCGACGGCGCCAAATAGATTGCTCATGGCTTCCTCTGCCTCCTCTTCCGATGTCGGCTTTGTCTCAGCAATCTTGCTGGCTGTTTCCGTCTGTTCTTTGACACGCTGCTGGAGATCGGCGATGGGCATCCCCTGGGCCTGCAAACCCTCGTCGCGCTGGCGGCTGATACGCCAGGCTCCTGCCTGCTGGGCGAGCGTATAGCTCGTCCAGTACCAGTGACGGCCTGTATCACGGTTGATGATCGTTGCCATTGGCAATTCTTCCATCTGGCCGCCCAGCGGGCTATCTTTGAGGAGCAGTGACCAGAAAGCTTCGACTTCTTTGCGCGCGCCAGAGCGTATGCCGCCAGGCACCCAGAGACCCTGCTCGCTGGCGGCGCGTTCGCGCAGCAGCAGCACGCGCAGGCTCGTCGGGTCGGCCTCGTCTGCCCACTGGCGGCGCTGCTGGATATATTCATCGCGGGTTTGCGCGCGCCGGGCCGGATGTTCATCCGCCAGTAGATCATAGAACAGGCCATAGTCGCCAAAGGACCATGCGCCCAGCGCGTTGGCAACCAGTTCTTCCGGCTCCAGGTCGGGCGCGATCCAGGGGCGGTGACCCTCCTGGGCGACGGCTTGTTCTTCCTCTTCGCTGCTGCTGGCGTCCAGCAGCAGGTCACGAATGGTGGTATAGTGGCGCTTGTAGGCGTCAGGGAGCGGCGTCTTGCGCCAGGTATTGATGCTCAGTGCCTCCTGAACCAATTGGCGTGCCTGGGCCAGCGTGCAGGTCACAATGGGAAGTTGCTCGCCCGCGCGGTTCCTTTTCGAGAAGTCCTGCTGGAAGCGCCTGGCGGTGGTGACATCCGTCACGAAGAAATCCTTGACGCCATCGCGCCAGAACTCCAGGAGAAAAACCATTCCGCGCACATCCCCGGTGGCCTGATTTTCGTACCACGCCAGGGAGAGTTGGAGTTCGCCTTGCTCGCGCGTCTGGGTGACATAGCCCAGGTAAAAGGGGCGCTGGCGCTGCTCCGGCGCGGGCGCCTCGATGGCCGGAACCGCGAAGTCTGGGGTGATGCCTGCCGAGCGCAGACGCATCAGGGCGCGCTTGGACTCTTTGCGCAGCGTGTGCTGCTGGCTGAGTTCGGAGAGCGCCAGCGCGACATCAGCGGCTTCGGCGCTGCGCTGACTGGCAAGCGCCTCGGCAAAGGCAAACGTCGTGCTGGAAGGCTGGCGTTCAATAGAAGAGAGCGCCTGATAGGCAGCATCGCGGTCTTTGCTCTGGCGCAATTGCTGCGAAAGGTACGATAGCTGGTTCAGCAACTCTTGTATGGTTTGCTGTGCGGACGCATCCAGCGTCCTGGGCGCTGTGGGTTGCTGATGAGGTTTAGGATGGCCTGTCTTCCTGGATTTGTGAGTTTCCCTGGGCATAAAAGCTTCCCTCCGACACAGACTGAAGGTGATTGTATCACGCGCTTTCTGGTGAGAACAAATGTGCTGGAGCGATGTCGCTCAACTAAAAGGTTGACGCTGCCCGCTGGGTGGCGTAGGATAAGCGCGTGTGACGGAGAGGTGCATACCAGAAGGAAAGACGGCTATAATTCAATGGAACCTCCCAGAAAACGGGCAGAATACTGGTAATGGTGAGTGTATGGCGAAAGTGATCTTGAGTGTTCAGGCGCGGCAGGCAGTCCAGAAAGATATGCTGCAACGCCCGCGTATTGAAGCATGCGGCTTGCTGATCGGCGAAATCACCCCGGCGGGCGATTGGATCGCCAACGAGGCGCTGCCGCTGAGCAACACGCGCAATTCAGCGGTGCGCTTCGAGTTTGATAGCATGGAGTTGCTGCACTATGACATGAGCTATGGCGAACGTATCATCGGTGTCTATCATAGCCACCCCGGCGGACCGCCCTATCCCAGCAGCATCGATACGGGCAATATGGAGAATCTCAAAGAATCTCCCTGGGTCTGGTTGATTGCCTCCTTTAGTGGGCAGCGCCAGCCTGTGGTGGATGGCCATTTGCGCGATGACCTGAACATTGCCGCCTATCGGCATGATCCCCGGCATGGCTTGCAGACCATCCCCATTTTTCTAGCTGCTGCCGCTCCGCAGCAGGATCGGGCGCAGAGCGATGAGCAGCCTGCATCCGGTGAAGCCTCTGAGCAGCCATAACGGCTAGTCCATAGCAGGAAAACTTCTCAGGCGCTATAATAGACACGCCCAGGAGTGAGCCAGCGTGTGCTTGCATGGGCAATGCCTCGTGCTCCTGTTTGGAAGAGTGGCTTGATGCGTAGTCGTGTCTTGATCCTGGTCTTTCTCAGCGGCGTTGTCGGCATGGCGATTGAGATGTGCGCGGCGCGCCTGCTGGCCCCCTATTTTGGCACGTCACAGGTGGTCTGGGCCAACCTGATCGGGCTGGTCTTGTTGTACCTCAGCGTGGGCTATTTCCTGGGTGGGCGTCTGGCAGATCGCTACCCCTCCGAGCGCGCGTTGGCGCTGCTCTTGCTGGGCGCGGCGGCCTCGCTGGCGCTGGTTCCGTTTATCAGCGTCCCCATTTTGCAGCAAGGCGGCCTTGGACTCAGCCAGGCAAACGTGACCGTGCTGGCCGGGTCGCTGGAATCGGTGCTGCTGCTCTTCCTGGTGCCCGTGACGCTGTTAGGGATGGTGCCGCCGTTTGCGATTCGCCTGACAATGACAAAGCTTCAGAAGGCTGGCTCCAGCAGTGGCAATATTTACATGCTCTCGACGCTGGGCAGCATCCTGGGGACGTTTCTGCCGGTCTTCTGGCTGATTCCGACGATTGGCACGCGCCGCAGTTTCCTGGTCTTTGCGGCGCTGCTCTTTCTGGGCGCGGCCTGGAGCTTGCTCGCTCCGTCGCGCTTCAGGGCGCGTCCGGCGCAGGCCGGGGC
>JBJKSJ010000402.1:0-22291 GCA_046704085.1 Ktedonobacterales bacterium | reverse complement strand
GGCATCGGGCCGCGCTATTGCCCATCGATTGAAGATAAGGTCGTGCGCTTTGCCCAGAAAGAGACGCATCAAGTCTTCCTGGAGCCGGAGGGCTGGAAGACCGGCGAGGTCTACGTGCAGGGTATGAATACCAGTCTGCCGGAGGATGTGCAGCTTGCCATGCTGCGCTCGATCCCGGCGCTGGCGCGGGTGGAGATGATGCGCGTGGGCTACGCCGTCGAGTATGATTATGTTCCCTCCGATCAGATCACGCTCGCGCTGGAGGCCAAGCCGGTAGCCTCCCTCTTCCTGGCCGGCCAGATCAACGGCACCTCTGGCTATGAGGAGGCAGCGGCGCAGGGCTTGATCGCGGGTATCAATGCTGCCCTCAAGGCGCAGGGCAAGCCCCCGTTTATCCTGGCGCGCCACGAGGCGTATATCGGCGTGCTGCTGGACGATCTGGTCACGCAGCCGCAGAAGGAACCCTATCGCCTGCACACCTCGCGCGCCGAGCATCGCCTGCTGCTGCGCCAGGATAACGCCGACCTGCGCCTGAGCCAGTATGGGCGCCAGTTGGGCCTGCTGGATGACGCGCGTTGGGAGGCGGCAGAGCGCAAGCGCCAGGCGATTGAGGCGGCGCTGGATGGGCTAAGCACCGTGTCCTTCAACGCCAATCTGGCGCAGGAGGAGCGCGCCCGCGACGTGGGTCTGGCGGCGCTGGGCCAGCGACTGACCGGGCGCGAACTGCTGCGGCGGCCAGAGACACGCTACGGGCAGGTGGCGGCGCTGGATGGTCGGCTGCCGACGCTGGAGGAGGACGTGGCGACCGAGGTCGAGTTGCAGGTCAAATATGAGGGCTACGTGCGCAAGCAGGAACGCGCCGTCGAGCGCGTGCGGCGCTTCGAGGAACTGCGCATCCCAGAGACAACCGATTACGCACTCGTTCCGAATCTGCGCACCGAGGCCCGCGAGAAGCTGACGCGCGTGCGCCCCGCCACCTTGGGGCAGGCCAGCCGCATCGGCGGCGTGACGGCGGCGGATATTTCCGTCTTGCTCTTCTATCTGGAGCGCCAGCGCCGCCAACAGAGCGCCATTTCTGCCTGAGCGTGTTGACAAAATACGGGCTGGCGGATCAATCCGCGCCTAGAGGCGCTGCGGCGCCACCAAGTCCGCCTGCGCGGACTGGGACCGGGCGCCCGTCTTAACCCGCGTAGGCGGGTTTCGTGGCGCAGCCTTTAGGCGCGGTTTTAACCGCCAGCGAACCTGAGCGTATTGACAAAGCGCCTTGCGCTCGCTACTATGGGCGTTGCTAATGAGCGCGTGCTTCCATGAGGACGCCTTTCCTCAAGATGGCGCCTCTATCTCAAGGCAAGGAGGTTGCGGCTCTGCCCTCCAGGTGAGGGCGCGGGTCTTCTGCCGCTCAGCAGCCATGACGATTCTACTGGTCGATGATGAGCCAATCAACAGCAAGCTCATGCAATTCATCCTCAGCGAAGAGGGCTACGAGGTCTCCTCCGTTGATAACCCGCGCGGCGCGCTGGCAATGATTCAGCGGCAGTTGCCGGACCTCATTTTGCTTGATGTCGGCATGCCCTACATGAATGGCTTTGACTTCTACCAGCGGCTCCGTGATGAGCAGTATGATGTGCCGGTGATCTTCGTCACGGCCAGAGGCGAACTGGAAGATAAGCTCAAGGGGTTGAACCTGGGCGCTGATGATTATATCGTCAAGCCCTTCGCCCCTGCCGAGTTGCTGGCGCGCGTGCAGGCCGTCTTGCGCCGCTATCGCAAAGCGCAGGCCGAGACGAGCGGGCAGGTGCTGCGCGTGGGCCAATTCGAATTTCATATCGCCGATCTCCAACTCTGCCTCCCTGATAAAAGCAACGTGCTGCTGACTCCCAAGGAGATGAAGATCATGGTGACGCTGGCAGGGCGGGTCGGCCATGTCTTTCGCCGAGAAGAGCTGCTTGATGCCATCTGGGGCGAGAACTATCCCGGTGAGAGCAACATTGTGGATGTCTATATCCGGCGGCTGCGACGCAAGATCGAGCGCGACCCGGCCAATCCACAGTATATCCAATCGGCGCGTGGCGTTGGCTACAAGTTTGTGGGCAAATAGCGCGCCTGCCGCTTATTCACTCTCCCAGAGGGTGGGCGCCTGCGGTTCCTGGGCAGGCTCAACGCGCTCCTCCAGGTTTCCGCTGCCGCTGGCGGTATTGTGCGCCTGGCGCGTCGGTTCCGGCAGGCGATAGCCCCGGCAGCATTTCAGCACGTAGTCGCTGGCAGTTTCCAGGCTCACCCGGTGCCCAATCGAGACGATGAGAGGGTTTGTGCGCGTTTTGCTGCGCAGCGCCACACCCAGCGTTTCCCCGTCGGCCGTCAGGGGCACCCGCGCCCCCACCTCCTGGCCGAGTTCCCCGCGCAAGTGGCCGTTTAAAATCGATTTGGCGCAGCCGATGCTGGGCAGGTCCAGCAAGACGCCCAGATGGCTGGCAATCCCAATGCGGCGCGGGTGCGCGATGCCCTGTCCATCCACCATCAACAGGTCTGGCGTGTGGCGCAGCTTCTGAAAGCCCGCCAGGATCGATGGCGCTTCGCGGAACGAGAGCAGGCCGGGAATATAGGGAAAGCGCAGAGGCTCCTCGTGTCGGATGCGTTCCAGCACCTCCAGCGAGGGATAGGCCAGCGCCACGATGGCAGCGCGCGCCAGGCCCGTGCGGTCATTGGCCGAGATGTCGATGCCCGCGATGACCTTGACTTCGCCCAGCCGATCTTCGCGGATGACCTTGCTCGCCAGTTCGCGCTGAACCTTGATGGCTTCCTGGGGGTCCAGGTTCCAGCGGTGCAGCAGATGAGGCGCTGACATATCCAATTCCCTTCGCTTTCAGAAAAGATGGCTTCCAGCTATCCTGCTCTGTTCATCCAGCCATTCGCGTTGCCACCACGATCAGGCGCGGGCTGGCGTCGTCGCAGGGGTTCAGGTCATAGTCGCCAAAAAGCTGGCTGATCTGAAAGCCGCAGCTTGCCACCAGCAGTTCTGCCTCGCCCGGACTGATCAGCGCCAGCGAGTGCTGCGCGACGATGCGACGTAGCGGGCCGCCCTGTGGATGAATATCGTAGAAATGGGTCAGGCACAGCGCGCGCGCCTCCGGGTCGCTTGTGGCCGCGATCAGATGGCTGACCTGTTCGTGCTGGCGCTCGTCGGCCCAGACGCCCTGAAGGAAAAGCTGCCCTTCGGCCTGCTGATAGCGGCGCAGATCGGCGTTCGGCAGATCAAGGATGAGCGTGCCGCCAGGAAGCAGATGCTGGTGAATCGACCCAAGCGCGGCGCGCTGGTCGTCGCGGGTCACAAAATGCGCAAAGCTGTTGAGCGCGACAAAGGCCAGCCGAAACTGCCGGTTGAGCCGCAGGGCGCGCGCATCGGCCTCCACGAGTTCGACGCGCTTGAGCAAGCCCGCCGCTTCTAATCGCGCGCGCCCGCGCGCGAGCATGGCTGGCGATAAATCGACCCCGACGATCTCTTGCCCCTGCTGTGCCAGCGGAGCCAGCAGCCGCCCGGTCCCACAGCCAACCTCCAGCACAGGTGAGCCAGTGCTGGCTGCGTAGTTGCAGTAGAGATCAACGTCCTCCAGATACCCGGCATGCTCCAGGTCGTAATAGGGAGCGATCAACTCGTACATATCCATGCTGTTATGATAATCTTGCCAGGCACGCCTGTCCAGCATCGCTCAAGGAGAGAAGCCGCTGGCCCCCTGAGCGATTTCAAGGGGCCAGAGCAAGCTTCGTATTGGTTCGGGCAAAGAGGTTTCTCGAAACAGAGTGCGCGGTTGTCTCCGCTTAGCTGCTCCTGCCCACCTGATTCTGAGCGGCATCTGCCGCGCGGTTCGTGGCCTGCTGCGCCTTGCCTAGAGAGGTGTTGACGCCCTGGCGGCCCTGCTCGATGGCGGTTGTCGCCCTGCCGCGCAGTTCGGTCATGCGCCCCTGCGCCTGCCCCTGCAACTGACTGAAGCGATTCTGGAGGTCGGCGCGGGTCTCTTCGCCGCGCTTGGGCGCAAAGAGCAAACCAAGAATAGCCCCAATTGCGCTCCCCCACAGAAATGCCCGGATGGTCCTCATGTTGGTGATCCCTCCTGTATCCACAGATTCAACATAACGCGCGGGGACGCAGAGAGCCTGCTGACCCCGCGCTGTTCGCAACGTTCCGGCAGATGTGTCTGCAATATGTATGCCAGCCGCCAGCCAGGCGTCACTGGCCGACATAGGCGTCTGCTAGTCTGGGCGCGCGGCAGGCGCTGCCCTGGCAAAAGCCACCTGGGCCGCCGCGATGGTCTGCTCGATCTCTGCGGTCTGGTGCGCCAGCGAGAGGAACCCGGCCTCGAATTGCGATGGGGCCAGATAGACCCCCTGCTCCAGCATTGCTTGAAAGAAGCGGGCGTAGTGTTCCGTGCTGGCTGTTTTGGCTGTCGTATAGTCTACAACGGGCTGATCGGTGAAGAAGGTGCAGAACATCGAGCCAACGCGCGTCTGGGTGATGGGCACACCGGCAGCGAAAGCTGCCGCGCCCAGCCCTGCGGCCAGTTGGGCCGAGCGCGCCTCAAGCTGCGCGTAGACGCCAGGCTGCCGCAGCAATTCAAGCTGCGCGATGCCCGCCGCCATCGCCAGCGGATTGCCGGAGAGCGTGCCCGCCTGATAGACCGGCCCAGCCGGGGCGATCAGGCGCATGATGTCTTTGCGGCCACCATACGCCGCTGCCGGCAGGCCGCCGCCGATGATCTTGCCCAGGCAGGTGAGGTCGGGTTTGACGCCATAAAGCTGCTGCGCCCCGCCATAGGCGACGCGAAAGCCAGTCATCACCTCGTCAAAAATAAGCAGCGCGCCAGCGCGAGTCGTCAGGTCGCGCAGCCCTTGCAGATAGCCTGGCAGCGGCGGCACGCAGCCCATATTGCCCGCCACCGGCTCGACAATGATGGCGGCAATGCGCTCAGGAAACTCTGCAAAGAGCGCCTCAACCGCTGGCAGATTGTTGTAGGGGGCGATGAGCGTATCAGCGGCGCTCGCCTGTGGGACGCCGGGGCTGTCGGGGATGCCAAGCGTCAGCGCGCCAGAGCCTGCGGCGACGAGCAGAAAATCGGCGTGGCCGTGATAGCCGCCCGCAAACTTGATGATCTTGTTGCGTCGCGTATAGGCCCGCGCCAGGCGCAGGGCGCTCATTGTCGCCTCGGTTCCCGAATTGACGAAGCGCACCATCTCGACGTCAGGCATGGCCTCGATGACCATCTCGGCCAGGCGCACCTCC
This sequence comes from Ktedonobacterales bacterium, assembly GCA_046704085.1. Taxonomy (GTDB): domain Bacteria; phylum Chloroflexota; class Ktedonobacteria; order Ktedonobacterales; family DATBGS01; genus DATBHW01. The sequence goes on along the minus strand of JBJKSJ010000402.1, from coordinate 17,016 downwards.
ACTTCGGTGGGCGCGCCATAGCTCGTGCCGCGCGCGGCGGCGCGGGTAATCGCTTCGATGACATATGGGTGGGCGTGGCCGTGAATCAGCGGCCCCCAGGAGAGGACATAATCGATGTAGCGGGCGCCATCCACATCGTAGAGGTAGGCGCCCGCGCCGCGCTCGATGAAGCGCGGCTGGCCGCCAACAGCTTTGAACGCGCGCACGGGGCTGTTGACTCCGCCAGGAATGATCTCGCGCGCCTGCGCAAACAGTTCATCAGATCGCTGCGTATTCACAATCGGTATCCTTCTGCTCGGCAACCTGTTGCAGTGTCATAAAAAGATCGTTCGTATTATATGCCGCGCGGAGGATGCGCTTCAGAAAGCGGCGGCCAGGATGCCGTAAATGTCGGCAGGTTCGCCAGTCGTGGGGACGATCACTTCCCACCAGCTATAATTTGTGCCATCGGTGATAATCGCGTCGGTAGAAGCGGTCGCTCGCCCCTGCACGCGCTGCCCAAAGGGCAGGGTGTAAAGGATCGACGCGGTGCTGCTGGGGGCGGCGTGCAGCTTGCAGCCCGCATGATAGACGCAAAGGACCGAATTGGTGGCCCGATGCAGGCTGTAAACGGGCACATAGCCATTCTGGCTGTAGCCGGTCTCAGTCGGATAGGCTACCTGCTCGCATATGGAACTGGCCGGGCCAAGGTCTACCAGATTCGTTCCCCCTTGCACGATCTCTGCGGTTGGGCCGTTACAGTTGGAGGCAATGAAAATGGGCTGCGTCTGATTGGTGATGACGATGGGATCGCCGGAACCACTCATGCCGGTGGAGGCGAACGAGATGTCGCAGCCCGCGAGGAGCAGCGCGGCGAGCATGGCAATGATTGCTAAGTTGCGCTCCCAGGCCGCTGCCCTGGAGAGCCAGGTCTTCAGCAGAGTGCATTGTAGATGCTGGTGTATGCGTCTGGCGTTCATAAGGCTAACATAGGTTCTTATTTATGCGGCTAACATCAGTTCTTAATTTATGCGCAGCATGGCGGCTTGCAGAACAGCGCAATCTCGCCTATGCTTATTACCATCGCTGCTGCTGACATGGTCAGCCAGCAACAGCTTGTTGCAAACTTCGTACCGCCAATTGAGCGCCGTGCTGGATGGCGCTGGCGCGCTAGCTTGCCTGGAAGAGCGTATCGTCATGGAGAGCCTGTCTTCCCAAGACACCATCCGTCTGGCGGACCTGCCGCCGCGTGTGCTTCAAGCTCTGCGCCGCATTGTCGGGCCGGAGCATGTGCTGCGTGACCCTGAAGATTTGCTGGCCTATGGCATCGATGGCACATGGGTGGAACGTGAGCCGCAGGTGGTTGTGCTGCCCATCAGCGCCGAGGAGATCAGCGCGATCCTCAAGCTGGCGAACGAAGAACATATTGTCGTCACGCCAAGGGGATCGGCGAGCGGCCTCTCCGGCGGCGCGCTCCCAGCCTCCGGCGGCATCGCGCTGAGCCTGACGCGCATGAATCGTATCCTGGAGATCGATACCGGCAATGCGGTGGCTGTCGTCCAGCCTGGCGTGATTACCGGCGAGTTGCAGGCTGCTGTCGAAAAGGTCGGGCTGTTCTATCCGCCGGACCCCTCCAGCCTGAGCGTGTCGGCCATCGGCGGGAATGTGGCCGAAAACGCTGGCGGGGCGCGCTGCCTGAAATATGGCGTGACCACCGATTATGTCATGGGTTTGCAGGTCGTGCTGCCAACGGGCGAGATCATTCGCACTGGCGGGCGCATGGTCAAGAATGTGACCGGCTATAACCTGCGCGCGCTCTTTACTGGCGCAGAGGGCACGCTGGGCGTGGTGACGGAGATTACGCTGCGGCTATTGCCCAAACCCAGATACGCGCTGACGGCGCTGGCGGTCTTTCCACGCCTGGACGACGCGGCAGAGGCCGTGACCAGGATCATGGGGACTGGCATCGTTCCGGCCAGCGTCGAACTGATGGACCAGACGACGGTGCAATGCGTGGAGGAACTCCTGCACATCGGGCTGCCGCTGGAGGCCGAGGCACTCTTGCTCTTTGCCGTCGATGGCAACTATGAGCAGATCGTGCGCGCAGAACTGGAGAGCATTGGGAATGTCTGCCAGGCGATGGGCGCGGCTGAGGTGCGCGTGGCGCAGGATGCAGAGGAGAGCGCGCGGCTCTGGAAGGCGCGGCGTTCGGTGTCGCCCGCGCTGGCGCGCCGAAGACCCAACAAGCTGGGCGAGGATGTCAGCATTCCGCGCACGGCGATCCCCGCAATGGTCCGCGCCGTGCGGGAGATTGCGGCGCGCTATCAGGTCTCCATTCCGGTCTTCGGCCATATCGGCGATGGCAACCTGCATCCCAATCTCTTATGTGACCGACGCAACCGCGAGGAGATGGCGCGCGTGCGCCTGGCGGCTGCGGAAATCTTCGAGGCGGCGATTGCGCTGGGCGGAACGCTCTCTGGCGAGCATGGCATTGGGCTGCTCAAGAAGGAGTTTATGGAGCGTGATCTGGGCGCGGCGCAGGTCGCGGCCATGCGGCGCATTAAAGCGGCGCTGGACCCCAATCTAATTCTGAATCCAGGCAAGATTTTTCCAACCGGCCAGAGCGACTGGTGAGACGTGCCTATGCTGCTGCGCATGGGCCTGTTTCTCTTGCAGCGCGTTGAGAAGCATGCTACACTTTGGATGCAGCAATATGTGTCGCCTCTCTGCCAGGGGGGACGCGCGCTGGTATGATCTTCTGGCATCTCATCCTGATGTGATTATAAATGGAGAGGTTTTCTGAATGGCAGCAACAACGGTCCCGATTCGCCCACTCTTCCAGATCAATCTTGGCAGTGTGGCGAATGCCACCGATGATACCTTGGGCAAGGTGGCGCAGGTGCTGGTGCATCCAGATACCTGGCAGATCAGCTATGTCGTCGTGCAGCGCGGCGTGGTGATGAAGAAACTCCTGGCGCTGCCGGTAGAGTTTGTCAAGGAGGCGCGGGTCGATGGACTTCAGCTTTCCTTGCTGGTGGATGATCTGATCCAGAAGGCGCAGACGCCCAAAGGCGATCTGCTGGTCTTGAAAGAGCATCTGCCGGTGGGCAGCGGCTCGGAGAAGTTGGGCGGACTCTCGCAGCTTTTCTTTGATGCCCAGACCCTGAAAGTCGCCTATCTGGTAGTGCATCGCGCTGCGCTGGCGGGCGGCGAGGTCTTGCTCAGCGTCGATCAACTCACCGTCCTTCAGTCTGACCGGCTGGAGGTGAAGATTTCCCCCAAAGACTTTGCGCTCTTGCCGCACTATCGCCCGGACACGGAACTGGCTGAAGCCGTGCGCCAGGCGCTGTGGGATTATCCGCGCTTGCGCGTTGATCTGGGCGCCGTCGAGGTACATGCCCAGTGCAATGAGGTCTGGCTGCTCGGCCATGTCTCCAGCGACCTCAATCGGCGTCTGGCAGAAGATCTTGCTAGCCAGGTATCGGGCGTGCGCCTGCTGCATAATGAATTGCTGGCTGACACGGACCTGGCCGTCGCTATTGCCGTCGCGTTGGGCCAGCGCGAAGAGACGCGGGGGCTGCCGATTGGGGTCTATCCCGAACTCGGCGAGGTCCACCTGCGTGGCATGGTTCCAACTGAACTGGCGAAGCAGGTTGCCGGAGAGGTTGCTGCCGCTGTGCCCGGCGTCAAAAAGCTGTATGATGAACTGGTAGTGAACGACCAGATTGATTATCTGCCCGCGCTGGCAGGCGTCAACAACACCGAGGATGTTGTCCCTGGCGGCGAGGGGGTCAGGTCGAAACGCTCCATTTGAGTATCCATTTGCGCTCATCGATCTAGCTGAGGTTGTATCGATCATGCTTGCACTGGCGCTTCCCCTCTCCTTCTTCCTGGTGATGCTCGAAACGGCCATCGGGTCGTTTATCGTGCTGTTCTTGCTCGACATGTATGGCAGCATGAAGATTGCCCGCCTGGTCAAAACAGCCAGCGCCAGGTCAGTCAGGCCAGTCATGGCCACAGCGGTGGTTGGCGAACAGGAAGTCGCTGTGCCGCCTGCTGAGGCGGAGGCCGCAGAGGCGGATGATGCCGCAGAGGCTGGCCCCAAGACGCTCACGGCGCGGGCCGCTGAAAAGCGCGTAGGCGTGACACGCGGTTTCCTGGTCTTCCAGGGCTTGCTCTATCTGATTCTGGCGCTGCTGGCCTACTGGTTTGGTTCGGTCTTTGCCACTGCTTCCGCCTTTGATGGGGTCAGGGGCTTTTATCAGCAATATCCGCTTGATCAGAACTGGCTGGCGTATCAGTTTACACCCTTGCTGGTCTTTCTGGGACTGCTGCTTGTCTATAACGTTCTGCTCTGGTTCAAGCTGCATGTGCCGCGCTGGATCATTGGCGGTCTGGCCTGCCTGGCCGGTCTGGCGGAACTGCTGGTGATCGGCATGGCCTATCGCCCGCTGGCGGCAGAGAGCCTGGGCGGCGCGTTTACCATTGCAGGCATCGTGGTCGGCGCGCTGGCGTTGGGCGGTGTACTCACCGCGATGCTGCTGGGCCACTGGTATCTCAACACGCCCACCGCGTCGGGCAAGCCGCTGGAGTTTGCCACGCTGATCATGCTAATTGCCCTGGGGCTGGAACTCGTCTTCAGCTTCTTCATCCACAGCACCATTCCCGTCGCGCTGCCGCAGTTGGGAAACCCGCCGATCTCGGCGAGCGCGCTGAATGTGATCCGTTTCATCCTGGGCTTTCTCTGCACGTTGGGCCTTGGCGCGCTGGCCTATCGCCTGACCAGGGGGCGATCCTTCCAATCGGCCACCGGCATGCTCTATCTGGCAGTGGCTTTTGCCTTTACCGGCGAGATCATGACGCGCGGCCTCTTCTTCCTGCCGCCACTACACTAGCTAGGCAACCGTTTTCTCTGCTTGCTCTGCCAGGAAAGCGACGAGCGCCTGATTAAAGGCTTCGGGTTGTTCAAGGTTGGAGAGGTGCGCGGCATCGGGAATCGTGACGAGCCGGGCCTGAGGGATGCGCTCGGCCATCAGTTGCGCGTCGGCCAGCGGCGTGGTGCTATCTTCTTCGCCCACCAGAATGAGTGCGGGGCACTGAATCTGCGGCAGCAGATCGGTGGAATCGGGCCGCAGGGCCATGCCGCGCAGCGCCCCCGCCAGGCCGACAGGCGTGGCAGCCTCTATCATTGCTCGCAGCCGCGCCGTTGTCCCGGTGGGGTTTTGCAAGGTGGCCTGTCTGAGCAGCCTGGGAAGGTATCGCTCGGCAATAACCTGGCTGCCTTCGCGCTCGGCCAACTGTGCCGTCTCCTCGCGGCTGGCGCGGCCTTCCTCGGAATCAGCCTGGGGGCGCGTATCCGCCAGAATCAACTCGCGCACGCGCGCGCCATAGCGACGGTAGAAGGCGAAGGCGACATAGCCCCCCATCGAAAGCCCTCCCAGCGCGCAGTCCTCGATCTGGATCGCGTCCAGCAGCGCGGCGACATCATCGGCCAGGGTCTCCATCAGATATGGGCCGTCTGGCGCGTCCGATTCGCCAAAGCCGCGAAAATCGGGGGTAACGACGCGGAACTGGTGGCTTTGCGTCAGGGCGCTGATCTGATGCGCCCACATCGAGCGGTTACACGGGAAGGCATGCAGCAGAACCAGCGGTTTCCCAGTGCCCCACTCCTCGTATCCTATGTGAATGCCGTTTGCCCGGATACGCATACGCCACGCTCCTCTCGCCTGGCTGTGCATGGGAGGGTTTGTGCTTGCCAACGGCACAGCCAGAGCTTTTAGCAATCCTTGTTGCAAAGACTATACCGTTGGTTTCTGCATCTTCGCTGCGTGTCGCCGGTCCCTCTCCTGGCAGAAGAAAAGTGTAGGCATTGTATTGGACAGACGTGGGAAGGCGCAAGTTTGTGCTATCATATCCCCACAAAGTCATCTAGCTGGCGAACGCTGAAAAATAGGAGCATAAGCGATGGACCAGGAACGCATGCAGCAGGCCATTCAAGCGGCAGGCTTCGATGGCTGGCTTTTTTATGATTTCCGCAAGCTCAATCCGCTAGCGTATCGGGTGCTGGGGCTGGACGAGGGCGGCTTCTATACCCGGCGCTGGTTCTATTTTGTACCCGCGCGGGGCGAGCCAACCGCGGTTATCAGTTCGGTTGAGCCGCATGTCCTGCGCGAATTGCCCGGCCAGCGGCGCGTCTTCCGCTCCTGGCCGGAGCTTGGCAAACTGCTTGAAGCGACCTTGCAGGGAGCGCGGCGGCTGGCAATGGAATATTCGCCGATGAATGCCATCCCGACGATGGCTCGTGTCGATGGGGGCACGCTGGAACTCATTCGCTCGCTGGGCAAAGAGATCGTCAGTTCGGCCAATCTGGTGCAGCAGTTCGTGGCCGTCTTGAGCGCGGCGCAGATGGAGATGCACCGCGAGGCCGGGCGTCGCCTGATTGCCATTAAAGACGAGATATTGCGCTCGATTGCACTGGACATTCGGGCGGGTCAAGCCCTGACTGAATACAGCGTGCAGCAGGATTTTCTGGCGCGCATCCATGCCGCCGGAGTCGTTCCAGAGGGCGCGCCCATTATCGCCGTGAACGCGCACGCGGGCGACCCGCATTACGGGCCAGCGGCGGAGGGGTCGGCGCCACTGCGCGAGGGCGATCTGCTGCTGCTGGATTTCTGGGGGCATCTGCCGCAGCCAGGGGCCATCTTTGCGGACTACACCTGGATGGCCTTTCTTGGCGCGCGCGTGCCGGAAAAATACCAGCAGGTCTTTGATCTGGTCCGGCGGGCGCGCGATCACGGCATCGCTTTCTTGCGCGAGCGCGTGGAACAAGGCCAGCCGGTGCAGGGCTGGGAGGTCGATCAGTCCGTGCGCGACCTGATTGCGGCAGGCGGCTATGGCGACTACTTTGTGCATCGCACCGGCCACAGCATCACGACGGTGGAACACGGCGACGGCGCCAACCTGGATAACCTGGAGACGCACGACGAGCGCCTGATCTTGCCAGAAACGTGCTGCTCAGTGGAACCCGGCATCTATCTGCCGGAGTTTGGCGTGCGCAGCGAGGTGGATGTGCTGGTGCATGCCAGCGGCGTCGAGGTGACGGGCGTGCCCATCCAGGAGGAGATTATCTCGCTGCTGGCATAATCTTTGAGCTAACCCATAAGCGAGGGAGACCGCAAGCGGTTACGCTTGTGGTCTCCCTCGCTTAGCTAGCGGAGAGCGGCAACGCAGCCAGCATCTTACGAAACTGCTTCGTCGTCTGGGATTTCACGCAACACCCCATCAAGATCAAGCGTCTCGCCAGCCAGGTATTCCGCGTGGGCTTCTTCGGCCAGCCGGTCTATCGCCTCAAGGGCGCGTGGATCGCGGAAGCGTTCCTGCCAGCCGCGCTCGTCTTCCAGTTCCTCCAGGTAGCGCTGAATCTGAGCCGCGAGCGCCGCTTGATCGGCTGGCTCCAGCCGTTCGGCTTGCTCGATTACCTGGCGTAGCACGTCAATCATGGCGTATCCCCCTTTTACTCGCGCGTCTGGTCGGCGGCTTCTTCGGCGGCTTTGGCCTGGTCCCAGGCGTGATAGGAACTGCGCACCAGCGGTCCGGCCTCGACATGGCGGAAGCCCAGCTTTTTGCCCTCGCGGGCAAACTCGCGGAACTCTTCTGGCCTGGCATAACGCTCGACCGGCAGATGCTTGAAAGAGGGGCGCAGATATTGCCCGATGGTGACAATATCGACATCATGCTCGCGCAGGTCGCGCAGGGTCTGCATCACTTCGTCGCGTTCTTCGCCCAGCCCCAGCATGAAGCCAGATTTGGTAGGCCGCTCCGGGTTCATCGCTTTGGCCCACTTGAGGACTTGCAGCGAGCGCGTATAGACGGCCTGTGGGCGCACGCGCTTGTAGAGGCGCGGCACGGTCTCGATGTTGTGGTTAAAGACGTTGGGCTTCGCCTCCATGACGATGCGCAGGGCGTCCTCGTCGCCCTTGAAGTCGGGAGTGAGGACTTCAACCGAGCATTCAGGATTGACGCGGCGAATCCAGCGGATGGTTGCGGCAAAGAGCGTGGCGCCGCCGTCGCGCAGTTCATCGCGGTTGACCGAGGTGACGACGCAGTGGCGCAGGTCCATCGTTTTGACCGCCTCGGCCACGCGGCGCGGCTCTTCCCAATCGAGCGCCATCGGGCGCCCGGTGGCGACGGCGCAAAAGCCGCAACTGCGCGTGCAGACGCTGCCCAGAATCATAAAGGTGGCCGTGCGATGGCCCCAGCACTCGCCGATATTGGGGCAGCGCGCCTCTTCGCAGACGGTATGCAGCCCCTTATCGCGCATCAGCGTTTTCAGTTCGCTGTAGTTCTGGCCTTGCGGCGCGTGAATCTTGAGCCATTCGGGGCGACGTTCGAGTGTTGCCGACATATGCACCTCTTTATCGGGCTACGTTATTTCCCTCATTGTACAATGAGGCGTCCCGGTCCGACAACCTGGCGAGAGGCGCTGAACGGCTGGCTCTCTATTGTGCCGACCAGAAGCGGCGCAGCAGCGTATCATCTGGCGTGGGAACGTAGGAGCGCAGCAGTCGCGCTGCGCCCTCAATGCGATAGTCCCCCAGCGCGGCAGGCAGCACGACGGTATCGCCCTTGCCGAGCGCCAGTGGTTCGTCCTGTCCTACGTGTAGGGTGCAGGCGCCATCCAGCAGCGACATGATCTGACAACTGCTGGCGTGGGTGGAATCTGAGATGGAGCCGTGCAAGGTGATTTCTTCGAGGACAAAGTAGCGGCAGGCGACCAGCACGCGATGGAGGTGGCTGCTGCCCTCTTCATTCTGGACGACCGACTGAACCTTGTGGGTCGGAGTTGGCTCGTAGTGCATGACATCGAGCGCCTTGTCCACATGCAGTTCGCGGGGCTTGCCATCCGCGCCCAGGCGGCCATAGTCGTAGAGGCGATAGGTGACATCGGAGTATTCTTGCAGTTCGTAGAGGAGGATGCCCGCGCCGATGGCGTGAACCGTTCCGGCGGGCACAAAGATGACATCACCAGCCTGCACCGGCTGTTCATGCACGAGAGATTCGAGTGTGACCTCGGCGATAGCCCGACGTACCTCACCGCGTGTAACGGCGCGGCGCAGGCCGTGAATAATCGCCGCGCCAGGGTCGGCGTGCAGGATATACCATGCCTCGGTCTTGCCGAGCTTGCCGCCCTCGTGCTGTTGGGCGTATTCGTCGGAGGGATGGACCTGGACGGAGAGTTTGTCCTGCGCGTCGATGAATTTGGCGAGCAGTGGGAAGCGCGGGCCGAAGATTGCCAGCGTCTGCGAGCCAAGCAGCAGTTCCCCCAGTTCGGCGACCAGATCACCCAGGCTCCGTCCCGCATAAGGCGGATTGATGATCTGGTTGCCTATCTCGGTTTCCCAGGATTCGCCAACCTTTGCGCCAGGCGGCAGGGCTTTTCCGGCGTAGCGGGCCAGATTCTGGCCGCCCCAGATGGTTTCATGCAGGCTTCCACGCAGGCGGATAGGGTGCAGCCTGGCGCTGGATGGATTCATCAGCGCGCGCGCTCCTCACCAGGATCAGGCGATCTTGTTGATAAGCTGGACGGCCCGGCTGATGGCGCTTCTGGCCTCTTCCGGGGGCATCTCGCTTAAACATTCGTCAACGTGGTGTTTAAGGACTTCAGCCGCCACTTTATCCATCGCTGCGCGGGCAGCCAGCACCTGGGTAATCACGTCTTCGCAGTTGCGCTGCCCGTCCAGCATGCGGATAATCCCGCGTATCTGGCCTTCGATGCGGCGCAGCCGGTTGCTAATCTCAGTATCGTTGTGTTCTTCGAGTGCGGCCATAATCCAAGCTTTGCTATCTTGCAAGGAATAGGCCAAAGACGCCGACAAGCGGCGTCCTCTGGCCTGGAGAGTATCCATTTTGCCAGCCTGGGAAAGCTGCTCGCGGGGAGAGCCACCAGCGTTCTCCCAGGCTGGCGAAGCGTGAGCGTGCGTGTCAGGCGACAGCAAGCACGTTATCGATCATGCGCTTGAGCGCGGCGCGGCCACCAAAGCCGACCATACGGTTGATCTCTTTGCCATCTTTAAAGAAGATGAGGGTCGGGATGCCCTGAATCCCCAGGCGCGACGGGGTGTTCGGGTTCTCGTCGGTATTCATCTTGGCGAAACGCAACTTACCGGCGTATTCCGTACTCATCTCTTCAAACACGGGAGCCATCGCGCGACACGGGCCGCACCAGGGCGCCCAATAATCAACCACGACCGGCTGAGAGGATTTCAGCACCTGCTGCTCAAAATCCTGATCGCTCACATTCACATAAGAACCCGCCATGAAAGAACCTCCTACTGGCGACATTGGCTGCTGACTTTTTCTGCTTGCAGGGAGGGTCTCAGGATACCCACCCTGGGTATCTTTAGCATAGCATCGAATCGTTGGCCTGTCAAGCTGAGCAATTGCAAGACCCATCTGGCGCTTTTGCCGGTGATGCCTGTTTCTGTCGTAAGGTTGCTCTCCTGGCCGGTCATGCTATAATCCCTGGCAAGAGCATTCCGGCCCCTCTGGCTGTCCGATAGCGGCGGAGTGTGGTGTATTATAGTTATGCTAAGTGCTGGTAATCGTCTTGCATTGATGATTGCCTGTGTCGTTCCTGCTTGATAGCCGTTCTCTCTTGAAGAGTTGTATGCACCAGATCAGTGATTCGGAGTTTGCTCCCGAAGCAACAGAGATACAGGCGTCACAACGACCATCACCCGCTGGCGTGTCGCAGCGGCAGTGGCTGGCCTGGCTGCGGCGCCCTTCGGCGGCGCTGCGGCAAACCATCTTCCTCTTTGCAGTCACGCGCCTGCTCTTTGCCCTGGTGACGTACTTTGGCTACATCCTCTTCAACGCTGGCAAATATTCGCCTACGTCGGTAGGGGTGGGCAATCTGCTCGCCAGTTGGGATCAATGGGATGCAAAGTGGTATCTGGGCATCGTGCAGCAGGGCTATCACGATCCGCTGCAAGCGGCGTTTTTCCCGCTCTATCCCTTGCTGGTGAAGCTGGGGTCGCTGCCCTTCGGTGTTGGTACGGCCTACGCGGTTGGTCTGGTGGTCTCGAATAGCGCCTTCTTTTTCGCGCTGTGGGCGCTGCGCGTGCTGGCCGAGCGAGAGCTAGGGCCGGAGGCGGCGGCGCGGGCGACCATCTATCTGGCACTCTTCCCGACGGCGCTCTTTTTCTTCGCGCCTTATAATGAGTCGCTGTTTGTGCTATTGACGGTCGCCTGCTTCCTGGCGTTGCGGCGCGGACAGTGGTGGCTGGCCGGAGGGGTGGCGCTGCTGGCCGCGCTGACGCGCAGCGCGGGTCTCTTTCTGGTCGTGCCTTTCGCTATCGAATACGCGCGGCAGCATGGCTGGCAGTGGCGCCGCGTGCGGTGGAATGCCCTGGCAGTTGTGTTGATTCCGCTGGGCCTGGGGCTGTACAGCCTGTATTGTTGGATGCAGTTTGGCGACCCGCTCGCGTTTGCCCATGTGCAGATTCATTGGGGGCGGACACTTCAGTGGCCCTGGATTGGCCTCTGGAATCAAGGAGTAATCCTTGCGCACGCTCAGCCAGCGTCGTTTTTCCAGGCGCACAACCTGATTGATCTGGCGGCCACGCTGATGATGATCGCGCTGGTGGCGCTGGGCTGGCGTCGGCTGCCGCTGGCGTATAGCTGCTATGCAACGGTGCTGCTGGCAAACTTTCTCCTGTTTCCCCAGGCGTTCAATGACGCGCTGGCCTCTAATCAGCGTTTTGCTCTGGAGGTCTTCCCGGCTTTTCTGACACTGGGCCTGCTGGTGCGGCGGCCCTCAGCCCATCAGGCCATCATCATTCTTTTTTCGAGCTTGCTCTCTTTGCTGACCCTGGTCTTCATTACCGGGCGCTGGCTGGTATGATTCTGGCAGAAGAGAACGCTCCGGTATCGCGTTGCTGGCGTTTGTCTTGTCCTGGCATCTGAAAGACGAGCGCAACCTTGAAAGTCGAGGCGCGAATGACGCAGCCGATCTATCTGGATTATAACGCGACCACGCCGCTGGACCCGGCGGTGATTGCCGCGATGCGGCCCTTTCTGGAGCAGCAGTTTGGCAATCCCTCCAGCGGCCATGCCTATGGGCACGCGGCCAAAGAGGCGGTGGACCAGGCGCGCGAGCAGGTAGCTGCATTGCTCGGCTGTGCGCCTGATGAAGTCGTCTTCACCAGCGGCGGCTCGGAGAGCGATAATCAGGCGATCAAGGGGATCGCTTTTGCGCGCGGCGAGCGCGGCAGGCACATCATCACCAGCCAGATCGAGCATCCGGCGGTCCTGAATACCTGTCGCTATCTGGAAGCGCGGCACGGCTTTCAGGTGACGTTTCTGCCCGTTGATGGCGATGGCCTGGTGGACCCGGCGGCAGTAGAGGCGGCGATCACACCCCAGACGATCTTGATCACGATCATGCACGCCAACAACGAGGTGGGCACGCTGGAGCCAATTGCCGAGATTGGCCGATTGGCGCGCAAGCGTGGCGTCGCCTTGCATACCGACGCGGCGCAGTCGGTGGGCAAAGTCCCTGTTCATGTCGATGAGCCAGGAGTCGATCTGCTGACCATCGCAGGGCATAAGCTCTACGCGCCGAAGGGCATCGGCGCGCTCTATGTGCGTCATGGAACGAACCTGGACCCGCTGATTCATGGCGCGGGGCACGAGCATGGACGACGCGCTGGAACCGAAAACGTGCCCTACATCGTGGGGCTGGGCGTGGCCTGTGTGCTGGCGGGTGAGCAGATTGAAAGCCAGACGGAACGCTGGCTGGCGCTGCGCGAGCGACTGCTGGCGGGTCTGGAGGCGCGCGTGGGTCCGGTGAAGGTGAACGGACACCCGGACCGGCGGCTGCCCAATACGCTGAATATCTGCGTGCCTGGCGTGATCGGCGAGGACGTGCTGGCGCGCACACCTGGCGTGGCCGCTTCCACCGGCTCGGCCTGCCATGCCGGGCTGACGGAGCCGTCGGCGGTGCTGCTGGCGATGGACATTGAGCCAACGCTGGCGCTGGGCGCGCTGCGCCTCTCGCTGGGCCGCTGGACGAGCGAAGAGGAGATCGATGCCGCTGTGACTCATATCAGCGAAACGATTCTGGCGCTGCGCAAAGGCGCATAGCCAGTTACCACATATCAGCGAAGGAGTGTACCTGATGAGTCTCGAAGTTTCCTCGAACCCTGGGCTGCTGCACGCGGAGTTGGAGGCGTATCGGGCCGAGTTTCCGATCCTCCAGCGCAAGACCTATCTGAATAGCTGTTCGCTGGGCGCGCTCTCGCAGCGTTCGATTGACGCGCTGCATCGCTTCACGGAGAACTGGAATGAGTACGGGGCGAGCGCCTGGTATAAAATCTGGCTGGGCGAGATCGCGGAAGTGAAAGCGAAGTTTGCGCGGGTGATCGGGGCCAAACCTAACGAGGTCGCCATCGCGCCGAGCGTCTCTGCGGCGGTCAGCGAGATCACCAGCGCGCTGGACTTTGGCAAGCGCAACCGCGTGGTCATGGCCGATATGGATTTTCCGACGCTGGCCTATCAGTGGCTGGTGAAGCAGCGGCTGGGCGTCGAGGTCGATTTCGTCGAAAGCCCTGATCACATCCATGTGCCCCCGGAACTGCTGATCGACAAGATCGACGACCGCACGGCGATGGTTGCCTCGTCGCGCGTCTTCTTCACCAGCGGCTATATCCAGGATGTCGGCGCGCTGGCCGAGGCGGCGCACCGCCAGGGCGCGTATGTGCTGATCGATGATTATCAGGGCACGGGGCAGATTCCCATCGATGTCCACGCGCTGGATATTGATTTCCTGGTGACGGGCACGCTCAAATGGCTGATGGGTGGTCCAGGGCTGGCGCTGGTCTATGTTCGCGAGGAGTTAATTCCGCAGCTTCAGCCGACGATGACCGGCTGGTTTGCCAACCGCGATCAATTCCAGTTCAACAGCCGCGAGTTTCATTTCCGCGAAGACGCCGGGCGCTTCGAGTCGGGGACGCCCGGGCTGCCGACGATTCATACCTCCAATGGCGGGCTGGAGATCGTGCTGGAGATCGGGGTGCAGCGCATCTAGGAGCGCACGCGACTGCTGACCAATGATCTGGTGGAGCGCGTGAAGGCCAAAGGCTGGGCGCTGCGCAGCCCGGAGGAAGAGGATCGGCGCTCGTCGATTGTGATGCTGGCGCTGGAGCAGCCTGCCGAGATCGTGAACCAGTTAGCAGCGCGCCGCTTTATCGTCGATCATCGCCCCGGCCTGGTGCGCATTTCGCCCTATTTCTACAACACCATCGCCGAGAACGAGGCAATTGTCGAGGAGATCAGCCGGATTCTGGCCGAGCGTAAATGACCGCCGGTCAATAATTCCAATAGCGGATGGGAGAGATGTCTTACCAGAGTTGCATTGGCGGGCCGAACGTGGCACAATGAAGTGCAATCCCTGAGATGAGGCCATCTCTCCCGCGAATCCATTGCAAACATCCTGATTTTCTTTTTTATCCCGATCCAGAAGCTGTGAGGAGGGCGCGAGCATGCTTTGTCCGGTTTGTGGAGCGCCGCATGGCGCGGCTGAGAGCTATTGCCGCCGTTGTGGCGCGGATGTGACCATTCCCAGTACAATGGTGGTGCCGGTGAAGCCATCGCTCCCGGCAGTCCCACAGCGGCCCAGCCGCGCGCTCACGCCCGCGAAGGCGGGGGCCGGCATTGTGGCGGTCGGGGTGGGCTATGAGCTGCTGCGCTTTGGGCTGAAGCTCTGGCTCAGGCGGCCTGTGGGCCGGGCGCTGCCCGCGCTTTCGGCCCTGCCCACGCTGGGCAACCTGCTCAACCTGCACAGCGGCAGCGAGCCAACACGCCGCCTGCCCAAAGGCTATCAGGTGAGCGAGACGATCATCTATATGCAGCGCGTCATTCGTCCTAAAGATTAGGCAGCAGGAGCAACCCCTATGGCACTGGTACTCAGAGAGGCTGATGTCAAGCATCTCTTGACAATGCCCGACGCCATTGCTGCGCTGGAGACGGCCTTTCGCCAGCAGCATCCATCGGCGGGCGAGCAGCAGGCGCTCAATTGCCCGCGCGCTCGCCTCCAGCCGCCGGGCGCGATCATGCACTTTATGACGGCAGCGGCGCCAGGGCTGGGCGTCTATGGCTTCAAAGCGTATACGGCGGCGCGGCCTGGCGTGGTGCGTTTTGTAGTCATGCTCTTCAGCACGGAAGATGGGCGCTTGCTGGCGATGATCGAGGCAGATAAGCTGGGGCAGATGCGCACTGGCGCGGCCAGTGGGCTGGCGACACGCTATCTGGCGCGCCAGGATGCCACGTCAGTCGGCATCCTGGGGACCGGCTGGCAGGCGCGCTCGCAGTTGCAGGCGGTCTGCGCGGTGCGCGCGGTGCAGGTCATTCGCGCGGCGGGGCGCGATCCAGAGCATCTGCACATCTTTTGCGAGGAGATGAGTGCAGCCGTTGGCGTGCCGGTGACGCCGGTCGAAAGCGCAGAGTCCGCTGTGCGCGATGCGGATATTGTCGTCACCGCGACGAGCGCCAAAGAGCCAGTCGTGCAGGGCGATTGGATCAAGCCTGGCGCGCACCTGAACGTCATGGGGTCTAACTGGGCCAATCGCCGCGAGGTCGATGAGCGCGCCGTGACGCGCAGCAGCCTGATCGTGCTCGACTCGCTAGAGCAGGGAAAGCTAGAGGCAGGCGACCTGCTCATCCCCATCCAGCAGGGCCAACTGAGTTGGGACCGCGTGCATGAACTCCACGAAGTGGTGGCGGGCGAAATTCCCGGTCGCCAGAGCGCGGAGGAGATTACGCTGTTTAAGTCGCTGGGGCTGGCATTGGAAGATATTGCCGTAGCGAAGCAGGTCTATGACCTGGCGCGCCAGCGTGGGGTTGGCGAGGAGTTGTTGTTCCTTCCTTGAAGAAAGCAGCCGAAAAGGGACATCAGCCCATCTATACAGTGCGGAAGTAACACAATATGAAAAAGCATGCGCGCTGCCAGCGCCGCTCAGGTTGGCTGATGATCCCTGGCATCATCAGCATCCTGTTGGCTTTGTTATTGAGCGGCTGCTCCAGCAGCGCGCCAACCTGGCAGCAGATTGGGCCGAATGCCCAATCGATCCTCACGCTGGCGATTGGTACGCCGACCACCACCACTACGATCTTTGCGGGCAGCAGCGGCCAGGGTCTCTTTCGCAGCCTGGATGGCGGCAATAGCTGGGCGGCAGACAATACCGGCCTGCCGGCGGGCGTAACGGTCAACAGCGTTGCGCCTGACCCGACGCAGATTGGGGTGGTCTACGCGGGAACTGATGCGGGCATTTTCCTGAGCAGCGACGATGGCGACCATTGGCAGAGCGCGTCACAGGGGCTGCCTACCGGCGCGGCTGGCGCGGTGACATCGCTGGCGCTCAACCCCAATGACCCGATGACCCTGTATGCCGGTACGGTGGGGCAGGGCATTTATGTGAGCCACGACGGCGCGAAGTCCTGGCGTGTGAGCAGCCAGGGGCTGCCGTCGGGCGCACAGGTTCACGCGCTGCTGGCGGAAACGAGCGGCCAGCGCGTATTGCTCTTTGCCGCGCTGGCCGACGCGGGGGTCTATCGATCAAGCGATGGAGGGACAGACTGGTCGGCCAGCGATACCGGCCTGCCAGCAGGAATAGACGGCTTGAGCCTGCTGGAGCAGCCCTCCAACCCTGGTGGGCTGTATCTGGGCGCCAGCGCGGGCATCTATCGCAGCACGGATAATGGGGCAAGCTGGAAAGCCATCAATGATGGCCTGGGGCAGTCGCCAGCGCAGGTCTTTGCGCTGGCGCTCAATGATAAGCAACCTGCATTCATCTATGCCGGAACCAGCGCGGGTGTCTATCGCACGGCGAACGGCGGCGCGACCTGGGATGCGGTGGCCGCAGGTATCCCGTCGGGGCGTCCGGCGCTGGCGCTGGCTATCGTGGGGAGTGCATCCAGTATTGGGATTATTTACGCGGCGGTTGGACAGGTCTATCGCTATCCCAACACGGTTTCCTCATC
>JBJKSJ010000401.1:0-5116 GCA_046704085.1 Ktedonobacterales bacterium | reverse complement strand
GTGCGCCAGGCCAAAGTCGGAGAGCAGCAGGCGCCCATCCTGATGCACGAGCAGATTGAGCGGCTTGAGGTCCAGATGCACGACGCCCTGCGCGTGCGCGTAGCCGAGGGCAGAGCAGATCTGCTCCAGGTAGCGTGTGACCACATCCAGCCCCAGCGGCCCCGAACGCGCGCGCAGGATGTCTTGCAGCGTGCCGCCGCTGATATAGGGCATGACCAGATAGATATAGGTGCCCTCGATGCCAATATCGTCCACATGCACGATATTGGCGTGGTCGAGCGCGCCCAGCGTGCGCGCCTCGCGTATGAAGCGGTCCCGAAACTTCTCGTCGCTGAAATGCTCTTCCAGCAGCACCTTGACGGCCTGCGGGCGACGGATGATCTGGTTCTCGGCTTTGTAGACCGCGCCAAATCCGCCCTTGCCCAGCAACTCGCCCAGCAGATATTTGCCGCCCAGCGTCTGGCCGGACAGCGGCCCCGGTTTCAGCATCGGCACATTCCTCCCCTGACCGACTCTCACTCTCTTTACCAGTCAGCCTTGAATTGGCGCCAGTATAGCAGATATGAGGCAAGTTGCATAGCCTCTAGCGTAGGAGAATCTGGCAATGGAAAGAATCCCACTGGCGCCAGGGGGTGGGATTCTTGGGAGTGCGGCGGAATCAGGCGCAGCCAGGCGCCGCGCGTAAGAATCCCTGGAATCCCAGGTAATGCAAGCATCCCCCAGAGTTCCCAAAGTTCCTAAAGTTCCCAAAGTTCCAGGGAATGCAAGCATCCCACCTATTTGATGGTCCACAGGCTAGAGGGTGGGCGCCTGCTAGCCGTTTTCGGGGGTGAGGGCGAAGCGGCGGCCCTCGATCTCGATGATGACATTGGCTCCGGCGCGCAAGGCGGCCAGTTCGCGGCGCAGGCGGTCGTTCTCTTGAATCAACTGCTCCATGCGCTTGTGCAGCGTGGAAAGGGATGAGGCTACCCGTGTAAACTCGGTTTCCATCATCGTCTGCATCTCTGCCCGCGTGCCCAGACTCGACGCTACAACGGTCGAGGTGGGCATCGGCGCCAGGCTTCCGCTGGTGTCTCCGCCAAATTGTGCCAGCGATCCGCCCGCCGAGAGTTGCCGGGGATCAGTATCCCGAATTTGCATGGGTGCCCTCCTCAAGATGATCCTGCTACGAGATTGGATAGAAGCGCAGAGCAAAGCCAACGTTGGCTGGCGTCTAAAGCGCGCGCCTGGAGGCTGCGCCGCGAAGCCCGCCTGCGCGGGCTAAGACGAAGACTCCATTGAAGAGTCAAAGTCATCAGCTAGCGAGAGCGCGCTGGTTTTGCTGCTCAAGTGAGCATACTATATAGGTGATGGGCCAGTAACACAAGCGAAACAGCCCAAATGGGCTATCCCTTGGTTGGCGCTGCTGCTGGCGCGGCGCCCGCGTCAGGAGCAGTCGTCTCGGCAGTCGGCGCAGCGTCGGCCCCGCCCCCCTGGCGATTAAAATCGCGGCTAAGGGCGCCTGCGGGCGCCGCCAGGTCCGCCTGCGCGGACTCCCCACTCCCTGGCGTGCTGGGCGGCGCCGCCTCGGCAACCGCCTGAGCCGGTGTCTCGGCTGGCGGAGATGGCTCCTGCGTCTCCTGAGCCGTCGATGCCGGGGCAGGTGTTGCAGCCGTCTCGCTTGTTGACCCAGCAAGCACAGAGGCAGCAGGAGCCTCTGGCGCCGGGGCAGCAG
This sequence comes from Ktedonobacterales bacterium, assembly GCA_046704085.1. Lineage (GTDB taxonomy): Bacteria > Chloroflexota > Ktedonobacteria > Ktedonobacterales > DATBGS01 > DATBHW01. The sequence goes on along the minus strand of JBJKSJ010000401.1, from coordinate 3,402 downwards.
CCTGGGCTGGCGCTGAAGGGGCAGTGGCCGCCGCGCTGGCCGGGGGCTGGTGAATCTGGGCCAGCGTCGAGGCCGCGACCAGCGGAATGCCCATACCCGGCTCCAGCACGTCGCGCTCGAAATGGATGCGCTGACGCCTGACGGGCATCCGCGCCACGAGCTTATCGGAATGCTCGGTGTGCGTCAACTCGACATCCACGCCGGACTCGTCGATCTCGACGTATTTTGAGATCACCGCCAGCAATTCTTCTTTAATGCGCTCCAGCAGATCAGGAGTCAGCTTGAGCCGATCATGCACCAGCATCAGCGTCAGGCGCTCGCGGGCCACCTCGCTGGTCGATGGTGTCGGCTCCTTTTTGCGTCCAAAGAGTTTGTCAAACAATCCCATAGCCTCTTGCCTCCACGTGGTGCGGATCAGGCCCGTTTTCCGGTAGCGCGCGCGCCTGGGCTAATCAAACGGCGCAGGCGATCAAGCAGATTTTGGGGCGCGTCCAATTCTTCGAGCGGCACATCCTCGCCCATGACGCGGCGCGCCGCGTTCGTAAACGCCTTGCCCGCGCGCGATTTGGGGTCCATGACCACCGGCTCGCCCTTGTTGGTAGCGATGATCACCGCTTCGTCTTCGGGAACCAGGCCGATCAGGCCGATATTGAGGACTTCGAGGACATCGGCCACGTCCATCATATCGCCGCGCCGGATCATATCGGGGCGCAGCCGGTTAATCATCAGCAGCGGCTCTGGCTTGCCCGCCGCCTCAATCAAGCCGATGATGCGGTCGGCATCGCGCACCGAAGACATCTCTGGATTGGTGACAATCATCACCTCGTCGGCGCCCACAATTGCGTTGCGGAAGCCCTGCTCGATGCCGGCGGGGCAATCGATGACCACAAACTCAAACTGCTTGCGCAACTGATGGCAGAGTTGCTCCATTTGCAGGCTGGAGACGGCGTTTTTGTCGCGGGTCTGGGCGGCAGGCAACAAATAGAGTTCGGGCAGGCGCTTGTCTTTAATGAGCGCCTGATTCAGTTGGCATTGCCCCTCCACGACATCCACCAGATCATAGATAATACGACTCTCCAGCCCCATCACCGCATCGAGGTTGCGCAGCCCAATATCGCCATCGACAGCCACCACGCGGCGGCCCATCAGCGCCAGCGCCGTGCTAAGATTGGCGGCGGTGGTCGTTTTGCCCACGCCGCCTTTGCCTGAGGTAATCGTCAGTACCCGACTATCCATCGTTCCTCCGTTCGAGAGGCTCTGGCTCACCGACGGGAGGCCCGCCCGGCGTTCCAGCTTTCAACCACAATCTGATCATTTTTGACCGAGGCCACTTCGGGCGTCTCCGGCGGCAGCGCGTCATCGTCTGGCGGGCGGCTGGCAAGCGTGCCGATGCGCAATTGGACCGGCGCCAGCACCAGCGCGCAGACCACCGCCTTCTCGTTGCCAGGATACCCGGCGTGGACGGTGCCGCGCAGTGTGCCCCAGACAACCACATCGCCCCCGGCAATCACCTCGGCCCCGGAGTTCACATCGCCCAGAATGACCACCGAACTGGCGTAGCGCAGCCGCTGGCCGGAGCGGATGGTGCGCCGGGTGAAAAGGGTGGTCGTCACATCGCCAGGGCGGATAGAGAGCGTTGGCCCGGTCTCGCCCGACGCTGGCGGGCGCGCCGCGCCGCTGGGCAGGACACGCGGATCGTTCAATTCATCGCTTCCCACTTCCTTAAAGGTCATTGCATAGGCGGCCAGCAGCCGCTGCACTTCCACGATCTCTGACGGCTGCAACGGGCGCCGCCGCGTGTCCAGACTCAACACCGCGCCCTGAAAAAACGTTGGCGATTCTGTCAGGCGCGCCTCCAGCGCCGCCAGCACCTCTGCCCAGACATAGCCAGGCTCCAGCGTCAGCAGCAGGCCATTGCGTGTGCCCTTGAGCAGCTTGCGCGGCAGGTCACGGCGCGCCTGCTCAAGTTGCTCTGGCGTTGGCTGCGCCAACGAGTCGGCCCAGGCAGACGGGTCAGCGGCCTGCTCTTCAGGGCCATCAAGCGGCAGTTGATCCGCCGGATGGGGCGGCTCTGCCGGTGCATGCGCCATGTTTTCATCTCCTCGCACCACGCGCGGGCGATCAGCATGACCAGGAGGCAGGCTCAAGGAGGAGCGCGGGCGGCCCGACGGCTGGTTCAGCCGCGCAGGCGTTACGCGCGGCGGCGTCCCGGTCGCGCCTGGGGTCGGCTTTGTTCCAGGTTCCCTGCGGCGCGGTGGCTCGCCAAGCCTGGCAGCCAGCGTCGGCGCATCGACTGAGGCTGCGCGCTCCCGCGTGGGTGGGACAGGACTGGCTTCTCGATCATGCGGGAATACCCGCCTGCTCCACTCCCCCAGGTGGCTGATCACCCCTCGCGCCCGCTGGCGCAGGCGTTCCAGGGGAGGCTGCGGTTCCAATGGAGAGACGCGCGTTGGCTCTGGTTTCATCCTGATCACTTTCCGGCAAACAGGTTCGGCTGCTTCGTGAGCGCGAGAACGTTCGGCTGCTCAGAATGGTAAGATAGCACAGATACGCCAGACTAGCAAGAGCTTTTTCTTCGAGATGGCTGAGCCACGCGCCTGAGATTGCGACGGAGGGCCGGGCTGTGCCTATAATGCAAAGAGAGACCATGATGAGACAGCCAGAAAGAGATAAAGAGGCAGACAATCAATACGATGCAAAAAGAGGGCAATGACATCCCACCTGGCGCCCCGCAGAACGCGCTGCTGATTGCCAGCCCGCGCATCTATCAGGAACAGCTCTCGATAGAGACCGCACGGCGGTTCCTGGAGCAACAGGGCATTGCGCTTGCGCAGGTCTGCAATGTACAATCGCTGGATGGGCAGCCGCCGATGGCTGATCGCTGGCGAGAAATGGGAATAGAATTGGTGATCGCCGCAGGCGGGGATGGCACCATCGGCGCTGTCGCCAGCCATCTAGCCTGGAGCAACCTGCCGCTGGGCATTCTGCCGCTGGGCACCTCCAATGATTTTGCGCGCTCGCTGCGGCTGCCGCTGGAACTGGGCGAAGCCTGCCAGACCATTGCTACAGGCTGCGAGACACCTGTTGACCTGGGCTGCGCGCAGCCAGCCTTAACGGCGCCTTACCTGCTGCACGAGATCGAAGCGGAGGAAGCAGCAGGAGCTTTTGCCTCCGCACCCAACGGCGAGCGCGCGTTTTTTACGCACGCGCTCACCCTGGGGCTAAACGTCGCCTTTGCCCGGCTGGCAACACGGGCCACGATCCGCCAGCGTTTTGGGATGTTCACCTACCCGGTCGCCGCGTTGGAGACGCTCGGCACCTCCCAGCCACTTGATTTCACGCTGACCTTTCACAACCTGGCCTGCGCGCTGGCCCCGGAAGAGAGCGAGAACGAAATTGAGG
>JBJKSJ010000400.1:0-23514 GCA_046704085.1 Ktedonobacterales bacterium | reverse complement strand
GGCTGGACCAGGCCACCAACTGGACGCTAGCTGTCGGCGAAACGCGGTTTGTAAACGGATCCTGAAGTTTCCTGCCCTCTGCTGCGCTTCAAAAAGAGAGCCTGCTAGCTTTTGCCAACAGGCTCGTTGCTGTGTCTGGTTGGTACCCCCGACAGGAATCGAACCTGCGCGCCCGGCTCCGGAGGCCGGTGCTCTATCCACTGAGCTACGGGGGCAGGCGCCAGAGCAATAGCTCTGGCCGAAGATACTATATCACCCAGGCTTGCGCTCGTCAAGAGACATTGCTTGCTCTGCTGGCCCTGTCAGGCTTCTCCCCAACGCTGCCGGAGCCGGGGCAAGATCTCTTTCGCGTAGAGGTGCAGAAAGCGCGCTTGATCGTCGCCTGGGGCGTGAAAGATCAGGTGCGTAAAGCCGAGTTCGATATAGGGGCGAATCTGCTCGATATGTTCGTCGGGATCGTTAGATACGAGCCAGCGGCGGTGCGCCTGATCGGCAACGGCTTCGGCCTTGCGCTCCATCTCGCGGGGGTCCTCAATCCCGACCTTATCTTCGGAAGGCAGGGCCAGCGCCGCCCAGATGCGTGTATCGGCCAGCGCGCGCTCCCGATCTGTATCAAACGAGACTTTGACCTCGATGGTGTGTTCAATGGCTGCGGGGTCGCGGCCCGCTGCTTTTGCGCCTTCCTCCAGGGCGGGCAGAAGCTGATCGCGGTAGAGACTATCGCCCTTGCCCGACGTGCAGATAAACCCGTCGCCCGCGCGGCCCGCAAACTTCGCGGCTACGGGTCCGCCCGCGCTAATGTAGATCGGAATGGGCTGATCAGGTCGATCATAGATCGTGGCGTTGCGCGTATGATAGTAGGTTCCATCAAAGGTGACAAACTCTTCTGTCCAGAGTTTGTGAATCAACTCGACGGCTTCGCGTAAACGCGCCAGGCGCTCTTTGGCTGGCGGCCAGTCGATTCCGGTGACGGCTATCTCATTGAGCGATTCCCCAGTTCCCACGCCCAGGATCATCCTTCCAGGGTTGAGGACGCCCAGCGTGCCGAATGCCTGCGCCACGATGGCTGGCTGATAGCGGAACGTTGGGGTCAGGACGCTGGTCCCCATAAGGATGCGTTTCGTGCGCTCACCCAGAGCGCCCAGCCACGAAAGCGCGAAAGGCGCGTGCCCGTTGGTGTGTCGCCAGGGTTGGAAATGATCGCTAATCCAAACGCTATCAAACCCCTCATCTTCAGCTTGAATGGCGAAATCGAGCAGTTGGCGCGGCCCAAATTGCTCCGCTGATGCTTTATAGCCCAGCTTTAATGGATGCTGGCCCACGATGCTTCCTCCTTTTCGGGATACTCACCGAATCTTGATCTGATTCTACCATCTGGTACACAGGGTGACGCGCTCCCAGGTCATCGGCTCTTGCCAATGGCTGCCAGTTCGCTTATAATCCAGGCAACCTTTCTCAACTGGTGAGGCAGTCTCGTTTCTTTCAAGTGACAGGAGTGTGGGTAATGAGTGCGGAAGAGCAAGCGCCAGGTCTGGCTTCGATCACATTTCTCACGGGTTCGCTGGCGGGCAAGACCTTTCAGATCAGCAAGCCCACCATCACGATTGGCCGAGGGGCCAAAAATGACATCAACATCAAAGACGATCTGGAGGTTTCCAGGGTGCATGCCCGTCTGCGCCTGGAGGCCGTGGCGTGGACCATCGAGAATATCTCCGACGGCAACGCCCTGACAGTGAATGGCGCGCAGGTGGAGAAGGGGCCGGTGGAAGATCAGGCGACGGTGGGGCTTGGGAACGTGACTACCTTTCGGCTGAGCATCCAAGCAGCAGAGCAGCCCATCGCGGATGAGACGCTCCCGGCGCGCTTGCCGCAAGCCGCGCCTGCTGAGGCAGAGTCGAAAGCACCGGAGACGCTGGTGCGTGTTGGGCCGCCAGCTTCCAAGATGGCTGAGGAGGCGCCTGCTGCCGCCGAGGAGCAAACCCTGACGCTGGCGATGCCGGTTACATCTCCATCGTCGGAGCAGATGCTCAATCAAGAGCGCCCCTCAGACATCCTGCCCCGCGTCTCGCAGACGCTGATCGGCATTGCCAGCAGCATCGGCATCCCGACCCTGGAAGTGAGCCGCAATACGGGCGAGCCGCGCCGGAGCTATCCGCTGGAGAAGCCGGTGATCACGATTGGGCGCGCCGCCAGCAATGATCTGGTCATTGAAGACCCGACGGTCTCCGCGCAGCATCTCCAGATTGTGCGCGACGGACAGCAATTCGTTCTGATCCATCCGCCGCCCACGCGCGAGCGAACGACCAACGGGCTGCTCTATCAAGGGCGCAAGATTAGCGGAACAGAGTCCTATCGCAAAGTGCTGGCAAACGGCGACATCTTTCGCGTCGTGGATGAGAGCGGCGGGCTGATTACCCTGGTCTATCGTGATGGGAGCGGCGCCGTGCAGGAAGTTGCGCCGCCTGTGCATCCAATCAAGCTCGGCGAGGCGGAGATCACCATCGGGCGCAAGGCCGATAATACCGTCGTGCTGCCGCATCCGCTGGTGTCCGCGCATCACGCCCGGCTGGTGCGCGAGGCCGGAACCTATCGCATCCTCGATCTGCACAGCACCAATCACGTCTATATCAATGGGCAACTGGCAACAAACCAACTGCTCAAGCTGGGCGATGAGATGCGCATTGGCCCGTACCGGCTGATCTATGAGAGTACCCAGATCACCCAGTATGATGAGAGCAACGCCATTCGCATCGATGCCTTGAATCTGAAAAAGTATGGGGCTAAACATGCCGCGCTCTTGAACAACATCTCGATCTCCATTCCGCCGCGCGCCTTTGTGGCCCTGGTGGGTGGCTCTGGCGCTGGCAAATCAACCCTGATGGATGCGCTCAGCGGGCTGCGCCCCGCCGAGGAGGGCCAGGTTCTCTACAACGGCCAGGATTATTATCGCAACCTGGCGGCCTTCAGTTCGCAGATTGGCTATGTGCCTCAGGATGATATTGTCCACCGCGACCTGACCGTCGAGCGCGCGCTCTATTACGCGGCGAAGATTCGCCTGCCAGGAGACTTCACCGAGGAGCAAATCTGGCAGCGCATCGGCGAGGTGCTGGGAGACGTGGAACTGACCGAGCGGCGCAAGAGTCTGGTCAAGCGGCTCTCTGGCGGGCAGCGCAAGCGGGTCTCGATTGCGCTGGAACTGCTGGCGAATCCGAGCCTCTTCTTCCTGGATGAGCCAACCTCTGGGCTGGACCCAGGACTGGACCGCAAGATGATGGTCTTGCTGCGCAAGCTGGCCGATAAAGGGCACACGATCATCCTGGTGACGCACGCGACCAATAATATCAGTGTCTGCGATTATGTGTGCTTCCTCGCGGCGGGTGGGCGCCTGACGTATTTTGGGCCGCCGGACGAGGCCAAAACGTATTTCGGCACGGTCGAATTTGCCGAGATTTACAGCGCGCTGGACTCCACCGAGGAGCGCCCCAACGCGGCGGAAGAAGCCGAAGAGCAATTTAAAGCCTCGCCAGAGTATCAACGCTACATTGCGGAACCGCTGAAAGAAGCGGCCAGCGTGGAGGCGAAGCCGCTGCCGACAAAGGAGATTCGGCGGGCAAAGCGGGGCGGCTTCTGGAAGCAGTTTGCGCTGCTTTCCCGGCGGCGGTTGGAACTGCTCAGAAACGATGTGCCCACCCTGCTCATCCTGGTCTTGCAGGCGCCTCTGCTGGGCATCCTGCTGATGGTGCTGATTCGCTTTGGGCTGGGCGCTGACCTGTTGCAAGGGGATAGTATTGTCCAGTGCCAGCCGCAACTGCGCACGTCATCGGGCCAGGTGCTGGTCGTCCCAAACGCGCCGACGCAAAGCAACACGATCTCCTGTTCGGTGGTGCTGCAATTCTTGAACACCTCGACCGATCCGGCGTTGCAGGCATATGTAACGCAGCAAGGCGGCGTGCAGCAGGCGCTGCAAACGTTTGAGGTGGCCGGGCACAGCGGCGATTCGCAGCGCCTGGTCTTTATGCTTGGGCTGATTCCGATGATTTTTGGCTGCATCACCGGCTCGCGTGAGATCATCAAAGAGGTGGCAATCTACAAGCGCGAGCGCGCGGTGAACCTGGGCATCCTGCCGTATATGCTCTCGAAGATGCTGGTTCTCAGCGTGCTGGCGCTGCTGCAAATGGCCGCGCTGGTCGTGATTGTAGACCTCTTCGTGCCGCTGGGCCAGGGCGTCTTCCTGCCGGTGCTGCTGGAGACGTATATCACGCTGGCGCTGGCCGGGATAGCGGGTGTCATGCTGGGCTTTGTCGCTTCGGCCTGGGCGCCCAATGACGATACGGCGGCCAACCTGCTCACCGTCGTTCTCGTGCCGCAGGTGATCTTTTCGGGGCTGATCGTGCCGCTCAAAGTGCCGGTGGTACAGATCATTGCGATGATCTTCCCGCTGCGCTGGGCAATGGCCGCGCTGGGGTCGTCGCTGGGGCTGCACAGCGATCTCGTCGGCGGGGATCGGCTGCTGGGGAGTGGCAATAACTTTCTCTACCACCCGACGCTCTATTCGGTCTACACGCAGGCTGACGCGACGCAGCGCATTGTGCTTTCCTGGCTGGCGCTGGTCGTGTTGATCGTGATCATGATCTGCGTGGTTGGGCTGGCGCTCAAGCGCAAAGATGCGCGCCGCTGAGGGGCGGCGCCCCGCCTGTACCCCCGGCTTCCAGCCGGGCCGTCCCTGGCGGCGCATTGCCCGGCACGGAGGCCGGGGCTACAGGCAGCTTTTTGTAGCGCCGACTTCCAGCCGGAAGGGGTAGGGTCTGGCGCGTGCGCGAACGTGCGCTCCTTAAGCCTGGACCTTGGAGCGGGAGGATTGAAAGTTCGCCGCCAGCGAGACGGCAGAAGCCCCGATGGCAACGGCGGTAGCTGCTGCCACGTCGATGCCAACCGATGCACCTCCAAGGCCGCCATCACAGCCAAGGGATTGAGCGATGCCTCTAATGAGGCCGAGCGTATTTCCCTGCCGGGCTAAAAGCAGGTTACGCATGCTGATGTCGCTCATAAAAACAGGCCATCCCTCTTTAGGAATGGCCTGGAAAAATAGCCTGTTTACTATCCCAAGTATAACGTCTTACCGCTTCCTGGGCAATTTGTGGACCCAGTGTACGGTTGACACCGGGCGCTACAATGGCGGTAGGTTGGAGTTGTGTTTTTAGGAAAGGAGCCTCATATGCCTTGGCGATTCCGCAAAAGTATCAAGGTTCTACCGGGAGTAAAACTCAACTTGGGCAAGAAGGGCGCAAGTGTGACTGCTGGTGTGAGAGGTGCGCACGTAACGGTTGGACACGGTAAGACCAGAACAACAGTCGGTCTGCCTGGCACTGGCATCAGCTACACCCACATCAGCAGCAATGGCAAAGGCAAGAGCAAGAAGCAATCGCCACAACAGATACCCATCGTCCAATATACCTGCAATCTGTGCGGACACCAGTGGATGGAACCAGTCGGCGGACCCAGGCCCAACGTGTGTCCGCAGTGCGGGCGCTAGTGAGCCACTGAAGGAGGATTTGTTCAGCGAATCATCGCCATCTTCGCGTGCCTTGCTTTGCTCGCTATCCTGACTGCTTGCGATACCACGGCGCCGAGCAGCCCAGATACCTGGCCTGTCGCGCACGACTTTTCTGGGACCGGCAACGGAAAAACGGCTACTTTCAACGTGCCCAATGATTGGCTGATCTCCTGGGGATGCGTTTATGACGCCTTCCCTGGCGCGGCGCCATATCCTATCCAGGTTGCAGTCTATGGCGCAAATGGTTCGCTGGTTGACGCGCACGCAGTCAACGACACCTGCACGGCTAAAAATCGGTCCAATGACGGCAACGAAGAACATTACAGCGGCATGGTCTATCTGATTATCACCTGCCCAGGGGATTGGGATGTGGAAATTCTGGCTCCCCAGTGACCGACGGGTTGCTGGCTAACCAGCAACCCGCTTCTGGTGTTTCTCTTTCCCTGTGTGTCTGCCACAGATACCCAAGTTACACCCGCGATACCGGATGAATGCCCCCACAGACCCGACAGCACACGCTGAGGCCACATGGGCCTTCAGAGCAGGCGCGCCAGCCCATCGAGAAGCCGGTCTACGTCGCGGGGGGCATTATATGCCTGGATGGAGACGCGCACGAAAAAGCGATTCTGCCACTCCACGATGGGGACTTCGACGCGATAGCTCTCCCAGAGCGCTTGCTTGAGTGCTTCTCCGGTGGCTTTCTCGGTGATAGGCAGGGGCACGCTGCACATCTGGTTCCACCACTCCGTCGAGTCTGGGCTGATCTGGTCCAGGCCGGTGAGCGCGGCGATACGCTCGCGGGCCTGGGCCGCGAGGCGATGGCAGGCCGCGCGCACCTGCGGCCAATCATGCTGCTGCTGAAAGGCGATAGCCGCCGGGACGCTGAGATAGGCCGAGGGATCATCGGTGCCCGTCCACTCGAAGAGGTCTTGAAACGGCGAGGGGCCAGGCGCGCGCGCCTGCCAGCCCCAACTCACCACCAGCGGATGCAGCAGCGCCTGCCGGTCGGGGCGCGCGTAGAGGAAGCCAGCCCCAACCGGCGCGCAGAGCCATTTATGGCAATTCCCCGTATAGAAATCGGCATTGAGCGCGTCCAGGTTCAGATCGATCTGGCCGGGGGCATGCGCGCCGTCGATGATGGTAATGATCCCCTGCGCCGCCGCGCGGCGGCAGATGTCAGCAATGGGGAAGATCAGCGCCGTTGGGGAGGTGATGTGGCTGACGACGATGACGCGCGTGCGCTCAGTCACGCCTTGCCAGAGGTGATCAAGCACGGTTTCAGGGCTGGTCATCGGCAGCGGGATCGGCTGGGAGCGATACGCTGCGCCAGCCTGCCCGCAGATGAAGCGCCAGGTGCGCTCGACTGCGCCATATTCGTGGTCGGTCAGGAGAACTTCGTCGCCGGGCGCTAAGCGCAGGGAGCGCGCAACGATATTCATGCCGTGCGTGGCGTTGGGGACAAAGACGAGGTTGTCTGCCTGCGTGCCGACATAGGCGGCAAGCTGCTCGCGGGCTTCGGCGAGCAGTTCATGCAGGCGCCGCCCCAGAAACTCCACCGGCTGCGCTGCCAGTTCGCGCTGCCAGCGTTGATAGGTCTCGAAGACTGGACGCGGGCAGGCTCCGAAGCTGCCATGATTGAGGAAAGCTATATCTGGCCGAAGCAGGTACTCGCGCCCTGCCCGCGAGATCGGGTCCGCGCCATCCATTGAAAAAGCCTGATCGACATCGCCCATCAGTGTGCTGCTCCTCTCTGGGGAAAGTGAGGGCAAGATAGCGCATTGGCGGGCCGCTGTCAAGTTTGCCACTTGCAGCAAAAGTGGCTGGCGGCTGAAGGCCGCGCCTACGGGCGCTGCGGCGCCACGAAGTCCGCCTGCGCGGACTGGGTATGGGCGGCCCTTTTGTTCTCTAACCCGCACAGGCGGGTTTGGTGGCTGCAAGCCCTTAGGCGCGGTTTTAACCGCCAGCCCTGCTGCTCCTGGCGCAAAAGTTGCACGAAGTTGGGTCATGTAGTAGTTGCAACCGTTGAACAATACGTAGAATGATGAGCCAGGAGATAGAACAGGAGTTCGCATGAAAGCTGTCGTCTTTCATGGTGTCGGTGATATTCGCGTTGATGATGTGCCGGAGCCGAAACTTCAGGAGCCAACGGATGCGATTGTCCGCCTGACGACCAGTGCCATCTGCGGGACCGACCTGCATATGGTGCGCGGCTCGCTGCCGGGGATGAGACCGGGCACGATCCTGGGTCACGAGGGTGTGGGCGTTGTGGAGGACTTTGGGCCGGACGTGCGCAACTTCCATCGCGGCGACCGCGTGGTGATCTGCTCGACAATTGCCTGCGGCGTCTGCTCGTACTGTCGCGCGGGCTACTATGCGATGTGCGACAGAGCCAATCCCAATGGACCGCAGGCAGGGACGGCGTTCTTTGGCGGGCCAGCGATGACCGGCCCCTTCAATGGCCTTCAGGCCGAGTGGGCGCGCATCCCTTACGCAAACGTTGGGATGGTCAAGCTGCCGGATGAGGTCAGCGACGAGGATGCGATTGTCCTCTCGGACATCTTCCCCACCGGCTATTTTGGGGCCAAGCTGGCGAATATCCGCTCTGGGAATACGATTGCTGTCTTTGGCTGCGGGCCAGTCGGTCAGTGCGTCATTGCCAGCGCCAAACTACTGGGCGCCGGGCGCATCCTGGCGATTGACAACAACACCTTCCGGCTGGATATGGCCCGCAGGCAAGGGGCAGAGATCATCAATTTTGAGGCGGAGAAACCGATACAGGCCATCCGCGAATTGACCATAGGCATTGGGGTTGACCGCGCGATTGATGCGGTCGGCGTGGATTCCAACCGCCCGCACAGCGGCCCGGCGGCAGGCGAGGCGCAAGTGCAGGAGCAGCAGTTCCAGCAAGAGTTGCGTGAAATTGCGCCGGAGGTGCGCCCCAGCAATGGCAACTGGCGGCCCGGCGACGCGCCTTCGCTGGTGTCGGAGTGGGCCATCCAGGGTCTGGCGAAGGCAGGCACGCTCTCGATCATCGGCGTCTATCCGCAGACCGACCGCTTCTTCCCCATCGGCCTGGCGATGAACCGGAACATCACCATCAACATGGGGAATTGCAACCACCGCAAGTATGTGCCCCGGCTGGTTGATCTGGTGCGCAACGGCACGATCAAGCCGCGCCAGATTATCACCCAGCAGGAGCCGCTGCGCTCGGCCATCGACGCCTACAAAGCCTTCGATACGCATCAGGAGGGCTGGGTCAAAGTGGAGCTTGAGCCAGTAGGGTAAATGATGAGGCGCATTCATCGACTGGCAACTCCAGTCGATGAATGCGCCTGGTTTCATGTAGACGCCTAATCGCTTTCGGCGGAATGGCCCACCTGGCTGAGCCGCACAGCCGCCGTCTCGACGGCCACGATCAGATAGCCAGCGGTGCGATACTCCGCCCACTCCAGCGCCAGAAAGACGAGCCAGGCGGGCAGAAGGAGGATCGTGCCAAAGACCCCCACTGTCGCCAGGGTTGGCGTCGTGCCAAGCAGCAGGAAGGCGCTCACGCCCAGCGCCAGCAGCGTGATGCCACCCGCGACAATGAAGCGCAGGGTGACGCCTGCCTCGCGCCTGGTGTCCAGACAGAACTGGCGACCATCTCCCCGCAGATAGGTTGCCAGGAGCGCCTGATCGGGAAAGCGCGAGATGCCATTCCACAACTCAAGCAGCGCCCGGTTGACCAGATCAGGGTTTCTGGCGTGCTCCCAGAAATGCCAGCGCCTCCAGAGATATTTGCGCATCTGGCAATGCGCCCTGAAAAGAATGGCCTGGCACGCTGCCTGTTGGCGTACCGATTGGCGAGTCTCATCCATCGCGGCCTCCTGATGCAGCAAACGCTGGGATGCAACAAACGCCGAGGGATTCTGCCTCTATCATAACATATTACCTGCCCGCTCTGGCATGTGGTTCTATGATATGAACAGGCAGAAAACCGCCCAAATTGTCGTGATCGATTGTTTAGAAAGAGAGCAAGCCCATGCGGCCTGACATCGTTCCTGGCGCAACGTTCCCCGACTACGAACTGACCGACCATACCCGTCAACGCCGTCGCTTGAGCGAGCTTCAGGGCATCGACCCGATGATCCTGATCCTCTCGCGCGGCCACTATTGCCCCAAAGATCATCAGCAGCATCTCGCGCTGGCCGCGTTTTATCCCAAGATCGCTGTTGCCTATACAGGGATCGTCACGATCTCAACAGATAACATCCTGGAATCGAACGAGTTCCGCGACGCGGTGGGCGCGCAATGGACGTTCCTTTCGGATTCCGGGCGCAAGGTGCAGAAAGACCTGGACATCCAGGAGTACACCGACCCGCATCACGATCCGATGATCCCACATACTCTGGTCCTGGAGCCAGGGCTGGTGATCTATAAAATCTACAACGGCTACTGGTTCTGGGGGCGACCCTCGCCGGAGGAACTCTGGCAGGATTTGCGCGAAGTCTCCCGCAAGATTCGGCCCGATTGGGACCTCTCCGCGCCGGGGCTGCGCCAGAATTGGGATGAGGGCGATAAGAAGCTGCACTGGCCCTACGGCGGCCAGCATCCCTGACGCTGGCGGCGATGGGGTATAATGAGGTGAGAGCATTCGAGACAAGGCAAGCAGCAGAGCATAGCTGCTTGCTCTGACGTTATGCGCCCTACGTTGGGCGCCCGGTGGAAGAAAGCCAGATAGCAGAAGTGTCTCGAAGAAGGACATAATCTTTCAATGGCTAATGAGTTAGCATCGTTCTATGGGCCGAATGCCGGGTATGTGCTGGAACTCTATGAACGCTACCAGCGCGATCCCGCATCCGTTGACCCCCAGACGCGCGCATTTTTCGAGCAGTGGTCCCCTGATGGCGCGCTCGCCGCAGAGGCGCCAGCGACCCCGACGGCCCTGCCGGGCGCCGCGCCAGCGGGGCAACCAGCATTCAATATTCAACGTGTGATTGGAGCGACAGGACTGGCACACGGCATCCGCGCGCGCGGCCACCTGGGCGCGCACCTCGACCCGCTTGGCGCTGAGCCGCCTGGAGACCCGGCGCTGGCCCTGGAAACATACGCCCTGCGCGAAGAAGACCTGGCCGCGCTGCCGCCAGATGTCGTTGGGGGGCATTCTGCCGAAGGCGCGCGCAACGCGCTGGAAGCGGTCAAGCGCCTGCGCGCCATGTATTCCGGTACGATCAGTTACGAGTTCGATCAGGTCAAAAGCCCGGACGAGCGCCGCTGGCTGCGCGATGCTGTCGGCCTGGCGCTCTATCGCCAGGAGTTGGATGCAGGCACAAAACAGAAGCTGCTGGAGCGGCTGACACAGGTGGAAGCCTTCGAGCGGTATCTGCACCAGACCTTTCCCGGCCAGAAGCGTTTCTCTATCGAGGGGGTGGACGCGCTTGTCCCAATGCTCGACGAGATCATCGGGCAGGCGGCAAAATCTGGAACGCGCGAGGTGACGATGGGCATGGCTCATCGTGGCCGTCTGAACGTGCTGGCACATATTCTGGAGAAGCCTTACACGGCTATTCTCTCCGAGTTTATGCACCCCAGGCATGACGAAGGCACAGCCACCTCCGAACTTACCGATGAGGGCTGGACTGGCGATGTGAAGTATCATCTGGGCGCGGAAAGGAGCTATCGTCAGACCGTCAGCCTGGGCATCGATATTCTGCTCTCGCCCAATCCTAGCCATCTGGAGTTTGTCAATCCGGTGATCGAGGGCATGGCCCGCGCGGCGCAGGAGGATCGGGATCAGCCTGGCTTCCCTGCCCAGGACGCAGACCTCGCGCTGCCGATCCTGATTCACGGCGACGCGGCCTTTCCTGGCGAGGGCATTGTGGCTGAAACGCTGAACCTCTGGAACCTGCCCGGCTACTGCACTGGCGGCACCATTCATATCATCACCAACAATCAGCTTGGCTTTACGACGGAGGCCGATGAGGGCCGCTCCACGCGCTTTGCCAGCGATCTTGCCAAAGGCTTCGAGATTCCTATCGTTCATGTCAATGCCGATGATCCCGAAGCCTGCCTGACGGCGGCGCGCCTGGCCTATGCCTGGCGCAATCAGCTTCACAAAGATATTCTGGTGGAACTGGTGGGCTATCGGCGCTGGGGGCATAACGAGGGCGACGAGCCAGCCTTCACCCAGCCGCGCATGTATGAAACCATCCGCGCGCACCCGACCGCGCGGGCGCTCTACGCGCAGAAGCTAGAGCAGCAGGGCGTGGTCTCGCGGGAGGCCTCTGAAGAAATGCTGAAGGCGGCACTTGTGCGCATGGACCAGGCGAAGCATGAGGTGGAACAGGGCCAGGCAGAGATTCCCGGCGGCGAGGCGGGCGAATCCAACGGGCGCTACAATGGAACCATCGCGCTGCCACCCGTGACTGCCGAGCGGCTGACGCAATGGACCGAGGAACTGCTGCAACACCCGGAAGGCTTCACGCCGCATGCCAGACTGGAGCGCATTCTGCAACGCTATCGAAATGCCCTGGGCGCAGGCGCGGAGGGCGGCATCGATTGGGGGCTGGCCGAGGCGCTGGCTTTCGCCTCCATTCTGGCGGAAGGCATCCCTATTCGCCTGACCGGCCAGGACACCGAGCGCGGCACCTTTAGCCATCGGCACGCGGTGCTGCATGATGAGCAGACTGGCGAGAAATACATCCCGCTTCAGCACCTTTCCACCGATCGCGCCTCATTTGCAATCTATAACAGCCCGCTCTCGGAGGCTGGCGCGCTGGGCTTCGAGTATGGCTACAGTATTCACGCGCCCGACGCGCTGGTGCTGTGGGAGGCGCAGTTTGGCGACTTCGCCAACTCGGCGCAGGTCATTATCGATCAATTTATCGTGTCGGCGCGCGCCAAATGGCGGCAGGAGCCGTCGCTGACGCTGCTGCTGCCGCATGGCTACGAGGGG
Organism: Ktedonobacterales bacterium; assembly: GCA_046704085.1. Classification (GTDB taxonomy): domain Bacteria; phylum Chloroflexota; class Ktedonobacteria; order Ktedonobacterales; family DATBGS01; genus DATBHW01. The sequence continues at coordinate 11,026 of JBJKSJ010000400.1, read as the reverse complement.
CAGGGGCCAGAGCATTCCAGCGCGCGCCTGGAGCGTTATCTTCAGCTTGCCGCCGAGGATAACCTGCGCGTCGCCAACTGCTCGACCTCGGCGCAGTATTTCCATCTGCTGCGGCTGCACGCCGCGTATCTGCGCCGCGACCCGCGCCCGCTGATTATTCTGACGCCCAAGAGCCTGCTGCGGCATCCGCACGCTGCGGCGCGCCTGAGCGATCTGGTGGAGGGCGCATTTCAGCTTGTGATTGATGACGAGGAAGCGCGCAGCCACGCCGAGCAGGTGACGCGCGTGGTGGCCTGCTCTGGCAAAGTTGCAATTGATCTGCTGACCAGCCAGGAGCGTGCGCAGTCTGAAGAGGTTGCCATCGTGCGCGTGGAAGCCCTCTATCCCTTCCCAGAGCAGGAACTGGCCCGCGTCCTGGCTGGCTACCCACACCTGCGCGAACTGGTCTGGGTGCAGGAGGAGCCAGAGAATATGGGCGCGTGGACGTTTGTGGCGCCCAGGCTCCAGGCGCTCGCCAATCGTGGCATCAAGGTGAGCGTGATCAGCCGCCCGGAGCGTGCCAGCCCAGCCGAGGGGCTGGTGGAACTCTACCAGGCTGAGCAGCAGCGCATCATCACCCAGGCGTTCAAGCTACCTGCCAGGCAGCGTGGAGGTAAACATGTCAGTTGAGATTCGTGTCCCGGCTTTGGGAGAATCAGTGGTGGATGCCACCGTTGCGGCCTGGCGCAAACACGAAGGCGATCAGGTGACGCAGGGCGAAGTCCTGGTGGAACTGGAGACCGATAAGGTCAATCTGGAGGTGTCCGCCGAGCAGAGCGGCGTTCTTCAGAAGATTGTCAAGCAGCAGGGCGAAACTGTTGGCATCGGCGACGTGCTGGCCGTGATTGGCGAGGGCGCAACCGATGGGGCCACGCCCCAGGCCGAGCCAGCCGCGTCCTCTGACGGAAAGCCGCCCGCCCGGCAAACCCAGGCGCCCGTTCTGTCGGATGAGACGCCCGCCGAAGCGGCAACCGCTACTCCTCTAGCGCGGCGCATCGCCGCCGAGCATCACATCGATCTGGCGCAGGTCAGGCCGGAACATGGGCGCGTGACGAAAGAAGATGTGCTGGGCTATCTGGATCGCCAATCGGGAACGCAAGCGACCATGCCACAGCCCGCCCAGGCGGTTGAAACCGCGCCCCCCTCATCGGCGAATGAATTCGCCGCTAAGGGCGTGCCGCCAGCAAGCCCGCCTGCGCGGACTCCCACCCCCGCCCCGCCTGCCACGCCGCCTTTGCCAATAGCCGCGCCGCGTGGACGCGAGGAGCGCGTGCGGATGTCGCGCCGCCGCCAGACGATTGCCCAGCGGCTGGTGCAGACGCAGCACAACGCCGCCATGCTGACGACCTTCAACGAGGTCGATATGAGCGCGATCATGGAGGTGCGCAAGCGGCGCAAGGACAGCTTCAAGGAGCGGCACGGCGTCTCGCTGGGCTTTATGTCGTTCTTCACCAGGGCGACCGTCGGCGCGCTCAAAGCCTTCCCGCGCCTGAACGCGGAGATTCAGGGCGACGAGATGGTGCTGAAGTATTATTACGACATCGGCATTGCCGTTGGTGCGGAGGAAGGGCTGGTTGTGCCGGTGGTGCGCGATGCCGACCGCAAGAGCTTTGCCGAGATCGAGCGCGAGATTGCCGATCTCGCTAAGAAAGCGCGCGAGAATACGCTGACGCTCGCCGATCTTCAGGGCGGGACGTTCACGATTACCAACGGCGGCGTCTTTGGCTCGCTGCTCTCCACGCCTATCTTGAACGGGCCACAGGTGGGCATTCTGGGCATGCACAAGATCGAAGAGCGACCTATCGCGCTCAACGGCCAGGTGGTCATCCACCCGATGATGTATCTGGCTGTCTCCTATGACCATCGTATCGTCGATGGCCGCGAGGCGGTGCAATTCCTGGTGCGCCTCAAAGAACTGCTGGAAGACCCGGAGACGCTGCTGCTGGAGGGGTAGCGTTTCATCAGCCAATGTCAGCCCTCGCACATAACGCGCGAGGGCTGACATGGCGGAGGGTGAACCTCACATCCTTGCTCGTCAACGTGCTATTCTGTGGGTTCCTCTACGACCTCTCCATCCACTTCCTTCACTTCCTCTTCCTCCTCCACTTCTTCTTCCTCTTCGACATCCTCTTCTTCCACTACCACTTCTTCGGACTCCTCTTCCGAGGGGTCTTCTGGACCTACCGAGAAATGTGTCATCTTCAAGTTCCTTTCTGCTGCTAATCAGAAGTCTCTTTAGCAGTATGAAGGTGCTGTATTAACCAGGGGCTAAGGGGAGGTAAAAGCTGAGTGATGAGCCATCTGTGCCGATGGCCGCGAGGTGGACGCAGTTCCAGGTGCGCCTCAAAGAATTGTTGGAAGACCCGGAGACGCTGCTGCTGGAGGGGTAAGAAAACGCCTGTCTGTGCCGCCCTGTACCGGCGGCTTCCCGTCGGCAGCGCGTACTTGCAGCCCCGGCCTCCGTGCCGGGCAATCGCTGGGCTGTGGGGACGTTGGCGCGCAGGAGCGGCATGTGCGCGTGCGCGCCAGAACCCGCCCCTGTCGGCTGGAAGACGACGCTACAAGGACGCCCCACCCCAGGACGACCCGGCACGGAGGCCGGGGCTACAGGCGAACGCCTCCTGGTATCGCCACCGTCTCGGCGGGCCAAGGATGCGCTGCCAGGGAGGACGGCGCTATAGTCGCTGCTGCTCTAGCCAGACTTTGGCCGGGAAGTGACGCCGCTGCGGCGGATCGCTGGCGGCGGGCTGTGCCGCATGCCGGGCAAACGGCGGGATGGTAACGCGGAAGGGAAAGCGCCGCTCTAGCCAGAGCCTGGCCGGAAACGGACGCGCGGGGGTGAGATACCCCAGCGGGTGAAACCAGAGGCAACCATCAAAGACTCCTTTTCTTGTCGTTGGCGACAGCGAAAATGGAACGACCACATCGGGGAACCCTGGCCCGGTCTGGGCCGACGGGTTCACAGATATGGTCGCCGGGGGTCTCAATGGTACAATAGCACCCAGCCCCATATCTGGTTGAGCCGAATGTGGGGTCATGGCAGGGCCGGTGAATCTGTCACCGGCTATGCCAGCCGTTCTTCTGTTACTTTTACAAAAGGTGGTGAGCGATCCTCCCAGGGCAAACAACGGTCAATCATCAGGGATGCGGCAAGTATAGCAGACCCTTGCTCTGTTTGTCAAGCCTGTTTGCGCCTCTTTGCGGACTAGAGGCTGGCTTTTATCTTTGCGGCGCAGGTAAGCCCACTTCGGGCGCGGCCTCTGAGGTACTGCGGCGCGCTTTCGCGTGTCCTCGCGTCAGGCCCATCAGCGCGTAGACCAGCGTGGGGATGGGTACAAAGGCCAGCGCAATAGAGGGCACAAAGGGCATCGAGAAGAGCCAGGCCACGATGATGGCAGCGACCCCGCCGATCAGCGGCGGCACGATCAGCAGGTTGATGAAGCCCTCCCACTGGCGATCACGCGCCGTTTCTACCAGGCTCAGCACCCAGGCCACGCAGGCCAGCAGCAGCCCCAACCCGGTCAGGCTCCAGCCGATCCATGCTTCCGTCTGCATGCCGCCAGGCGCGCTGGCGGGCGCATCGCAGGCCGCCGCGCCAGGGCTGCCACACATATAGCTCGCCCCCGACGTGAGTGGAAACATGCCCATGTCGCCTGATTGCGCCAGATAGATGCCCACGACGGCCAGCGCCAGCGCAGCCAGCGAGAGGATGAAGATGATCAGCTTATTCATAGCGCCCTTCTCCTGGCCGCCACATGGGCGGCCCTCCAGGCTACCGCAGCATTAAATGAGAGATTTGCGCTCTCACCAGCTATTGAACCATGCGCGCCACCGTCTGGCCTATCTTCTGCTTCATTAAGAGAGTATCGCCTATCTCACATCGGCACGCAAACGGAGCAGTGGGGCAGACGGATGAGTTTCATTGAGGCTGATTATAGCATAGGTTCGCTATTTTGCGCGAACCCATAGCGCAGGAAGAGATGCTCGCCGGATTGCTTGAGGGTGAGGAGATGGCCCCAGGGCGCGGTTTCGGGCAGGAAGGCGTGCTGGTCGATCAGCGAGGGGCGCGGGTGCATGGCGTCGCGCCCGGCAAGCTGCGGCGCGAGCGTGAGGAAAAGCTCATCGACGCAGTGGGCTTCCATAAAGCTGGTGAGGATGATGGGGCCGCCTTCGTTGAGGACGACGCGCAGTCCAAACTCGTCGCCCAGCAGGCGCAGGATAGCCTCCGGCGCGAGGCGTGGCCTCGCGCCTCCGGCGGCTGGCGCTTGCCTCGGCTGGGCCTCGGCATTCTCGCTCCCGTTGGTCGTTCGCGCGCCCGCGCCCAGGCTGCGAATGTAGGTGACGGCCTGCACTTTGGGATCGCCGCGCAGCCGCGCGGCCCCGGCGTCGGTGGTGATGATGAGCGTTTCGACGCCGGGCGTGTGGAAGTTGGCTTCGGCCAGATTGACGTAGCCGCTGGCGCTGACCACGACGGTCAGCGGCTCCGGGCGAGATTTGTCCAGGCGCTGGCGCAGGTCCGCGTAAAGCTGGCGCGCCGGGGGATAGACAAAGCCGGGCGTGCGCACGTGCCCGGTATCCGCATTCATGGAGCCAGCGCCGCAGAGCACCGCGTCGGCGTGCGCCCGCAGCAGGCCCATGATAAAAGCGTCGGCCTGGTTGAAGCCGCCGATCTCGCCGCCGCCCGAACGCCCCGGCAGGGCATAGGAAACGACGCCATCCAGCGTGCTGACAAAGTTGACGATCAGCAGCGGGCGCTCATCGCGCGGCTCCAGCGTCAGCCCGCCATCATAGAGCGCGGCCAATTCGGCAGGGAAGGCTGCGGCGGATTGGGGAGCGCGCGCAAACAGGGTGTGAATCGGTTCCATCATTTGGATAGATCATGCTCCATTTGGTTGAAGCGAAGCATCATGCGTGCAGCGCCAGCCTCCGTGCTGGCGAATCGGCGGGCCAGCGCGAGCGTTGCCCCTGACTGCGCCGTTTTGCGGCAGCCAGGGGTTGGCCGTCGGGACGACGGCGCTACACACAGAGAGCCACCAGATTATCCACCATTTCGCCAGCGCTTGCAATAGCCGCGCCCCTATCCCGGCAGGGGTAGAGGTGTAGAAAAAATGGCCTCATCTCTACACCTCTACACCTTCTACACCTCTACACCCTGCTCAACCCATCATCCCACCTGGAGGGTTTCTGCCGCGCTCCTACTCGAAAGCCATGTGACCAAGAAAGCGCCGAAAGACGCCCTGACTCATTCTGCTAATCGCGCTTCGGGCCGGCATCGCCGAACATGCGCCGCGAGATGACCAGGCGCTGCACCTGCGCGGTGCCCTCGAAGATGTCGAAGACTTTGGCGTCGCGGAACCACTTTTCGACCAGCCGCTTACACTCGCAGTCCTCTGCCGGACCCATGATGCGCGCCGCCGCGCTGGTCACTTGCATTACCAACTGCCCGGCGTAGGCTTTCGCCATCGAGGCTTCTTTGGAGTTGGGCTGGTTCTGATCGGCCATCCAGGCGGCGCGCCAGCAAAGCAGCCGCGCCGCGTCGATGCGCGCGCCCAGGTCTTCCAGTTCCTCGCTAACCGCGTCTTTGCGGCTGAAGGGGTAGCCCTGGGGCAGTTCGTCGCGGACCCAGGCGGTGGCGACCTCGTGCGCGGCGCGGGCGATGCCCACTGCCAGCGCGCCAACCATCGGGCGGGTGGCGTCCAGCGTGCCCATTGCTGCCTTGAAGCCAGACATCGACTCAAATGCTCGCCCGGCCAGCAGATGATCGTTGGGGATGCGGCAGTCGGTGAAGAAAAGCTGCGCCGTCTGCGAGGCGCGCAGGCCCAGCTTCTTCTCGATGCGCCCGACGGTGAAGCCTGGCGTGCCCCTGGGGACGACAAACGGGCGGATACCCGCGCGCCCGAACTCCGGGTTGATCGTGGCGAAGACGACGACCAGATCGGCGCGGGCGCCGTTGGTGATGAAGTGCTTCGTGCCGTTCAGCACCCAATCGTCGCCGTCCTGCTTTGCCAGCGTGGCAATCGAAGAGACATCCGAGCCGACACCTGGCTCGCTGAGGGCCAACGCGCCCCAGTGGAGTTGATCGTCGTCATAGAGGCTCAGGAAGCGCTTCCGCTGCTCATCGGAGCCGAAGGCCAGAATGGGCGGCGCGGCCAGCCCTGGCCCTGGAATGCCGGTTGCCAGCCCGGCATCGCCCCAGGCCGTCTCTTCGCTGTTCAGCACACCCAGCACGGCCCAGCGGCGCCCTTGCTGGACTTCGCCTTCTGGCGAGGGCGCGCGCGTGGCGGCGCGGCGCTTCATGTTCCAGAAAAACGCATCGGGGATCGATTCGGTGCGGTCGCACTCCAGCGAGATCGGGCGAAGCTCTTGCTCGGCCACCGCGTGGGCAGCTTCGCGCGCGGCCTGCTCGGCTTTGCTGAGTTGAAAGTCAATCATGGTAGAACCCTCCTGATTAGCCCAGCGCGGCCAGCGCCTCAGCGTCGCGCATCCAGAGTTCGACGGGGTGGTCTTGCAAGAAGCCAGCGCCGCCCAGAATCTGCACAGCATCGGTGGTCACGCGCTGCGCAACCTTGACGGCCTGCATGCGCGCGCGCTCGGCCAGACGCAGCGCGTCCTCGCCAAGATCCCAGGCAGACGCGGCGCGCCAGAGCAGCAGCCGCGCGGCATCCGTTTCCATTGCCATCTCTGCCGCCATGAAGGCGATGGCCTGGAAGGAGGAGATGGGCTTGCCAAACTGAACGCGGCCTCTGGCGTAATCGGCAGAATACTCCAGCGCGGCGCGTGCCGTGCCAACCGCCAGCCCGCCCAGCAGCACATTTGCCAGCGCGATAAAGCGCGCCGCGCCAGTGTCCACGCCGCCCAGGACATCGTTGGGTGTCACGATGACGTTATGCAGGTGCAGCCTGAAGCGCGCCGCGCCGCGTAGACCCAGCGGCTCAGCCTCTGATTTGGCGACCACATTCTCTGCGTGATCGGGCAGCACAACCAGGCGCAGCCCTGCCAATCCCCGCGCTGATGCTGTCTGCGCTGTGACTACCCGCACCCCATCGGTCTTGCCATGCACCACGCCGCGCTTGGCGCCCTCCAGCCGCAGTTCGGAGCCATCGCCCTGGAGCGCCGTCGTCGTCTGGCGCGCATCCAGACCGCTGGCGGGTTCGCTCCAGCCCAGCGCGCCTGGCGCACCCGCGCCGCCATCGGCGCAGCAGCGCGGAAGCAAGGCTTTCTTCTGCTCTGCTGTGCCGGCGATCAGCACTGCCAGCCCCGCCAGCGCCGAGCCAATGACGTGCAGCGCCAGGCCGCCGTCGCCATAGGCGAGTTCCTCGGCAATCAGCGCGTGCGTCACGGCGCTCTGCGTGCCCGCGCCGCCGAACTCTTCAGGGAAGGGGATGAGCAGCCCGGTGTCTGCCAGCAGGTGGCACAGGTCGCCGGGCATCTCGCACGACTCGTCGGCCACGCGCGCCAGGCGGCGGAATTGCTCCACCGCGATCTGATGCGCCAGATCACGAATGGCCGTTTGTTCCTCGGTGGGCGCAAAATCAATCATGCAAGCTCCTCTCTGAGCAATGCTGCCAGGTGGCAAAACTACTCTTGAATGATTACCCGCATGATACCCTGCTTTTTACGCCCTGGCAACTGGATAGAAGTTCCCGCTTAGCTATTCCTTGCCTTGCTTGCCTGCGCCCGCGCGAAGCTTCATATGGTATGCCGATAATCTCACTCGCCCATCACGCCGTTGCGGGCAATGACATCACGATAGAAATAGCCGCTCTTTTTGATATGGCGCTGCTGCGTGGGATAGTCGGTGTAGACAATGCCAAAGCGCTGCATGTAGCCGAAGGTCCACTCGAAGTTATCGAGCAGAGACCAGACGAAATAGCCGCGAAGTGGTACGCCTGCTTGCAGGGCGGCGTGCGCCGCGCCGAAGTGCCGCTGAAGATAGCTGCGCCGCCGCTCATCCTCAACCGTCCCGTCCTCGCGCAGCGTGTCCTCGAAGGCCGCGCCGTTCTCGGTGATGTAGATGGCTTTGGGGGCGTAGTCGCGCTGCACGCGCTCCAGCAGCACGCGCAGCCCATCGGGAAAGACCTCCCAGCCCATCGTCGTGTGTTCAGCCTGCGCGTCTAGTTCGTTGGAACCTGCCGAGCCTCTGGCAATCATACGGGTATAGTAGTTCACGCCCAGAAAATCCAGCGGCTGCGTGATCAGTGCCAGATCGCCTGCTTCAACTGTCGGATGTTCGAGGCCATGCGCCTGCATCTCGTCGAGCGGATACGCGCCTCGGAAGAGCGGGTCCAGGAACCACTTCAGGTAGATCAATTCCTCGCGGCGGGCGACGGCCAGGTCTGCCGGGTCGTCGCTGGCCGGATAGACCGGGTGCAGATTGAGCGTGATGCCCACCTGCGTCTGGCGATCTCCGGCGGCGCGCAGGACGGGCAGCGCCAGGCCATGCGCGAGCAGCAGGTGATGCGCCACCTGCGAGGCGGCGGCAGAGTCCTGGACGGCTGGCGGATGAAAGCCGGTCCAGTAGCCGTGCTGCGCAACCACCAGCGGCTCATTGTGTGTAATCCAATGATGCACGCGATCACCCAGGCGCGCGGCCACCACCTGCGCGTAGTCAGCAAACGCCTGGCAGGTCTCGCGTTTCAGCCAGCCGCCCTGATCTTGCAGCGCCTGGGGCAAATCCCAGTGATAAAGCGTCGCGTAGGGTTCGATACCGGCGGCCAGCAGCGCATCCACCAGCCGATCATAGAAATCCAGGCCCGCTCTGTTCACCACGCCGCGCCCGGTTGGCAGCACGCGCGGCCAGGAGATGGAGAAGCGATAGCTGTTCAGCCCTAGCTCTTTCATCAGGGCTACATCCTGCAAGTAGAGGTGGTAGTGGTCGCAGGCGACATCGCCCGTGTCGCCGTTCAGCGTGCGGCCTGGCGTGTGCGCGAAGGTATCCCAGATGGATGGCCCCCGGCCATCTTCGTTGGCGGCTCCCTCGATCTGGTAGGCGGCGGTTGCGGCGCCCCAGGCAAAGCCTGCGGGAAACTGGAGAAATTCGGCCATGTGTTCATCCTACCTAATTGTGAAGTATTATGCGCAAAAGTTGCAGCGCGTGCGGAGTTCCTGCTGTGTGCCGGTGTCATGCATCAGCGTCAGGTTGTTGATGGTGATGGTCCAGTTGAAGGATCGTTCACTCAGCAATAACATTACATCAGACAGGCGCTCTTTATCAAGATCACCAAGGCCAATCGTAATATGTGGCATCCAGAGATCGGGGTGGTAGTAAACGTTGATGTCTTTACCTGCCCTGGAAAGCATGCCCCAGAGCCTCCGATGAAGCTCACATAGCTCCAGGCTTCGCACGACGGGAACAAAGAGGACCGGCTGAGCGCCGGTAAAGATGCCCAGGCCAGTTGTCTGCACCGAGAATGGAGCCTCTCTGGCAGCGACATGCTCTAGAATGCCCTCCACCATCGTCAGGTCATAGTGCGCGGCTACCTGATACGAGAAATGGGGAAACCGAGAGGCATAGACGCCGCACAGCCCAAACCGCACGGCAAGCTCAGCCCAGAGTCCTTCAACTAGCGTATGATGCTGCTCATCCAGCAGCGAAACAATGCCGTGCATACTGCTCATCTATTCCTTTCTTGCTGACCAGGGACTTACGCCAGCGTGATGTCTAGAAAGGCCCACTTGCGCCGCAGCAGCCCGTTGGAAAAGACCTCGCTGAAGCGAAAGACAATTTGGTGTTTGCGCCGCAGCGCCCGGCGAGCAATGATCTCCTCACTCCTGGGCAGAATGCGTGCCCGCGCCTCCATCGTCGAGCCGGTGACGCGGCCTGTGCCGGTGCAGGCGGCGATCTGCACCTTCTGGTTGTTGCGGATGCGCTTTACCTTCCCGGCAGAGGCCAGGCTAAAGACGTACAGGTGGTCGCCCGTGTGCCCGTACCAGACCGGCGTGGGCACGCCGACTCCCGTCTTGCGAAAGGTCGTCAACAAGATATGGTTGCCTTGCAGCGAATCCAGGCCCGCTGCGTTGCTCGTTTCTGTTTCCATCACTGGCTCCTTCTTTTCAAGGCATCTCCTCTCATTATGCCTTCTTTCTGGCAGAGAATGCCAGCCGTTTTCTGGATGAACCCACCAAACGAAGCGCCATCAGCCTTATTGCGCTCCTCACCGGGCTGTTCTTCGGAAGAGAACCGCTTTGTATGCAACGTTGCACTTCTTTTCGTGACGCTGATGGGGCTGGTCCGTTATACAAGGAGAAGACGACTGAAGCTATTTGTCCCTGTAGTATATCGCTTAACCAATACCTGCTCTGACTGGATTCAGGTTGATGATATGCTTGCTCCTTTGCCTGACGATCTGAGTGGCTTTGGCGCTCCGCCTGAGGAGAGCGCGCAACTCGGCGAGCGCCCAGATGATTCCCAGGCCGTGCTGGCGTATCAACGCACGCTCGCCCTGGAGCCAAGAAATGTGGAGGCGCTGATCGGGCTGGCAACGACCCTCCAACGCCTTGGGCGGTTGGAGGAGGCGCTTGAAGTCTGGCAGCGTGTGATCGCCGCAGCGCCAGGCCGGGCGGACGCCTATATCCATCAGGGAGATGTCCTCTATGCCCTCCAACGCTACGAAGAAGCGCTGGCGCGCTATACGCGGGCGCTCCAGCATGCGCCCAACAACGCGCTGGCCTACAGGCAAGTAGGGCAAGTGCTGCTCAAGCTGGCGCGGTTTGAGGAGGCGCTCGCTGCGTATCAACAGGCGAGCGTTATCGCGCCCAAAGATGCGGCCAATCTGCTGGGGAAGGGGTTTGCCCTCGAGGCGCTGGGACAGCGTAGCCGCGCGATCACTGCCTACACGCGAGTGATTCAATTAGACCCCGGCAACGTGGAAGCCACCGTTCATGCCGGGCAACTGCTGCTGCGTCGCGGCCAAACGCGCGAGGCCCAGGCGCTTGCCAGGCAAGTCCTCGTGGCGAATGCGCGCAATCAGGGCGCCTGGTTGATCCA
>JBJKSJ010000399.1:0-12003 GCA_046704085.1 Ktedonobacterales bacterium | reverse complement strand
GAGGCTGAGACCATCATGGCAATTCAGAGCCTGGGCGCGGCGGCAGAAAATCTGATGCTGTCCGCCTGGAGCTTGGGGCTGGAGAGCGGCTGGATGTGCGCGCCTCTGTTTTGTCCAGAGATTGTTTGTCAGGCGCTTGATCTGGACCCGGCTCTTACTCCCCATGCTCTGATTACGCTTGGCTACCTGGGCCGTGAACCCAAACGCCGGGACCATCGATCAGCCGATGCGCTCATTGCTCGTTGGGATTGAGAGGGTGAAGCATGATCGTCACGCTGGCTGGTGGTGTTGGCGCGGCACGTTTTCTTGAAGGAATGGTTCGTGTGTCGTCGCCTGCAACTCTCACGGTCATCGTCAATACTGGAGATGATATTGATCTCTATGGCTTGCATATCTCTCCTGATCTCGACATCGTAATGTATACCCTGGCCGGGCTGGTGGATACAGGACAGGGCTGGGGCATACGAGATGATACCTACCATTGCCTCGAAACCTTGAAAAGCTATGGAAATGATGCCTGGTTCCAACTGGGGGATCGTGATCTGGCGACGCATATTCATCGCACGATGCTGCTTCGCCAGGGATTACCCCTCTCAGCAGTCAGTGACCAGATTCGTCGCTCTCTCGGTCTGGAGACACGTTTCCTGCCGATGAGTGACCAGCGCGTGACGACGCGCATCCGCACGCCTAATGGTGTATTTCACTTCCAGGAATATCTGGTGCAGCGGCATGCCAGCGACCCGGTGGAGGGAGTTCAGTTTGAGGGGATTGAGACGGCTCAACCGGCGCCTGGCGTGCTGGAAGCTATTGCTGAGGCAGAGGGCATCCTCCTGGCGCCGAGCAATCCTATTGTCAGTATTGGCTCTATCCTGGCTGTGCCGGACGTGCGAATGGCCCTGCGTGAAACGCCTGTGCCGGTGGTGGCAATCAGCCCAATCATTGGGGGCGCGCCAATCAAGGGCCCGGCTGATAAGTTGATGGGGGCGTTAGGGCTGGATGTTTCTGCGGTGGGTGTGGCCGAATGTTACCGCGATTTCCTGGATGTCTTGATCATTGATCAGGTAGACGCGCGCCTGGCGTCTGCCATAGAGGCGCTGGGGTGTCGAGTTGTCGTTATGGATACGATTATGCGTGGCTTGCCTGAAAAAGAAGCGCTGGCCCGCGCTGCATTAGCGGCAATCCAGCAATGATCTGGGCAATTGTTCCGGCAAAAATACTAGAGCAAGCGAAAACGCGCCTGGCATATCTGTTGAGTCCGGCTGAACGCCGGGCCTTGAGCCTGGCGATGCTGCGCGATGTAATCAACGCCTTACAATGGGCTCGGCGTGTGGATAGGGTTGCTATCGTAACCGCAGATACCACCCTGGGGGCTGCTGCAAGCGATTTAGGAGTTGCGGTACTGTCTGAGGGTAAACCAGGCCAAAACGTGGCCCTGGAGAGTGGAGTAGCCTACTGCCGTGAGCAAGGGGCAAAGGCCGTACTGGTCGTCTCTAGTGATCTCCCCCTCTTACGCTCGATGGTAGTAGATCGGTTGGTAGCACGCGGAATGCAAGGCGATTATAGCCGCCTGCTGCTGGCCGCCTCGCGTGATGGGGCGGGGACAAATGCGCTATTTCAACGCCCACCAGGGATTCTTCCTTTCTTATTTGGCCCAGCTAGTCTGGAACGCCACCAGCAGGCGGCTGCCGAGCGTGGCATCACTGTTGAGGTCGTCAGAGCGCGTGAGTTCGCGTTTGATATAGATGAGCCCGCTGATCTTGTTGATCTGGTCACCAGTACTGAACACACGGGCAGTCATACCCATACCAGGGCTGTTCTCTTGCAGATGCGCCTCCTGGCGCGATTGCAGGAACCTTTTTATGGAGAGTCGCCAGTCTCGTAATTCTCAAGAGGAGTGAACACATGCGTATTGGATTGCATATTCCAAACTTCACCTGGCCCGGCGGTCCTGCCGCGCTTGGTGAGCGTTTGGCAACCATCGCGCGGACTGCCGATGACGCTGGTTTCAGTTTTATTACCGTGATGGACCATTTCTTTCAGATTGGTGGACAGGGGCCGGTAGAGATGGAGATGCTGGAGGGATACAGCGCACTCTCGTTTCTGGCCGGGGTAACAAAGAAGGTGCGGCTGGGCACGATGGTCACCGGTATCACCTATCGTCATCCGGGGGTGCTGGTGAAGACGGTCACAACGCTCGATGTGCTTTCTGGGGGACGTGCCTTTCTTGGTGTTGGAGCAGCGTGGTTTGAGCGAGAACATGTGGGGCTGGGAGTACCCTTCCTGCCCCTGAAAGAGCGTTTTGAGCGGCTGGAGGAGACCCTGCAAATTGCGCACCAGATGTTTAGTGGAACAGTAGAGCCCTATCAAGGGCGCTATTATCAACTGGCCGAACCGTTGCTGAAGCCTGCTCCCCTCTCGCAGCCCCGAATACCTATTATGATCGGCGGCAGCGGCGAGCAGAAAACGCTGCGGCTGGTTGCCAAATATGCCGATGGCTGCAATATCTTTGGCGACCCTGAGACACAGCGCCAGAAATTGAGCGTTCTCAAGCGACATTGTGAGGAAGTAGAGCGTCCCTACGCCGAGATTCTGCGCACAGCGAACAGCCGCATCTTTGTCTCATCCGCTGGGGAAAATGGGAGCCTTACTCCTGCCCAGGCGCTTCAGCAAGTTCGCGCCTTGGGAGAAGCAGGCGTACAACTGGCGAATCTGAGCATGCCGAACGTTTCGTCTCTGGAGCCGATTGAGATTTTTGGGCGTGATATTGTTCCAGCGGTTGCTGATCTGGGCGATCCCGCTCCCGCGATCTGGTGGCATTAGGTACGCAGCTTCCTTGAAAAGTTTCTTGCTTTTCAAGGAAGCTGCGGCAAGACCAGGCTGTTGAAGCGTTCAAGCGAACCAATATCGCTGAAGCGCAGCATGATATGGCTGATGCCAAGATCGATGAACTGGTTTAGTTCTTCGGCCACCTGTTGTGCCGTGCTACCGATGATGTGCAACGAAGACTTTGCCACCTGAGCGGGATTCTCTGGGAGGTTCACAATGCCGTAGTAAGTGAGCCGGATGGTAGAAGGATCGCGCCCTATCGCTGCGCAGTGTTGGCGTAGCACCTCTAGCTTCTGCGCATACGCTTCTGCTGTACAGAAATTATAGTTCCACCAATCTGCATAGCGCGCTACCGAGCGTAAAACCAGTTGTTCGCCGCCTCCTCCGATCATCAGTGGGATCGCGGGCTGAGGTCGTGGCGAGCAGGAGGCGTCTTCAATCTGATAGGAGGCGCCCTTGAATGTGGCGGATGGCTCTTTCCAGAGCGCGCGAATGATCTGCACAGCTTCATCCATCTGGGCAGCGCGTACTTTGGCAGGGGGATAGGGATAGCCGTAGGCGCGATACTCATCTTCTTTCCAGCCTGCGCCGATGCCCAGGACGAAGCGCCCGCCAGTAATATACTGCAAGTTCGCTGCCATCTTGGCGGTGAGGGCCGGGTTGCGATAGGATTGGCCCAATACCAATGTGCCAAAGCGCAGGGATGGGAATTCGCCTGCCAGGAAGCTAAGCGTGGTCAGACATTCCAGCGTGGCCTGGTCGCCCCACTGAACATGATCTTCCACCCAGATAGTCGTGAAGCGCGGAGAGAGCATGCGCAGACAGCGCCGATTGTAATCTAGCAGCGTCGCAACATCTCGTCCCTCGCCGCGCGCAACAGGATAGAGCGTGAAGCCAAAGTCTAGATCGGACATGATCATTTGCCTGCTTTCTAAAGTACGACTCCTTGCGGCCACTGTTCAAATAAATTTCTCATCATTCTATCACGCGCCGCCGGGTTAGAAAGTGCATAAAAGCAGGCTTGCCTTAGAGGGGGGATGATCGGCTATACTATGTTGCGTGGGATGCTTCTGTGCGGGTTCGACGCTCAGAGGAACCTGATGCTGAGATAGTACGTAGGGCGCCAGGTTATTGGCTGATATTGCCTGAGCCTGACGCATGAGGGCAGGCGTTTAGATCGTAGAGGGTAGAGGCTACGAATGGCTGGAGAAAAGACTCATACGCAGCCTGGTGTCATTGCACTGCTTGGCTCTGGAGAAACTGCTGCGCTTGGTAGGGAGGTCTTTGTCCACGTTTTTCGACGATTGAAGCGTCCAATACGGGTAGCTATCCTCGATACCCCGGCGGGGTTTCAGCCAAATGCCGATCTGGTTGCGGGGAAAGTCGCTGATTTTATCAGCCATCGTTTGCAGGATTTCGCACCTCACGTTACCGTTGTCCGCGCTCGTTACAAAGGCGGCCCTTATGACACGGGCTCTCCTGCTCTTGCCGAGGCCATTGCAGAAGCCAATTGTATCTTTGCTGGGCCAGGCAGTCCCGCTTTTATGATTCGTCAATTGCAGGAATCGCTGTTGCTTGGGGCTTTACGCCAGCGCCACGCGCAGGGGGCATCACTGGTCTTCTCCAGCGCGGCAGCACTGGCAGTCAGCGCGCATGCCCTCCCCATCTATGAGATTTTTAAGGCAGGCGCTGATCTACATTGGCTGTCTGGCCTGGATATGCTTGGTCCATTTGGCTATCACCTGACTATTGTGCCCCATTGGAACAATAAAGAGGGGGGAGCAGAACTGGATACCTCCCACTGCTTTATGGGGCGCGAACGCTTCGAGCGTTTGCAATCACTCCTGCCTGCTCAAGAAACTATTCTGGGTATTGATGAACACACCGCCTGCATTCTTGATCTATCTGCTGGGCAAGGGATGGTAGTTGGTAGAGGCAGCCTGACGCTTCTGCGTGAGGATATGCCGCCGGTTATCTATAGGGCAGGCAATCAGTTTCCACTGGCGGTCTTGCGGGGCGAGGCACACGGCCATCCAGAGGGACTCTACATTCCGGCTGTTGCCCCAGTGCTTGTGCCAGTTGAGGATGAGGGGGAGTATGGAGAAGGCGTCACGGGGATTAGTGGCTTGCATCCCACTGATGATGAGACCCTCGATGAAGATGAAGTTTCTGGTATCCCAACGCTCCCGCCGACAGTGATCGATACCTTGCTTGAGGTTCGTGCCGAGTTACGCAGCGAGAAACGTTGGGCGTTAGCGGATAAACTGCGCGACGCTCTGAAGGAAACTGGCATCTTGATTGAAGATACCCCGGAAGGGTCAAGGTGGCTCTACCAGCCGATGTCAGAATTGCCCGTTGACCATCAGGCAGGATAGAGATTGCCAGATTGGGAGATGGGACTCCAAAAGATACCGTCTTTGGGGCTGTAGAGCGGAGTGGACAAATAGCTTTTCAGAGGATACACTTTTGATACTGTATGTCTGGTCTTGCGCTTCAGCTTCTGCTAACGCTGGAACTGGCATTATCCATGCGGTCCAGCCCAATACGCTGAAGTTCGCAGATGATTGGAGAGTAACGTGAAAATATGTGTCTGCGTGAAGCAGATTCCGGATCCCAATACCACTGTGAGCAGGCTTGATCCGGCAACAAATCGGCTTGTTCGCACAGGCGTTTCGTTAGTGTTAGACCCTGGCGATGAGAGCGGCGTTGAGGCTGCGCTTTTGCTGCAAGAGAAACATGGCGGCGAAGTATTTGCTATCTCTATGGGGCCGCAAACTGCTCAGGAGGCGCTGCGGCGCACGCTGGCAATGGGAGCTGATCGCGCCATTCTGGTGAGCGATCCCGCGCTGGCTGGCTCGGATTCCCTGGGCACGGCGCGCGTTCTGGCAACAGCTATCGGACGTGAGCAGCCTGATGTCGTTATCTGTGCGACCGAAAGCACCGACGGCTATACCGGGATGGTGCCCGGAGGTATCGCCCAGTTATTGATGATGCCCGCGCTCACGTTTGCACGTGAGATAAATATCAATGGTGATACCTGCATAGTCCATCGCGTGACTCCCACTGGCTATCAGGTCGTTGAGGCAAATCTGCCAGTGGTTGTTACGGTCGCCAGTGGCGCCTATACTCCTCGCTATCCCTCGATGAAGGGCATTATGGCCTCGAAGAAGAAACCGCTCGCGGTGATGAGCATCGGCGACCTGGGATTGAATGCGAACGAAGTTGGCGAGGCAGGAGCCAGGGAGCGGGTTGTCTCCGTATCCAAGGTCGAGGCGCGCGCCGCCGGGCGCGTGATCAAAGATGACGGCGCCGCTGTTGTAGCAATCGCCGATTTCCTGGACCAATATAAGTTGCTGTAAGGAGCGAGCGCATGGCAGAAACTATTTGGGTATGGGTAGAACTGGACCAGGGCAAGCCATTTCGTGGCTCGCTAGAGGTTTTGAGCAAGGCAGCCCAACTGGGCACGGCTGAAGCGGTGGTCTTTGGCTCAGGCGCGCGTGCTGTTGTTCCTACGCTGGGCACATATGGTGCCCAGAAGGTCTATATCCATGACGACGCGGCCTACGATGAGTATCTGGCAATGCCCGCAGCAGACACTCTTGGCAAACTGATTGAGCAGCATCGCCCATCGCTCCTCTTGTTCCCCACCACCTATGATAGCCGCGATATTGCTGCGCGCCTCAGCCCAATGTTGGGGAGCAGCCTGGTTACCGACGCGACCGATCTCTCCCTGAATGGTGGCGAATTACAGGTCACTGTTCCCTGGGGGGGCGAGAACGTGGTAACAGCTACCCTGGTGAATAACGGGACAAAACTGGTTCTCTTCCGGCCAAAGGCGTTTTCTCTGGAGGAGCATGCTGGAATGACGCCAACGGTTGAGGAAGTGCAGGCGCCTATTGATCCTGCATTGCTTCGGGCACGGATTACTCAGCGCGTCGATGAGGCCGCCGCAGGGCCGGGCCTTGAGGACGCTTCGATCATTGTGAGCGGGGGGCGCGGACTGGGGAAGCCTGAGAACTTTGCCGTTGTCGAGGCGCTGGCAGTGGCGTTGGGGGGCGCAGTGGGAGCTACACGCGCGGTTGTTGATGCCGGGTGGGTGCCTTATAGCTATCAGGTGGGACAGACAGGGAAAACTGTCAAACCCACCCTCTACGTTGCTGTGGGTATCAGTGGAGCGATTCAGCACCTTGCGGGGATGAAGGGATCGAAATATATTGTGGCGATCAACCGTGATGAGAATGCGCCCATCTTCTCAGTCGCCGATCTGGGCGTGGTGGGTGATGCCCTGACCGTTGTTCCCCAACTGACGGAGGAGTTGAAACGCCGCAAGATCGGTCGATAACTACCTACTCTATCCGAACCGTTCATTTCAGGCAGGAGGAAGGCGATGGATTACCGATCCATTCTGGTTACTCGTGATGCCCCAGTTGCAACGATTACGATGAATCGCCCGGATCGTCGTAATGCACTCTCCGTTGAGATGATGAATGAGTTGATCGATGCCTTCAAGAGCATTAGCCGCGATAAAGAGGCGCGGGTCGTTATTCTGGCGGCGAATGGCCCTGCGTTCTCAGCAGGCCATGACCTGCGCGAACTGGTAGGTGGCACGATCAACAACTACCGATATGTCTTTGATGTCTGCACCGAATTGATGACCGCCATTCAAGCGATTCCGCAGCCGGTCATTGCTATGGTCTATCGCATCGCTACTGCTGCCGGATGCCAGCTTGTCGCTACGTGCGATCTGGCCGTTGCTGCTGAAGAAGCTCGGTTTGCTACCCCAGGTGTCAGGATTGGCCTCTTCTGCACCACACCGATGGTTGCGCTCAGCCGCGCAGTTGGGCGGAAGCGAGCGGTTCAGATGTTGCTGACTGGTGAAGTTGTATCAGCCCAAACAGCGGCTGAGTGGGGGTTGGTGAATCAGGTCGTTCCCGCTGCGGAATTGGAAGGCGCAACTCGCGCGCTCGCACTCTCCATTGCTCATGCCAGCCCGCTAACGGTTGCCATCGGCAAACAGGCGTTTTATAGCCAGATTGACCTTGACCAACCCAAAGCCTATGCCTATGCCAAGGAAGTCATGAGCATGAATGCGCTGGCAGTCGATGCCCAAGAAGGTATGTGCGCTTTTCTGGAGAAGCGCGAGGCAACCTGGGTAGGCAACTAACCTGCTGGCCTGAGCGGAGGGAATGCTTCTTGCAAACCAAGACATCGCTTATCTTGCGCTGATGCTATAAGAGACTCCTGTGCAGGCGCGGGTGTTTGTGCAAATGTGAACGAAGCAAGAAGAGGAGATATATGGATCAGATCACGGACCAGGATGGTGGCTTGAGGGGAGGATCAGTTGAGCAGGAGGCCATGAGTATCGTTGATGGGGTGATTGATCAGGCTGTCAATTTGGTGGTGCAGCGATTTCCGGCGGCTAGTGGACAGGCAGAAGAAGCGAAACAGCGCATCAAAGCAGCGGTTAATAGAGAGATTAACCAGCTTGTAGCGCAAGGGCACCAGATGTAGCCTGCTCTATAAGGAGAAAGGCAGATGGATTTTCAGGGCAAGATAGCAGTTATAACTGGCGCGGGAGGTGGATGGGGACGATCTGTTGTGGAGGCTTTTCTGAAAGCCAGTGCTACGGTCGTGGTGGTCGAGCGGGCGGAAGTTTCCTCTGCTGTAGAAGGATGGAAGGCAGAGTGGGGAGAACGCGCTGCCAAGCTGACATGTATCGCATCTGATGTGCTGGATGAACCGAGTGTTGAGCAGATGGTGCAGGAGGTGATAGCGCGGTATCAGCGGCTTGATATTTTGGTGAATATGGTTGGAGGCTTTGCAGCAGGTCAGGCCGTGAGCGAGATGGACCTGGAGACATGGGAACGGATGCTGCGCTTAAATCTGCGTTCTACCTTTCTCTGCTCCAAACATGCCGCGCGCCCGATGATGCAGCAGCACTGGGGACGCATCATCAATATCTCCTCGCGGGCGGCTGTACAGCCGAATCCCAAGGCATCCGCCTATGGAGTAGCGAAGGCTGGAATTGTTTCGCTGACGGAATCACAGGCGCAAGAATTGAAAGAGTATCAGATCACCGTGAATGCTATCTTGCCCAGTATTGTAGATACCCCTGCCAATCGCCAGGCGATGCCCAAAGCAGATTACGCACGCTGGCCGACAGGCGCAGAAATAGCGCCGGTCATTCTCTTCCTGGCGTCCGATGAGGCGAAGTTAGTAAATGGGGCCGCCATCCCTGTCTATGGGCTGGCCTGAAGCTTTTATCGCGCCTGCCAGATTTGCACGGTTGTATCAGCGCCTCCAGAGGCGGCTCGCGCGCCATCGGGTGACCACCCGACAACAATGACCTTCTCAGTGTGGCCGCGATAAGTAAAGAGGAACCTGCTAGATGCCACCTCTTTCAAGATGACCTCTCCACTCTCGCTCCCGGCGAGAATATACTTTCCATCCGGCGACCACGCCAGGGCGCGTGCAGGGGCATTGGTAGGGTGAGAGGTGTAGACGTTGCCCCCTGTGGCAATATCCCAACTCTGTGCTGTCTGATCGCGGCCAACTGTCGTGATGCGCTTTCTATCAGCCGCCCACATAATTGTTTCCACAAGCGAGCGGTGCCCGCTGTAAGTAAAGAGATGTCCTTGAGCAGTGGGTTGCCAGATATGGATAGTCAGATCGGCGCTCGCTGAGGCCAGGTGCTTCCCCCCTGGCGACCAGGCGAGGGCAGTAATAGCTTGCGCGTGGCCATGATAAGTGAAAAGCGTCTTGCCGATAACTGCATCCCAGACCTGGATTATTCCATCATGGCTTCCGGATGCCAGATACTTGCTGTTGGGCGACCAGGCAACAGCAGTCACCCCTTCGGCATGTTCTTGATACTGAAGGAGGCGCTTGCTGGTAGTACTTTCCCAGACATGAACGGTTCGATCCCAGGAGCCAGAGACAAGACGACTCCCATCCGGCGACCACGCTATTGCTGTCACGACGCTGATATGCCCATGATAGGTGACGAGGGTGGTTCCCAACGGGGGGGGGTTAACTGACGATTGCTGTGTTGCTGGGTCGATAGGCTCCTGGATGGGAGGCAAGGTTGGAGGGGTGGCTGGAGGGGAAACCTCCCTCTGGGATGGTGGCCCTGGTCGGCTTGATAGAGTCGAAGAGATTTCGGATGGAGAAGGGTCTAGTGGAGGCAGGAGGTTTGGAGTCACCTTGGGCTGTTGGACTCGTGGGGAGGGACGTTTGATCAAGCGGCGCTGCTCTTGCTGGCTAGCCTCATCCAAAGCGTTGGCAAAGTCGCTTATAGTTGGAAAGCGTTCATCAAGTGCCTTTGCCAACGCGCGTAGCACTACTTGCTCTACTGCCGTTGAAAGGCTTGGCACCTTTGCACGCAAAGGTGGAGGAGGGGTCAGCAGATGCTGAGATATCACCTCGCGCACTGACCCTTGAAAGGGGCAGGCGCCGCTCAGCCATTCATAGACGACAATACCGAGTGAATATTGGTCACTCGCTGGTCGCGCTCTCCCCTCAATCTGTTCGGGGGCCATATATGCTACGGTACCTGCCACTTCCTGCTGGGTTTGCGTGAATGAGCGGCGGGTGGCAACAGCCAAGCCAAAATCGCTGACCAGCACCTCCTTATGCCGTCCGAGCAAGAGATTTCCTGGCTTGATGTCGCGGTGAATCAGTTGTTCGTCATGGGCGTACTGTAAGGCGCCTGCTACTTGCTTCACGTAAGCCAGGATCGTTTCCAGCGCAAGCCGTTCACTCTCTGGATGGCGGTCTCTGATGGTGCCGTTGGGCGCGTAATCCATCACTAGAAATGGGATGCCCTCCTCAACACTCCCCTCCAGGATGCGTATGATATGTGGATGGATCAGACGTGCCATCGTCTGTGCCTCGCGGAGAAAGGCATCCCGATCCTGTTCAGTTAGAAAGGGTTGGAATACTTTAATGGCAGCCAGAGTTTTTAGATAGAGGTGTTCGCCCAAATAGACCTCGGCGTAGCCTCCCCGTCCCAGCAGACGGAGTAAACGATAATTGCCAAGCTGCTGGCCTACCCTGTCAGCCATTGCCAAATCTCCCTCGCAAAGAGAAGATACGAAATCATTGCCAGCTTTTCTATTCTTGATTGGCTAAGGTTACGATTTATCTTCGGCTTTCCTTCATGCCGCCATTATACACAAGACAAGCAAACACAGCAAGTTCTCTTGCTACCCTCTTGCCTGCCCGCACGCTCATAGTGCTTATTATAATGGACCCATTATTTGGTTCTCCGCTCTTTCTGGTGAACAGGGGTCAGGCCTGACCCCTACTTTTAGTGAGCCTCAAGTGGCAGAGAGCCACACATGGTGCTTCAAGACGGGC
Source organism: Ktedonobacterales bacterium (assembly GCA_046704085.1). GTDB lineage: Bacteria > Chloroflexota > Ktedonobacteria > Ktedonobacterales > DATBGS01 > DATBHW01. The sequence continues at coordinate 819 of JBJKSJ010000399.1, read as the reverse complement.
AGGGTCGCTCGGCCTTAGAGTTGCTGTTTGATCGTTTTGATGCGGTTCACCTGGCCTTCGACGGCGCCTTGGCTCCATGGATATTCCAGTGCTCTGATCACTGCCGTATAATCGCGCTGACTGCCCTGGGCAAAGCCCAGTAGATCCGGCAAGCCGGTCTGTTCCGCTGCCAGCAACCAGTTGTCCATGGCGAGACGGTCATGCTGACTTACGCGCGCCATGAATGCTGTCACGTGCTGTTGCATGGTCATGGTCTCTTGGGCACCGTTGATACAGCGAGGCTAAGAACGCACTGTCTATGCTGGTGAGTTTGGCTGGGTCGGAGCAGCACAGCCAGCGTAGACGCCGGGCGGAGTGACCACTGGCACCTTCGGTGGGTGGCTTCTGTGCCCTGGTTCTGTGCGCCATTGGATCAAATACCATCCCAAAGAAAGGGGGCATTGGTTGGTTTGGTGAGAGTTTCCTTGCTCTGGGCAGATATACGGCGAGAGCAGAGCGCGCATCGGGGCTCCGTGTCTCGGGGTGTGTACTGCGGAGGGTGCTTCTCCAGGCCAGCCGGTACCGGCTGGCCTGGAGATTGAACGCACCTGCCTGAGCGCGGCAACGCTCCCCGTACAGGTGTGCTCCACGGCACGGACGGCCCGCTGCCCCCTGAGTCAGCAGCAGGCCAGGCGAATTCACAGCCGAGACCCGCGTAGGGTTGTTGGTTGGTCCAGTGGAGGCCGCCAGGAGCGGTGGGTCCTGACGGTCCGGGAGTTCTTTGGCGCGCTGGTGTTGGAGAGAGGGATTTGGGCGCGGTCTTTCACCTAGTCTTTAAAG